>DATLWF010000196.1:0-78644 GCA_035576605.1 Blastocatellia bacterium | reverse complement strand
AAGCTGAGTATGAGCCTGGCACCTTCTCAACCGTTTTGCGGACAGCAGGAGAACGCGATCTGCAAACACGCTGGAGATGAGTGGTGCTCGGCTATTGCAAAGATGCCTAACAAGGTGAGGTTCGACTACACCAAAAGTTCCAGTTCGCCGGTCTACGACGTGACGCTATTGCACTTGCTCAATATTGAGGGGAACAAAGCCTGGTTTCTGGGTTTGACCAGGTACATCACTTACGAGTATGTGCTCGTCGAGGTTTCGAAGGACGCAAGTAGTTGGACGGTGCTGCGCTACATGCCGCCGGAGGCCGGTATGGGACTTTGCAAGAAGGACAGCGACGGCCATCAGTCTGAGTATTGCTGGCGGCGAATTCCAATTCGGCGGGTCGCGGGTACCGACGAAATGCGGTTTGAAGACTGGGGGCTGTCGTGGCGGCTGGGCCGTGAGGACTGTTCCTCGCTCTACCCGAAAGACACGGTCAAAAAGTAGGTGCTGCCTCAATAGACTCCGGGTTTGGTCTTGCAAGACTGAGCCGATTTGTCCAGGTCACGAATACCAGATGCCTTCTGATAAGAAACAAAAACCTGTGATGCGACGCCGTGCTCAAGCATCGTGGTTGCTACACGCATTTGTTTGTCTTCTTTCGCTTGCGCTTGCCCCGGTGAGCAGTAAGGCAATGCGGGATCAATCGGAGAGGGTTAGCATTCAGACAAACAATTCCTCCCGGAAGCCGGAACTGGTCGCGCAGTTGGGACATTCCAACATGGTCAACTCAGCAATCTTATCGCCGGACGGAAAGTACGTGCTGACTGCGAGCGATGACAAGACAGCACGACTGTGGGAGTTAGAAAGCGGTCGAGAGGTGCGCAGGTTTGAAGGCCATTCTGCTTGGGTAAACTCAGCAATCTTCTCGCCAGACGGAAAGAACATTTTGACTTCGACCGACGACGAAACGGTGTTGTGGGAGTTAGAGAGCGGTAGAAGGGTGAGCAGGTTAAAAGGTGGTTCCGGCATCTTCTCGTCAGATGGAAGGTACATGTTGACGGCGAGCTGGGACAAGACAGCGCGTCTGTGCGAAGTCGAAAGCGGTCGAGAGGTGCGCAGGTTTGAAGGACATTCCAAAAGGGTCCGCTTAGCGATCTTCTCTTCAGATGGAAAATACGTGTTGACTGCGAGCGATGACAAGACAGCGCGGCTGTGGGAATTAGAGAGCGGGCGAGAGGTGCGCAGGTTTGAAGGGCACTCCGACGGGTTGACCTCAGCAATCTTTTCGCCAGATGGAAGGTACACGTTGACTGCCAGCGAAGACAAGACGGCGCGGCTGTGGGAAATAGAAAGCGGGAGAGAGGTGCGTAGATTTGAAGGGCATTCCGACTCGGTCCAGTCAGCAATCTTCTCGTCAGACGGAAAGTACGTGTTGACTGCGAGCAGAGACAGGACAGCGCGTCTGTGGGAAGTAGAAAGTGGGCAAGAGGTGCGCAGGTTCGAAGGGCATTCCTTTTGGGTGAACTCAGCAATCTTCTCGCCCGACGGAAGGTATATTTTGAGTTCGAGCGCCGAGTTGGTGCTATGGGAAGTGGAAACCGGTCGAGAGGTGCGCAGGTTTCAAGCGCATTCCGGAACCTTCTCGTCAGATGGAAAGTACGTGTTGAGCGCCGCCTACAAAACGGCGTCGATGTGGGGAGTGGAAAGCGGCCGAGAAGTGCGCAGGTTTGAAGGTCATTCGCGCGGAGTCTCCTCAGCAATCTTCTCGTCAGACGGAAGGTACATTTTGAGTTCGAACGACGACGGAACAGCACGCATGTGGGAAGTGGAAAGCGGGAGAGAGGTGCGCAGGCTTGAAGGACATTCGCTCGGGGTCCGCTCTGCGATCTTCTCTTCAGATGGAAAATACGTGTTGACTGCGAGCGGGGACAAGACCGCGCGGCTGTGGGAAGCAGAAAGCGGTCGAGAGCTGCGTAGGTTCGAAGGGCACTCCGACTCGGTGAACTCAGCAATCTTCTCGCCCGACGGGAGGTACGTGTTGACTACGAGCGATGATACTACAGCGCGGCTGTGGGAAGTCGAAAGCGGTCGAGAGGTGCGCAGGTTTGAAGGGCATTCCGACTGGGTCCAGTCAGCAAGCTTCTCGGCAGACGGAAAGTACGTGTTGACCGCGGGCCTGGAGACAGCACGGCTGTGGCAGACAGAAAGCGCCAGGGAAGTTCGCAAGTTTGAAGGGTATTCCCAGTGGGGCATATCAGCGACTTTTTCGGCAGATGGAAAGTACGTGTTGACTGCGAACGGTGACAAAACAGCAAGATTGTGGGAAGCAGAAAGTGGTCGAGAGGTGCGCAAGTTTGAAGGACCCTCCGGCGGCGTTCTCTCAGCGATATTCTCGTTAGACGGAAAGTACCTGTTGACCGTCAGCGTCGGCACAGCGCAACTGTGGGAGGTCGAAGACGGTCGAGAGGTTCGCAGGTTTGAAGGGTATTCCGGCTGGGTCAGGTCAGCAGTCTTCTCGTTCGACGGAAAGCATATGTTGACTGCCAGCCTGGACGGTACTTCTCGATTGTGGTCCGTTTCTACCGGTAAGGAACTTTGCGAGTTGATTTCTTTCAGTGATGGCTCCTGGGCAGTCGTTGATTCGGAAGGCCACTTCGATACGAACAACCTCGATGAGATTAAGGGCCTGCACTGGATCATGCCTGATGATCCGATGAAGCCTCTGCCCATCGAGATCTTTATGCGCGATTATTATGAGCCGAGCCTCCTCCCTCGCCTCCTCAATGGCGAGACATTCAACACCAAATCTATTGCCACACTCAACCGTGTGCAGCCGACAGTCGTCATAACTTCAATCGAATCGCAAAAGGACAGCGCCGAACTGGTCACCGTGAAAGTCAATGTCGCAAAGGCATCAGACGGATATGGGATTGGCAAGGTAAAGACCACGCGAGAGACCGATGTTTATGACGTGCGCCTGTTCCGCGATGGACAGATCGTCGGGCAGTACCCGCAGAACAAACCTATGCCAGGATCCATACAGGTGGATTTGACGGATGAGCAACGATTGCGAGGGTGGCGCGAACGCGCGAAGGTAAGGCCCGGCGAGCAGGTGAAGGCCGAAGCCGACGGCTCGCGGACGATTATCTTCAAAGACATCAAACTGCCAGGAAGGACCGGCGGGAACCCAATCAAGTTTTCAGCCTACGGGTTCAACGATGATCGTGTGAAGAGCACCACCTTCACGAAGACCTATGACCCGCCCCCGGGACAGCCACTAATAAAAGGCAAAGCCTACATCGTGACCGTTGGTGTGAACCGCTATCAGAACAAAGCCTGGGATTTGCGCTACGCGGCGAATGATGCCAGAGACGCGCAACGATTGCTGGTCGAGAAGATCAAGCAGGCGGGCGAATATGCGGAGGTGACTGGCGTCTCGCTGGTATCCGCCAAGGACAAGCGCGAAGGCGAGAGGGAAGCTACCAAAGCGAACTTCAAAACGGCGCTCGAAGAGATCGCCAGAAAGGCGCGACCGGAGGATCTTGTGATTATCGATTTTTCGAGTCACGGTTATGCCGACAAGCACGGGCAGTTCTACCTCTTTCCGACCGATATTGGCCCTGGTAGCGAAAGAGAGGTCAACGCGGAGGTCCTGGCTAGAGCCATATCGGGCGAAGAACTATCTGAGTGGATTAGAGACGTAGATGCAGGAGAGATGGTGATGATAGTCGATGCGTGCCAGTCCGCGGGGACGGTCAGGGGCGAAGGTGGAGAGGAGTTCAAGCCCGGTCCGATGGGCAGTCGCGGTCTTGGACAGCTTGCCTATGACAAAGGAATGAGAATACTGGCGGCGAGTCAAGCAGATGATTTTGCATTCGAACTGGAAGAGTTGCAGCACGGGTTGCTGACCTTCGCGCTGATAAACGATGGGATACAAGCTCGCAAGGCAGATATGAACAAGGACGCCAAGATTACCTTGAGCGAGGCGCTGGTATATAGCTTGGAGCGAGTGCCTAAGCTATATGAGGCGATGGTTAAGAAGGAATTAAAGAAGCTGTTTGAGTCGGAAGGCGGGAAGGGTCCGGTGGTGACGGGCGCGGCAGCATCGCTGAACAGGAAGAACACCTTTCAGAGGGCGTCGCTGTTCGATTTCGCGAAGGGCAGAAGAGAAGTTGTTCTGGTTAAGTGAGAGTAAAAGAGATGAAGAGCAGGAGTCGCGCCACTATATGTCCGCTGTTCGTAGTGACATTGCTGGTTGTCTACGCAGTGCCAGGCTCATCGCTGGCGCTAACACCAGCCCAGGCTGAGCGAAATCCTTCTCAGGGTGCGGGAAGCGCAGTTGCCGCCAGGCGAGCCTCTGACGAAGCCAAGAGACTGTCAGACGAAGGCTCAGAACAGTCACTCAAAGCGGCGATCGCCAAGTACGAGCAGGCGCTTCAGCTTTATCGAGACATTGGTGATCGCGGCAGCGAAGGCTCTACGCTTAATAACGTCGGATTTGTGTATCAATCTCTCGGCGATAACCAGAAGGCTCTGGAGTATTACAACCAGGCCTTGCCGGTTTTACATGACGCGGGTGACCGCACCGGGGAAGCTAGAACTCTTAGTAATATCGGCCTCATTCATAGCAATCTCGGCGACAGGCAGAAGGCACTGGAGTACTACAACCGGGCCCTGCTGGCGTCAAGATCCGCCGGTGACCGCAACGGGGAAGCGTCCACGCTCGACAATCTCGGGGTTCTCTACGCCGCTATCGATGAGAAGCAGAAGGCGCTGGATTATCACAACCAGGCTTTGCCGCTTCGCAGAGCTTCAGGTGATCGCAGCGGTGAGGCTGGGACGCTGAACAACATCGGCTCGGTGTTTCTATCTCTTGGCGAGCACCAGAAGGCTCTGGAGTATTGCAATCAAGCTCTTTCTATTGTTAGGGCCGTGGGTGACCGGAGGGGTGAAGCGAACACTCTCAGCAACATCGGCGCGATCTACAGTTCCCTCGGCGATAAGCAGAGGGCACTGCAGTATTACAACGAGGTTTTGGCAATCAGGAGATTGGTAGTTGACCGTAGAAGTGAGGCCACCACGCTCAGCAACATCGGTGCAGTCTACGATTCTCTCGGGGAGATGCAGAAGGCGTTGGAATATTACAACCAGGCTCTGCCGATTCGCAGGGCGACAGGTGATCGAGCCGGCGAAGCTGTGACCCTGGGGCACATCGGTGGGGTCTACCACGATCTCGGCGACAATCAGAAGGCGCTGGACTATTACAGCCAGGCTGCGCGAATTCTAAGCGCGCTCGGCGATCGCACACGCCTCGCAGGCGAATTGTTTAGCAGCATCGGGAGCGTCTACAGATCTCTCGGAGCGATGCAGAAGGCGGTGGAGTATCACCAGCTTGCACTGGCAATTCGCAGGGCTACGGGTGACCGCCGAGGTGAAGCGACCACGCTCAACAATATCGGGGCTGTCTACTACTCGGTTGGCGAGTTGCAGAAGGCGCTCGAGTACTACGGCCAGGCGCTGCCAGTTCACAAGGCGGTGGGTGATCGCGCCGGCCAGGCCGCGGTGCTCAATAACATCGGTTCTGTCTACTACTCACTAGGAGAGAAGCAGAAGGCCCTGGAGTATTACAACCGAGCACTGCCAATGCGAAGGGCCGCCGGTGATCGCAGCGGAGAGGCGGACACGCTTCGCAACCTGATGCGGCTATGGGAGGTTAACAACTCCTCGCTGGCGGTCTACTACGGCAAGCAAGCAGTCAACGTCTTGCAGCAACTCCGGGCGAACATCGCTGAGCTCGATAAAGAGGTACAGAAAACCTTTGTGAGAACAAAGGGAATTACTTATCGCGAACTCGCCTACCTGTTAATGGCCCTGGGTCGCCTCCAGGAGGCGCAGCAGGTTCTCAATCTTTTCAAGGACCAGCAATACTTTGACTTCAACAGGAATCTGCACAAAACAGCGTCGGTGCTCACACTCTCCGCGCGCGAAGCGCAGATTGCTGAACGCTACGAACTGACAACCAGGCGCGTCGAAGTCGTCGATCGGCAGTTGTCTGAAGTGACACGCAAAGTCGGAGGGCGTCAACCGAGCACGGAGGAAGCGACGCAACTGCAGGACCTTCAAGCCAAAATGAAAACCGCCTTGGACGAGTTCGTCGTGCTTCTCAAACAGGCTGAATTAGAGTTTACCCAGGCAAATCGGGAAAGAGACAAGGTTAGCGAGATTGCCGACACGCGCGAACTGCAGAGTGCGCTACGCCAACTGAGCCAGGCGACCGGTCAGAAGGCGGTTGCTGTTTACACGTTTGTAGGCGACGAGAGATTCTGCGCTCTGGTGATCACAGCAGACAACATCACTGTTGCCTCACAACCAATCCGAGGCGATGCTCTCAACCAGAAAGCCCTGCAACTTTGGGGACTGCTGCAGAGCGACAGATATGATCCGAGGCCGCTCGCACAAGAATTGTATTCCATTGTCTTCAAGCCCATCGAATCCCAGCTCCCCAAGGACACAGCCACTATTCTGTGGTCGCTGGATGGCAATCTACGCTACGTTCCGATGGCGGCGTTGTATGACGGGAACCAATACCTGGTTGAACGCTACAATTCCATAGCATTTACCCGCGCCGATAGCGAGCGGTTGCTTCGACCAGTCAGCCCTCGATGGACGGGACTGGGCCTTGGTAGCTCGCAGGCTCACACGGTCGAACTAATGGGTGAGAAACTCGCTTTTGATTCATTGCCTGGCGTCACCGAAGAATTGCGCACCCTCTTCCGTCAAGAGGGATCGCCAGGCGGAGTACTTGATGGTGAAGTTCTGCCCGACGCCAGGTTCACGAAAACAACAATGCTAGCTGCGTTGAAGCGGAAGCGACCGCTCGTTCATATCTCGAGCCATTTCAACTTTCGTCCGGGCGATGAAGCGCGTTCGTTCTTGCTGCTGGGCGACGGGACTGCGATGACGCTGGAGGAGATGAAGCAACACACAGACCTGTTCGCAGGCGTGGAACTTCTGACGCTTTCGGCATGCAACACGGCAGCACAACGACCGGGCGCAAATGGACGCGAGATCGATGGCTTTGCCGAACTGGCGCAGCGACTCGGCGCCGGGTCGGTAATGGCTACGCTCTGGCCGGTAGCCGACAATAGCACCCCCTGGCTGATGCGTGAGTTCTATCAAACGCGCCAGAACGGCAATGGTCTGAGCAAAGCTGAAGCGTTTCGGCGGGCGCAGCTCGCGTTACTTAACGGCACTGCGCAGACGAAGCCCTTGCCGGAGGAGCAGAAACGCGCTTCTTCTTCATCGGTCAAGATCGTGATCGCGCCGGATGACGGGAAAGGCGCTAGCGCAGATACGCGCGGTGCGGTTGTGCGCGTGTCCGAGAAGAACGCGCCGGCTTTCAAGCGAGATGACAAGAAACCGTTCGCTCATCCCTACTACTGGTCCCCTTTCATATTGATTGGTAACTCAAGATAGATGATGGGAGATCAGCCGGTGTACAAGAAAGACTGGGTGCTAACCGGACCGGCGTTTGACAAGCTGCTCGCCTGTCTGGACTCAGACTTGAATGAGGCCGGGCGTAAGCTGTTAGACATACGCAGGAAGCTGCAGAAGTTCTTCGAGTGCAATCGTTGTCCTGACCCGGACGAGCTTGTCGATATGACCATAGACCGGGGAGCGCGGAGAATTGATGAAGGAGTGCAGGTGCGCGAACTTCCCAGCTATCTCACTCAGATAGCTCGGTTTGTCCTGAAGGAGCACTGGGCATCGCCTCAAACTAAAATGGACGAGATTGAAGACGAGGGATCCGGTAGCCTTCTGGTGGCGCCAATGGTGGACGACGCCCCGGACGAGAAAGAGGAACAGGAGGCGCGTCTTGAATGTCTCGAGAAGTGCTCCGGCAAGCTTGTGCCCGTCGAACGCCAGCGGGTGATCGACTATTATTATGAACAGGGGCGGGCAAAGATTGATAAGAGGAAACGAATGGCAGCCGAACTGAGGATAACCTTAGGCAATCTCAGAGTTAGAATGCACCGCACAAGGGAGCGATTGGAAGAGTGCATCCTGGATTGCCTGAGTAACAAGAAACGGATTTGAGGTTGCGCCACTAAGTCATGAGACGGCTGCCGGAGGCGTGATGCCAACAATTGAACTAGACAAAAAGCTCACGCGATACCTTCTGGGAGATTTGGCCGAACAGGAGCGGATTGAAATTGAAGATAGGTATCTATCGAACGGAGAGTTTTTTGACGAGCTTGTGGTTGCCGAAGACGAGTTGATTGACGATTGTGTTCGGGGAAAACTTTCGCGCAAGGATCGCGAGTTATTCGAGCAAAACTTCCTCACCTCGACGGCGCGCCGTGAGAGGGTGAAGTCCTCGCGGGCATTGATGGAGTTTGCCGATATGCACGCCGCAAGCCCCCGTGTCTCGTGGTTGCGGCGCGTTCGGTCAGCGTTCAAGCTCGAGTCGCCGGCGATGGGTTTTGTTTTGGCAACGGGATTCATGATGTTAATCGTCGGCGTTCCGCTGGTGGTAATTCAGATGAGCAAGCTGCGCTCGGATCTGAAAGGGCTGCAATCGGAACAACTGGCCCAGAACCAAAGAGAGAAAGAGTTGGACAAATTGGTCGCTCAGCAGAAGCAACAGAACGATGAGTTGAATCAGGCTATCAACCGCGAGCGAGCTGAGCGCGGGGAATTGCAGCAAGAGGTAGCGAGGCTGAGAGAACAGCAGGCCCCTCCTCCCACATTCGCGCTCGGGTTTGGCGAGATTGAGAGAAGTAAAGGCGGCCCGCCGCAGGCGATGAAGCTCACCGTGCCGCACGGCGCCGAGGTCATCAAGCTCCGGCTGGACCTGTTAAAAGATCAATACGAAAACTATTTGGTAGTAGTGGAAAACGCACAGCAGCACGATATTTGGAGAGGCTTGTTGCAAGCCACAAAGGCTGAAAGAGGCAAAGCAGTCGTCGTGAGATTGCCTTCCCGGCTGTTTGTTACCGGCGAGTACAAACTAACTCTTAGCGGTACCAACGACAAAAGAGAGTACGAAGTCATAAGTGATTTTAACCTGGACGTAACAAGGAAGTGACTCACCCCCATTTCCAACGTATTCTCTTTTGCCCGAGGTATACCGGTGTTGGTTCAGCTCAGACCAGCTACGCAGGCTGGGACTGGCTGCTCGGCAAGCCGCTGTACTTCTCAATCATTTGTGAAATCGACTCTTTGCTGGTTGCGCCAATCACCCGTTCAACCTCCTTTCCCGCGCTGAAGAGAATCAAGGTGGGAATGCCTCTGATTCCATACGCTTGCGCTGTAGACGAATTATCATCCACATTCAGCTTTACTACTGCCGCGCTGTCCGAGTACTGTTCGGCGATCGCCTCGAGCGTCGGAGCCAGCATTCGGCAAGGCCCACACCATGAAGCCCAAAAATCAACCAACACTGGTTTTTCGGATTCCAGAACTTCGTGCTTGAAAGAACCGTCGCTTACTTCTTTAATGCTCTCATTCATTTCTTGTAGCTCCTTTTTACTGCATTCTAATTCATGTTTGGCGAAAAATCGGAAGTCTCTTAAACCAGGCCGTCTGCCTTCTGCCTTCTGCCTTCCGGCTTCTCTTTTTCCAGGACCGAGAGCTTAATTGCTCGTTCCTTTCTGAGACTCCTGAGGTATAACCTCGAGGGTCAATTTCTCCGTGCCTCTAATGACCACCAGAGATGATTTGTGTCCGATGCGATCCTCCGACAGCAGCTTATGAAGATCATCGATGCCGGCGGTCGTGTGATCGTCAAAGCCAACGATGATGTCCCCTTCGCGCAGCCCAGCATTCCTTGCCGGGCTGTTGGCCTCGAAAGACACAACCAGGATTCCGCTCTCGACGGCCAGGTCATAGTAGCGCACGATTCGGCGTGGAAGCGGGACGTTCTGACCGGCCAGGCCTATATAACTGCGACTGACTTTACCGTCGCGAATTAGACGGCTCGCGACAAACTTGGCAGTGTCAATCGAAGTAGCAAAGGAGATTCCCTGGGCCGGCAGAATCATCGCCGTGTTAACGCCAATGACTTCTCCGCGAGAGTTAACCAGCGGTCCACCGGAATTGCCGGGGTTGAGCGCGGCGTCCGTTTGAATCACATCGTCCATCAATCGGCCTGATTGGGCGCGCAGCGAGCGCCCAAGCGCGCTGACGACTCCCGCTGTAACACTGTATTGAAAGCCGTACGGATTGCCGATGGCCACCGCTAATTGCCCGACCCGAATCTTTTGCGCCTCGCCCAGATGTGCGGGAACCAGATTGGGCGCATTGATTCTGATCACCGCGAGGTCAGTGTCAGGATCGTCTCCGATCAAATCCGCCTGATGCTTGTGCCCATCTGAGACAGTCACTTCGATTCGCTTAGCGCCGTGCACCACGTGACTGTTCGTCAGAATGAAACCGTCTGGCGTGAAGATGAAACCCGAGCCGCTGCCCCGAGCTTCCTGCGGCATTCGTGGAGCGTTCCTTCTTCCGCTCCTCACCGGTTGCTGAACTTCTATATAGACAACAGACGGGCTGACCTTTTCCGCCGCCGTGATGACAGCCCGCGAATAGGCATCCATTAGGTCTTCTGGCGGCTCCGAGTGCGGCAAATCGTCTCTGGTCGTTCGTGCGTCGGCAGACCCAAACCGTTCGTCGCTGAGTAATTCAATTTCCGGTCTCATAGAGTCCTTTCTCTAGTTGTCAGCCTGAATTGCCGAACAGGCTCTGGAATCCTTGTACCGCTTCCTGAGTCTTCTTCCGGCGCAATTCGCTTACCCATTCCGTGATGATTGCGACCGCATCGCGCTTGGTCTCTGCAGGATGATTCCGGTCGCTGGTTCGTCTCTTATCTGAGCCAACTGCTTTGTAGTCGTTGTGCTTCGCACGCTTGATGATCTTGATCTGTTTTTCAGTACGCATCAGCATTCTTCTCCGTTGTAGTTAAGAGCTGGGCGACGGCGCCTGTTCTGGAACGTACGTTCCAGAACAACACAAAAAATTTAGTCCAACACCGAAAGAGTGACCTTTACAACGTCTTCCAGCGTTTTGCGATCCTGTATGGCCTTTGCGGTCAGCACCAGACCGTGCATGCTGCTGCAAAGAAATCGTGCGACTGCGCGGAGGTCGCGGACGTGCTTGAGTTCCCCATCCTTCTTGCCCCGCAGCAGCGCGCGGTAGAAAGCCTCCTCTGTCGTTGTCATGTTGCTGCCGGTCCTGGCCGCCGTCTCCTTGCAGCGCCCAGCTAACTCCGACACCGCGTTACCCATGAAGCAGCCGCGCCGTTGCGGGTCGCAGAGCGCTCTTTCAATGACGCCCTCGAACAACAGCCGCAGGGTTTTCTTTACCGGGCCCGCCCGCCCAAGGAGCTCAAACATCCTGCGGCCCTCGACTTCGCGGTAACAGTCGAGCGTCTGTAGATAAAGCGCATGCTTATCTCCGAAGGTGTCATAGAGACTCTGGCGATTGATTCCCATGTGCTTGACTAATTCCTGGATGGATGCCGCCTCATAGCCGCGCGACCAGAAGACCTCCATCGCCTGATGGAGGGCCTCAGCCGAATCAAACTCTTTGTGCCGCGCCATTCGAGAGTCTTACCTCAAGACATAGTATACCCATTCTGGAACGAACAGTCAAGAATAGGTGGGCGGCTCGCAGACCGAACATCTACGCAGATAAGGGGTATGCAGATAAGAGGACAGCAGGTTTTGCATCGCGAGCCAGCATCACTAGCCAGCATGTGGACCGCTTGTTAGCCTTATTCAGGATCTGGTTCGCAATAAATCAAGGTCTCCAATTCTCTGGCTCTCTTCCTTCGAGCCAAGGGCTTTTCTAGAGTAGCCTGCGCAATATGTGCGGGTTTCTTTTGTCTGTCTTTCCGCCTTTCTTTACAGCGTAGCAGCCTAAAAATGGTTCAAGCTACGCGCCTCGGAGTCGCCCGACCCTGGGGCGCTGCATCCGGTAAAATGTGTTGCTGTGGTTCTACCGCCATGCCGTGAACGTATACCATTTCGCCGCCTAGCCAGCCGGAGATGCCTAGCATTATGACCCCAACTAATGAGAGCGCGGTCGGCAGACGGGCGCCGGGAATGTTCGTAGTTCTCAGCCAGAGATTCGCCCCATACAGCACAACTATGGTGAGATTGATGCTCATATGCCAGAGCGCGATCGTCTTGATTTTTCCCTTTGACATGGAAAGTAAATCTACAAATCCCGGTACTGCTGCGAGCAGCGCGCCGACGATACCGCCTGCCATCGTGTAGAAAGCGACATCGTTCCAGATCGAGCTGCCCCATTTCATAACATAGATCACGTCGCTGACCAGCGAGAAGATCCACAGTCCAATCGGAAGCGCTGCGAGCATCGGATGGATCGGATGTTTAGCGATGCTTGCTGGACTTGCCATAACGGAAACCTCCATCTATCCATTTTCTTTTGAACCCTGGTCAAGTTCCGCAATCCCGCGGATTCCCTATTGATGCAAAGATCCTGCACGATGCAACCGTACTGCGCTCGCCGAAAGTGTAACGTGCGCGAACACATCGTACTGCGAACCTCGACAGGTTCTAGCCCTTCCGCATTAATGCGGAACTTGCTCCTTGTAGGATTGCATTCGGTGTGCCGTAGCGAACCCGCGAGCGAAAGAGTCCACGGGCGGATACTTCACATGGCGGACATGCTCAGCGAGGGCATCATCACTCAGTTCTCAAAGAAGTTTGATTAGCGAGAACGCCTCGACCTGAAACCCGTTGAGCTAGAGATTGGTTCATTGTGATGGATTGCGAACGTTGCAGTCCGATAAGAACTAAAACTGGGGTTTTACAAACTCAGGTCGCGATTGATCGAACTTGACGGCGACGTCCGCTCCTGCAGTCGCTTCTTTTACTCGGACGACAATCGCCGAATAACGCATCCAGGTTTCAATTTCAAATGGGAGCTTGAAAGAGACAAGCATCCTTTGCCCGAGTCGAGGACTTGTCTTCAGACAGGCAAGCGCCCCTGTGGAGCTCAGATTCCGTAGAGTTGCGACTTGCTCACCCTCGTCGGCGGAGTCTTCGAGTATGACTTTGGCGACCCAGCTTAGTGAGTATCTGCGCGCTCTCCTACGGTCGATGGGACGGTTCGAGGATCCCATGCCATCGGACATCGCGGTACCGCCTTCAAGCATAATGCTAGAAACTTTCTTGACTTCAGAAAGTCCGAATCAGCCTCGCTTTGCAAGTTTTGTCCAATTTTCGCCAGCGGCGCCGAAAATGGACTCTCGATGCTAACCGTAAGCTTTACTCCTTGGGCTCGATCAGAGTTTGCGCTATAAGGTCTCTGAGACGGCGTGCTCTAGTTAATGCGGATCTTGTCCGGGTTGCTGCGGAAAGCTTGTCTTGCAGGCTAGCCTTCGTCTCAAACTGCACGTGGTGTGCAGACTCCAGGATATTCAATTCATCGTCCAGCGATTCGACCAATCTAGCTATCTTCTTAAGCTTTTCGTCCGCGCTTTTCATATGAAGCGGCAAGCGCATCAACCTCTCCCAGATACATCAAGCCATCTCCGGGAAGTTGATGATCGTCGAGTGTAATTAACATCAATGTCGCCGTCAATCTCGGCCGATAGTGTGTCGGCCGGAACTTGAGATTCGTCCGTTGCTGACTGACAAGCACTCAGTTGGACAGGTGGTGCCGACTAAACAGCTTTGCTCTCGTGTTAGAACCGCGCTTGAAGGAAAGATCAGGCAAGAAGAGCGGGGACAAAATCTTGCACGGAAGAGATTATGCACGGAAAAGATTATTGACACTGATATCGGCCCGTGATACCTTGGCGGTTGTTAGGTGGCCCCCTGGCAATCGACGAAATCTAATCACCTCCTGGCCCCTTATAGCTGGAAATCGCTGTAGTTTTGCTGTGTTTACTATCAATTCTTTGTGGGCTTCGCTCTAGGCCCCTAGCGCTCCAGCCCTACCAAGACCGAGACCGCACGGAATCTCCCTCGCGGCGTCGTTCCGAAATCTAACTGCCCTTGGTTCACCGATCAGGTATGCCTCCGCCCATTTGACGTAACCGGTGCGTCCTAAACGCCCAGTCAAGACGGCTCTGAAAGAGAGGCGGCTGTGAATAGATTCCTTATATTCTATGCAACGATTATCCTTCTATTTGTTGGTGGACCTAATCCTTACATCGCCCGAGCTCAGATCTCCGGCGAGCCCGAGTTGCCAAGAATCCTCCTATCGACTTCATACCCGGCAACCGCCGGAGCGGTAATCAATGTTCCCGCGGGCGGAAACTTTCAAGCCGCACTTGACACTGCACAGCCGGGCGACACAATAGTCCTTCAAGCCGGAGCTGTCTTTACAGGCAACTTTGTCCTCCCAGGTAAGACCGGAAGCGAGTGGATAATTATCCGCACTTCAAACCTGGCGGGCGTTCCGATCGAAGGCACACGGGTGGCTCCGGGCCAGGCGGGTGCGATGCCCAGGATCGTTACGGCGAACGCAGCGCCGGCGCTTGCCACTGCACCCGGCGCCCACAATTACCGGCTCGTCGGGCTTGAAATTGGAATCGCCGCAACGGTCGGAACCAACTACGGCATTGTAGCTTTCGGTGATGGCAGTCAGACCAGCCTGTCTCTGACCCCGCACGATCTCGTTATCGACCGATGTTATATTCATGGCAATTCGACAGGAGACGTATCGCGCGGCGTCGCGCTTAACAGCGCTTATTCGGCGGTAATCGACTCCAACATATCCGGCTGTCACGGCCTCGGCTTCGATACGCAGGCCATAGCCGGGTGGAACGGCCCTGGCCCTTTCAAGATCGTCAATAACTATCTGGAGGCGGCAGGCGAAAACGTAATGTTCGGTGGGGCCGACCCTCACGTCCCTAATCTCGTACCATCGGACATTGAGTTTCGCCGCAACAATTGCTTCAAGCCTATTTCATGGAATCCAGCAGACCCAGGCTATGCTGGTGTTCATTGGTCGGTTAAGAACCTCTTCGAGTTAAAGAACGCTCAACGCGTGCTCATTGATGGCAATGTGTTCGAGCACTGTTGGGTGGATGGGCAAACGGGGTTCATCATCGTCTTCACGCCGCGCAATCAGGACGGGACTGCTCCATGGTCGGTGGTCCAGGACGTGACGTTTACAAACAATATCTGCAGACACGCGGCCGCGGGCATACAGTTTCTTGGGCACGACAACAACTTTCCGAGCCAGCAAGAACAACGCATCAAGGTAAGGAATAATCTCTTCCACGATATAGGCGGAACGGTTTGGGGTGGTAATGGGAGACTATTTCAACTGGTAGACGGGACCGCAGACGTTCACATCGACCACAACACCGGAATACAAACGTCGAACATAGTGACCGCAGATGGAACCGCGCACACGGGGTTCGTTTATACCAACAACATCACGCCACACAACGACTATGGCGTTATGGGTTCAGGACACAGCATCGGAAACGATTCGCTCAATTATTACTTTCCAGGATGCTACTTCAGCAAAAACGTCATCATTTCGGGCCCAGGCAGTGTGTACCCTTCCGGCAACTTTTTTCCTGCTTTCATCAATGATGTGGGTTTTGTAGATCTTCTAAATGACAACTATCGTCTCGCAGTCGCTAGCCCGTACAAGAACGCCGGGACAGATGGTCGGGATATCGGCGCCGACCAGGACGCCATTCTCGCTGCAATTGGAGACGGACAATCACCGCCGCCGGCTAATCAACCCCCCCAGGTCAACATCACGGCGTCCGCTACAGCTGGAGCCGCGCCGCTTAGCGTCTTCTTCACTGCGAACGCGTCTGATCCCGACGGCACAATCGCCTCTTACAGCTGGGACTTCGGAGACGGGCAGGGATCTAATCTGCCTTCGGTGTCGCATTCCTATCAGACTGTTGGAACTTTCACTGCTCGCGTCACTGTCACTGATAACCTGGGCGCCAGCGCGACGGCCTCGGTCGTGATCTCGGCTACCAATCCGCCGTTACCGCCGGGAAGTGAAATAGTGTTGTACCCTTCAGGAGCGCCGTTGCGAGTGGGACGCTGGAGTCTGTTGTCCGATCTTACGGCAGCTGGAGGCGCCTGCTTGTGGAATCCCGATGCCGGCGCCCCGAAGCTTACGCTGCCGCTTGCCAACCCTTCGGATTACTTCGAGATGACCTTTTATGCGGTCGCGGGCCGCGCCTATCGATTATGGATGCGCGGGAAAGCTCAGAACGACTCTCCATACAATGACTCCGTTTTCGTCCAATTCTCAGGGAGCGTTGACGGCGCCGGAGCGCCGGTTTTTCGAATCGGCACTACCGATGCAACCACCTTTAATCTGGAGGATTGCGCTGGATGTGGACTGCAAGGATGGGGATGGCAGGATAACGGCTGGGGAGTTGGAGTGATGGGTCCGCTGGTGTATTTCTCAAGCACCGGAACGCAGACTCTTCGAGTTCAAGTGCGTGAAGATGGACTCCAGATTGATCAGATATCGCTATCTCCGCAGGCCTACCTGAACGCCTCACCAGGGGCGTTGAAGAACGACGTCACGATTCTTCCTGAGTCGAGTGGCTTACCGGCGATCACCGTCTCGGCGGTTGCGCCGAGCCCTGGACCGACGGTTGGGGGAAGCAGCATTGTAATTAGTGGTGGTGGATTCGCGTCAGGAGCAACGGTGACCATAGGCGGCGTCGCGCCAACGTCAGTCCAGGTCCAGAGCGCTACTTCGATTACCGCAGTAACCCCATCTCACGCGGCGGGAACATTCGACGTCGTAGTCACCAACGCCGACGGCGGAAGCGGCAGCCTCTTGAATGGCTATACCTATGTTGCGCGTAACCAGCCGCCGCAGGTGAACATCACCGCATCTACAACATCAGGTATCGCTCCGGTGACCGTTGGACTAACCGCAAATGCGTCGGATCCCGACGGGTCGATCGTCGCATACCAGTGGGACTTTGGTGACGGACAGACATCGACGCTAGCCGTTACGTCTCATATCTACCAGACGCCGGGTGCGTTCACGGCTCAGGTGACGGTGACGGATAACCTGGGAGCTACTGCTAACGCCTCAGTCACAATCACGATTTCCGCTCCGCCGCTGGTGGTGAGAGTGCTCTCCCCAAACGGTGGCGAAACACTTCTATTTGACTCGACGTGCAATGTCAGATGGTCTGTGACTGGCGGCATTCCCACGCGGCAGGACATTTTTTTGTCGCTCAATGGCGGCTCGACCTGGACAGTCCTGGTGTCGGGGTTACCTCCTGCGGCCAACAGCTTTAGCTGGCGCGTGCCAAGGTCTGCAACCGCCTCGGCGCGAATTCGAGTTCGGGTTTGGAACGTCAGCGGAGCGTTTGTTGACGACATAAGCGACCATGACTTTGCGATTCAAAAGAAACTGAGATAGCGACAGTTCTCTCCAGGCGAATGATTCCTGGCGGCCGAACCGTTGCGCCGATTCCAGAATAGTTGTTTCTGGGATCGGCAACTGTCTGTTCGAATCCAACCATCTTCAGCTGACTTAAGGAATAACTGCTCGAACCCGCGCCGGATGGCCATTTTTCCTGGCCATTTTCGCCCATTTTCAATTGATAGCGATAACGCTATGACGTTCCGGAAGTGTTTTGCGGCTAAGCATCATCGCTTCTTTTTGCAAGCGATACTCGGTTCCGATTGTAATAAAAATGAGAGAGCTAAGCTGGCGCTGTACTTTTAGCAGGAAAGAGGAGACGCGCCCTAATGAAAATCAGAGCTGCCATAATTCTGATCGCGTTTGTGTCCGTCTGTACTTCGTTCAATGAAGTGCGAAAAGCGAGAATACATGCAAGCGACAAATCTGAGGGGGTCGTCGAGCGGGCAAGCGCGGCAAATACGCAAAGTCCAACCAGTCTTACGCCGTCGCAAGAAAACCATTCTAACACCTCGCTGCGTTTTGAGCCGCTGTTGTTATTGCTGCTGGGATCAACGCTAATTTCCATAGGTACTGCAATGAAACTGGTACTCTCGCGAAAACTCAACCCGAAGTCCTTAGGGATGCGACACGGAAACCGCCAGGCCCACAATACCAGCAAATACTAAGACTGGGTCGTTCGAGGAGGTGATCGATGACAAGCTTCAGATCGCGAACCCTTACAGAATACTTTCAAATCATTTGGCGCAGGAAACTGCTCATTTTTTTATTAGCGACGGGAATGTTGATCTCAACATTTCTTGTAATTGATCGGCTGCCGAACATCTACGAGTCACGCGCGACCGTCGTCACTTCCGGGGCGTCAAGTGATAGGCAGGCAGTTAATGCCCGCGTCGCCGCTGCTACGGAACGACTCACAAGCCGAGCTTTCCTGGAGCCGATTATCAACCGATACGATCCCTATGACAGTGGCGGGAACATTGACGCCGCCGTAGCTGAAATGCGCCAGGACTTGAAAGTCGAGACCACCTATCGCTCCGACTTTCCGGAACGACTTACGATCGCTTACCGCCACACCGATCCCGCATTAGCAAAAGACGTGGCCACGGACCTGGTTTCTGTGTTCGGCAAAATGAATGAGGCTGTGGAGAAACAGACCGCTGAGGACTTAAGTAATCTAGCGTCGCAAATAGGCGATGTCGAGAACCGGTTGCGCGAGATGGGTAAGCTTCGTGCTGCCACGGCGGCGCGACAGAAAGCGGCTGGACGCGCTGCGGGCGCTATGGGCGCCGAACGCGCGCAGCGGATTGCGTCGGCGTCTTCGATCGAGACGCTCACCGATAAACAGTTCGCCCTCGAGCAGCAAATTGGCGAGCAGAAGCGACAGATCGAGGAGCAGCAGAAAATCGCCAAACTGGCTCCGAGTGACGCAAAGGCCAGTAGCTCCTATGGCGTGCTGCTCGTCCGAAAAGCTGAACTCGAGGCGCAGCTTAAAGACTACGGCGTCCAGTACACCGACAAGAATCCAAAGGTCATTCAAGCGCGCAATCAACTCGGCGAGATCAATCATCAGATCGCCCAACTCAACGCCGGCGGCGGCAATCAGGATTCAGCGTCCTTGAATTCAGCCGAAGGCCGTGAACTCCGCTCGATGCAGCGAGAACTGGCTCGAATGCAGACTGAGCTGTCCATCACTCAGCGTGAACTCGACCGTAAGAAACAAGGCGCCCCAAACTCGACAGGCGAGAAGGCGATCTCCGCATTCATTCCGACTGTAGCCGCCAACACGGGCGGCGAAGCCGACGGTGAAATGCAGACAGACTACGAAAGTCTGCGCAAGCGCTACGATGCGCTGTTGACAAAGCAGGACCAGTTGGGAAGGGCACAGATGGCCACGGCAGGTCTCGACCCCGGTGTATTTCAGCTCGTAGATATGCCCGCGCAACCTCGAATGCCAGTCGGACCGAACCGATTCAAGTACAGAATGTTCAGTCTGGCCCTGGCTCTTGGGGTGGCGTTGCTTGTGGCGTTCGCGCTGGAGATACCAAAGCTATACGCCGTCACCGACGATCGTGACGTCGAGTATTACCTCGGCGTGCCTGTAATCGCTTTGATTCCCGAGACCGCCAATCCGGCCGAAGGCCGATCACGTCGGCTACTGCTTGGTCGCGCCCTCGGGGCATTGCTTATCGCGGTGCTGGCGTCTGTTGCGATCTTTCTAATGACCAGCCTGAACCTTTTTGCGCATATTGCCGCGTTGTTGCGCTGAGGAGTTTCATGCGGATTGAGTCTCTAAAAGCGATGTACTGACGAAAAAGATAGAGGAACATATGGGGAAAGTATACGAAGCTCTGAGGAAGGCAGAAGCAGAGGGTCACTCGGCAGGATGGTCGTCCTTTGCCGTTGAACATACGCTAACGTCGGCGTCGAATGGCAACGGACACAAAGATGAGTTCATCGATTATTCGCTTAACGCGCTCGACGCAGTCGAGATCGAGGAGCGCAATCGTGAGATTGCCGCTGCGCAAGCTGAGCGCAAGTCACTCACAAAACCGTCGCGAGAAGTAACGGTCGATACGGCGCTCATCGCGCCGCCCTTAACCGCGTTCCACACTGATGCAGGCGAGGAATACAATCGGCTCGCAGTCACGCTGATTGCGACGGCAGGGGAGAGACCCCTCAAACGCGTGTTGGTGGCGTCGGCGCAGCACGGCGAAGGTCGTACCTCGATCACGTTAAACCTGGCGTGCTCGCTTGCGCGCGCGCAACGTCGAATCCTTGTGATCGACACGGATCTGCACCGGCCCTCGCTTCTCCGATTTTTGGGATTGAGCGCGGACGTCGGATTGGCCGATGCGCTCAAGAATGGGCTACCCGCTGGCTCGGCGGTCATTCGCATCCAGCCGTTTGGGTTTGACCTGCTGCCTACTCGCGAACAGGTTAAGAACCCGGCAGAGCTATTATCGTCAGTCTCCTTTGGAGAGATGCTGGAGCTGTTAGAACCAAACTATGACTTCATATTGTTCGACTCTCCCCCGCTTCTGACCGTAGCCGATTCCAGCCTGCTGATTCGCCACACTGACGCGACTTTGTTGGTCATCCGCTCCGGCAAAACTACCTCAGGGCAAATAGGAAGGGCCGTTGCGCCACTGGCGCAGGAAAAAATCCTGGGAGTAGTGCTCAATCGAGCGGCTTAAGGTTTCGTTCCAACGGTCGCGCAAGTCGAGGGCAAATGTGTTGATCAGTTCACCGATAGAAAACGCCGTCAGCGAAAAGGTTGCACGATGTTGTCCAGGAATCATTCCCGCACGCTTTCGCTTTTGATCCTTGAAAGCATACTCACGTGCTGTTGCGGCATCGTGGCGGTCTATGTGCGTTTCGGTTCGGAAGCGCCAGAGGTGCTGGTCGCCGGGCGGGGCTTGTTGAAGATCTTACTGATGATCGTCGTTACGCAAGCTTCCTTTTATCTGTTGGATCTCTACGATTTCAGTGAGATACGAAAACCGGGCGTCCTTTACGTACGCACGCTTCAGGCGCTCGGACTCGCCTCGATTGTCATGGCGGTAATCTTCTACACGTATCCGCAGATGCTCTTTGGGCGAGGCGTGTTCCTGATCAGCTTGCTGTTCATGCTGAGCACGATGATTCTGTGGCGAGTTTTTGTTATGTGGCTGCTTGGCCATCCCAGACTTGCCGAACGAGTGCTGATACTGGGAACCGAGAGGAATGCCATCGACCTGGCCCGTGAAGCGCTTGATCGGCCCGAACAGGGATACAAGATAGTCGGATTTGTGGGCGATGACCCGCAGTTGGTTGGTCAGAGCTTGATCAATCCACGGGTCCTCGGATTGACCGACGATCTTCAGCAAATAGTGAATCGCTATCACATCAACCGTATCGTGCTCGCCATCAATGAGCGACGCGGGCGCATGCCGCTCGGTTCGTTGATTGAGATGAAGCTGCGTGATGGCCTGGCGATCGAAGAATCGGATTCGTTTTACGAACGGCTAACCGGAAAAGTCAGCACGGGAACGCTACGGCCCAGCTGGCTTATCTTCTCGGGGCCTTCGCGGAGAATGATCTTTTATCGCCAGCTTCGAAGACTGCTGGACGTTTTGCTGTCAGTCGTAGGGCTTGTTCTATCATTGCCCATAATGATGTTCACTGCCGTCGCAATCAGGCTCGATTCGCGCGGGCCAATCCTCTATCGACAGACGCGCGTCGGCCAGCGCAATCGAACCTTCACTATCATGAAGTTTCGCTCCATGCGTATCGATGCAGAGCCCGGAGGTCCCGTGTGGGCTGAGGAGGACGACCCGCGCGTCACGCGGGTAGGCCGCGTCATTCGTAAACTGCGAATCGATGAACTGCCACAGTTCATCAACATCATTCGCGGCGAGATGACCTTCGTCGGTCCCAGGCCCGAGCGTCCTGAGTTCGTTTCCCGGCTCGAGCGTGAGATCCCGTACTATTCGCAGCGGCATTTGGTGAAACCCGGTCTTACCGGTTGGGCGCAGGTTCGCTATCCCTATTGCGCATCGGTCGAGGACGCTATTCAGAAGCTCCAATACGATCTCTACTACATCAAGAATCAGTCGCTGCTGCTGGACGTGATTACTCTTTTTGAGACCGTGCGGATAGTTCTTTTCGGCAGAGGAGCACGGTAACGCAGGTGAAAGAATCACGGCTGAAGGACGAAAGCTCGATCGTTCCGTTACGCATAGACGGCATCGTTTTCATCGTTCAGTCTGAACCGTTTGAACCGGAGGAATCATGAGAACCAACTCTCTTATAGTGCGCGCGATCAGTTCCGCGATGGTCGCCATATGTGTGCTCGCGGCAAGCCCTTCGCTGACAGCGGGCCAATCTCAGAGCCAATCTCAGACAGCTTCACCGATCAAGGCTTCACAGTTTGGGGCAGCGTCGCATACCGGATCCCTGTTGCCTTCCGATCCAGGCGACGCCTATTTCGCTGCAATCTATCGCGATTTTTATAACAACTACAAGCTCGGTCCTGAGGATCAGCTGGCGTTGCGGGTTCAGGGGCAGCCGGATTATTCGATCGAGCTGGTGACGATTTCTCCGGTAGGCCGAATATATCACCCGCTGCTTGGCGACCTCGACGTAGCGGGTATGACCGTACCCAAGCTGACAGAAAGACTGACGATTGAACTTAGCCAGTACGTCATCGATCCGAAGGTAAGCCTGTCGCTCATTGCCGCCAATAGCGCCAAGATAGGCGTGCTCGGCGATGTCACTCATCCCGGCGTTATCGTGATGGCCAGGCCGATGACCGTACTGGACGCAATAGCAGCGTCGGGCGGGGTCTCCGATACCGGCAGTAAGTCCGATGTAACTGTGCTGCGCCAGATTGGCGGGGGGCGATCGCTAATAAGAAAGGTCAACCTCAAGCGGATCCTCGAGGGCAAGGGCGAACCGGAAGAGAACCTTGCGATTCAAGCCGGAGACACGATCATCGTGCACGGCAACACTCGGAAGAAGATTGCCAATGTCACCTCATTGCTGGGCTTCGGCAGTTTCCTGGGATTCGTTCGAGGACTTTGATCTATGTTTATTAGAAGCAATCGTCAAACCAGCGGAGCCGTGGGCGAACCGCATTTCTCGCCGCTGGCGGCGCAACTCGATGCAGCGCTCAGTGTGGGAGGGCCCATGAGAAATGAGAGAAATGCGAGCAAGCCGACGCCGCTTGCGATTTTCGTACGCCGCCGGCTCGAAGAACTGGAACTCAAGCAGTCGGACTTTTGCAGGTTGACCGGGTTCGACCAGGGCCTGCTGTCGAAGATACAGAACTCCATCATCACCAGTTTGAGCCTTGAAAGCACGCTTAGACTTGCGCTCGGACTGAGTGTCGCACCAAAGGTCTTGTTCGGCCTGATGGATCGATTCGACCTGCAGGATCTGGTGATGAGGGCTTATGCGTTTGAGTTCTTTCCAGAACTGAGCAAGATGGACGGCGGCGATATTCCCGGACCCGTGTTCGAAATAGCGAGCCTGGCGTTCTGTGCTTACTCGATGGGCCGAAGCCTTGCCCCTGCTTACGCCATTTTGTGCCACTTGACCGCGGTTCGGCGCGGGTCGAAAGAGAGACAAGAATCGAGCGCGCAAATAGCGGAGGCTTACGGGTTATGAACCGGGAAAGGCTGCGCTTGATCGTGTTGACTCAGGGGGGATGCGAGCTCGCAATCAGAAGGCTGCTGGACCTTGATTGCGCGGAACTTTCATCCATATTCATCGAAACCGATATTCTCCGCCACCGAAGCCTGCGTCAAAAAATCGCTCGATCAATCCGCTACGACGGTTATGCCGCCACCGCCGGAAAGTTCGCGCGCAAGATGCTCGGAATGAGCGGCCTGTATGATGAGGGCATCAGGGCGCTTACACACGGCCGCAATCAACTGCGAGAAATGGCAAATGAGAATGGCATACCGGTGCATTTCGTCGCCAATTATCATGACGAACACTCGATAGCCCTGATGCGGGCCGCCAATTCTGATCTGGGAATAGTCCTTGGAACAAACATCCTCAGGGAATCGGTGTTCAAAATTCCGCGGCTCGGTTCAATCAACTTACACCAGGGTCTTGCGCCTTATTATCGCGGCGGCCCGTCCGTCTTCTGGGAATTAACCAACGGAGAGCGCGAAGTTGGATTAACGGTGCACTTCGTCGCGTCGAAAGTTGATACCGGCGACATCATCGTGCAGCGGACAGTGCCGCTTGAATATGACTATTCGCATCAACTCGATTACGAAGCATTCATCGACGAATATCGTCAGAAGCTGACTGCGCCGAGCGCCGACCTCGTGGCCGAGGCGGTGCGAATGATAGCCGAAGGTACGGCCTCACCGCGCCCGCAAGACACCACCCTCGGCAAGCGATACAAGTTGCCAACAAAAAGAGAGAAAGATGAACTGCGACGCCGCCTGCGCGAGCGGCGTCGAGTTCAGGCTGGATACGCTCTTCCCCACAGGGCGAACAGCGGAGATTGATGAAGAAAACAATGCTACATCTGATGCGAGTTGCGGGTGCTTTTACTCCCTTTCGGATAGCCAATCGGGACAAGGCGCTGATACTGACCTACCATCGGTTCAGTCGCTCCGGCGAGGGAGAGACAACTTCCGCCCGCGCATTCGACGAGCAACTGCGTTACCTGACGACCCGCTACAGGATTGTTCCTCTCGCCACGGTCGCTGAGCATTTGTCGCGTGGCCAGGCTCTGCCGGCAGGCATCGCTGCGATCGCGATCGATGACGGCTACCGGGATGCTTATGAGATTGCTTTTCCCATTCTTCGCAAGTTCAACGCGCCGGCCACGCTTTTTGTCGTGACCGATTTTGTCGATCGAAAGGTATGGCTGTGGACTGACAAAGTGCGCTTTCTGGTAACTCACTCGAAGACTGAGAACCTTGACATAACGATAAACAATCGCGTGTTGAGCTTGAAGCTGGACGGGCCCGCCTTGCGTCTGGAAGCTGCGGCACGGATCAACTCCGCGCTGAAACTGGCGCCCGATGACCTGAAGGATCACGTCATCTTCGAAATTGCGACGTTGCTCGGCGTTCGTCTGCCGGGCACGCCGCCCGCCGAGTTTGGGCCGATTTCCTGGGCGCAGGCGCGCGAGATGGATGCCGCCGGAGTGCAAATCGGCTCGCACACCGCCACTCATCCCATACTGACCAGAGTGAGCGATGGGCGCCTGCGAATGGAAGTTTGTGATTCACGCTCGCGGCTGGAAGCGATGCTTAACCGCGAAGTCGATCTTTTCTGCTATCCAAACGGCGATTACGACGAGCGCGTCGCGCGCGCGGTCCGCGCCGCCGGTTACAGATGCGCGGTAACGGTCGAAGCTGGTCTTAACGGAATTGACAGCGATCTGTTAAGGCTGCGCCGAGTGCACACAGACAACAATTTCGCCCGCTTTCTTCAATCCACCAGCGGATTCGAGCAAGTAAAGAATCGCCTTGTCATTGCTGGTAGAAGAGTGGCGGCCGGAGCCTCTAATTGAGAATGCAGTCATGAGCGACATGAGCAAGCCCATTAACCCGATCCCCTCAGTTAGCAGGCAGCAAATCGCTGACGATGCGGACGCACGCTCAATTGGAGCGCGGCGTTTGAGAACCGGTCTGATGGCGGGCCCGATTAACAAATCGCGCAGTGCGCATCGGATTGCGTTCGCCGGTTTGTTTCTGTTCACGCTGCTGCTCTACGTTCGGCCAAATGAGATGTTTCCTGAGGTGCTGGGAACGTTTCCGCTTTCGAGAATCGTCGCTGTCGTAGCAGTGCTCGCTTATCTGGTGTCGCAACTCGGAAGCGGCGAACGCCTGACGATTCTGCCGACTGAGCTAAAGCTGCTGGGAGTCATTACATTGCTGGGGGTGTTGTTCGCGCCGGTGGCGGCCGCGCCGATGGATAGCGTTGACTTGCTCCTCGATATGTTCATCAAGGTGGTGATTATCTTCGTGCTTATGGTGAATGTAGTAACAACCCGAGAGCGGTTGCGTTCGATGATGAATCTCGTGGTCGTATGCGGGACTATATTCGCTGCTCTGGCGATTAAGAGTTACCTGGTAGGAGATTTCACGGTAGTCGAGAAGAAGGATGTGGGCGTCGTCGGGTTGAGGATAGCTGGAGCGGTCGGGGGCTTCTTTGGTAATCCGAATGATCTGGCGACGAGCCTCGATTTGCTGCTGCCGCTCGCGGTCGCGCTGGCCTTGACGAGCAAAGGACTCAAGCGCGCGCTCTATTTCGGATGCGGCGCAATCCTGGTGGCGGGCGTGATTGTTACGTTTTCGCGCGGCGGCTTTCTGGGGCTCGCTGCGATGGGCGGCGTGCTGTTATGGAAAGCCGGCCGTCAGAATCGGGCGGTAGCCGCTTTGGCGTTCGCCGTGATCTTCGGCGTATTTGTTCTAGCAATGCCGGGCGGGTATGCCGGCCGGATAACTTCGATGTTCAACATCGGAGAAGACCCCACCGGTTCAAGTCAGGCGCGTCGCGATTTGCTTGATCGAGCAGTGGATGTCGCAATTCATCACCCGTTAATCGGAATCGGAATGGGCAATTTTCACATCTATTCGATTCACGAACAAGTGGCTCATAACTCTTACCTCGAGATAGCTGCGGAGCTGGGGCTGGCTGGCCTGGCGGCCTATCTGCTGCTCATCTTTGCGCCGTTGCGGTCCTTGCGAAAGATTGAGCGCGAAATAGCAGATCAAGGCTCGAGCGTCGGGGCTAACGATCCCCGTCGGAACCGCTCACGCGAGACTTATTTCCTGTGCATCGCGATGCAAGGGGTGCTTTTCGCCTACATCGTTTGCAGTTTCTTTGGGTCAATTCAGTATCAATGGTTTCTTTACTATCCTGTCGCCTACGCGATTGTGCTCCGTCGGATATACGCCGCGGAGCAGGTGAATTCCGTTACCGCAGCCGAGCGCATAACCGCGTCGCCGAACAAACCGGCCCGGCCGCGCGGCATTATTTGGAGAGATAAACCACGGGTTTCCGCGAAGACCATGCCGGCCCGGGCGAGATCGTAACCGAGAGGTTGGGTGAGTAAGTGACTCAGGTCGAGATAATCTTCATTTTGTCGCTGGGGCTGATCGCTTACGCTTGCGTCGGGTATCCTGCAGCCATCTTCCTTCTGAGCCATCTGCGCGCGCGGCCTGTTTGCAAGCGTGATATTACCCCCAGGGTATCGATCATCATCGCCGCCTATAACGAGGCACGCGATATCGCGATGAAGATCGAAGACACCCTCGCGCTGGATTATCCCGCAGAGAACCTGGAGATCATCGTTGCGAGCGATGGGTCCACTGACGGCACGGATGACATCGTCCGCGGATACGCGCACCGCGGCGTAATACTGCATCGCCAGCACGAGCGGCTAGGCAAGACGATGGCTCAAAACAGCGCGGTGGAGGCCTCATCAGGGGATGTTCTGGTCTTCACCGATGCAACGACCCGTTATCGTCGCGACGCGCTGCTCAAGATCGTTCGCTCCTTCGCAGACCCGGAGGTCGGCTGCGTCAGCAGTCAACTCGTCTACGTTGATCGCTCGAAGACATCGGTTGGGGGCGGCTGCCGTTCCTACTGGAGTTATGAAGAATTCCTTCGCGAATCGGAGAGCCGGCTCGGCTCGCTAATAGGCGTCACTGGTTGTCTGTACGCAGTCCGCCGAACCAGCTACACGCCGCTCGAACAAGATATGTGCAGCGACTTCGTGATTGCGTCGGAGATTCATATCAAGGGGCTCAGAACGGTCGATGAGCGTGAGGCAGTCGCCATTGAGGACACAAACAATCGGAGCCGCGACGAATTTCGGATGCGGGTGAGAATAATGGAACAGACGATGAGCGCTCTGAGTCGATATCGCGAAGTGCTCAACATTCGCCGCCACGGGATGTTTGCGTTTCAAATGCTCTCGCACAAGGTTCTGCGATATTCGGTCTCCGCGCTTCTGCTCGTGGCGTTGATTGCAAATCTGGTGATCGTGAATCAATCAGGGCTTTATCAAATCACGATGGCGTTGCAGGCCGCGTTCTACGCTTCGGCGGTGGCCGGTTGGATGCTCGAGAGCGTTGGCGCAAAGGTCGGGCCGTTGGGGCTCCCGTATTACTTCGTGCTGGCTAACGCCGCGATCATCGTAGCTTTCTTGAAGCGCATCCGCGGCGAGTCCCACGTCGTCTGGGAGCCCTTACGTGAAAATCAATCCAACGATCAAATGGCGGCGGCCAGAGCGGGAAGTGGAGATATCAACTGACGTTTCGCGGGAGCGATGCAGCACATGCCATCAGGACTTGCACAACTGAAGAGGCTACGCGGAAAGAGCATGAGGGAGCTGCGGGTTCGCGGCCGGCAAGAACTCTCGAAGCTCGGCGAGCGTCTCTTCGGGTTGTCGGAAGGCGAGATGAGCGACCGGACATTTCTTGGTCACATCAAACCGGACAAGGTCCTGGGCTCTGTTGAAGCGACCGCCGCTTCGATCGTAGATCGAGCTTATACCCCCATTGATTCTGATGCCGATTCGATTTCCCAGTCTTTCTTCCGGTCGCTCCGTCGCCGGGAGGAGACGGTCGCCATAATGCAGCGGCGATTCCAACAGGAGCGACAAGACATAATCGATCGGGCCGAAAGCGCAATCCAGGGGCGCTTCGACCTCCTGGGATTCAAGGACCTCAGCTTCGGGGACCCTCCAGATTGGCTTCTGGAGCCGATTTCAAGCAAGCGTGGCCCGCTCGTTCATTGGAGCAAAATCAATTATCTCGATCCGGCGGTGGCTGGCGACAAGAAGATAACCTGGGAGTTGAACCGGCATCAGCATTTCGTGACGCTCGGCCAGGCGTATTGGCTGACTAATGACGAGAGGTACGCCGAATCGTTTATCGCTCAGGCCACATCGTGGATGGACGCCAACCCTCCGAAACGCGGCATCAATTGGGTGAGCAGTCTCGAATTGGCGTTTCGATCGATCGCGTGGCTGTGGGCACTTCACCTTTTTGCAGGGTCATCGCGTCTAACGGCGCAATTCGAATTGCGGTTGCTCAAGAATCTTCTTGCGCACGGGCTTCATCTTCAGGCCTACCTATCGCACTACTTCAGCCCAAACACCCACCTCACGGGCGAGGCGCTGGGGTTGTTTTATCTTGGGATCGTGCTGCAGGACCTGCAATGCGCCGAGATCTGGAGAAATGTTGGCCTCGGGATAATGCTGGACGAATTCTCGCGTCAGATCCGCAGCGATGGTGTCTACTTCGAGCAAGCGACTTACTATCACCGCTACACGGCGGATTTTTACACCCATTTGCTGATCCTCGCTCGCGCCAGCAACATTGATCTTCCTGCGGAAATAGAAGAGAACCTCGCGAAAGTGATTACGCACCTGATGTGGATCACGCGGCCGGATGGTTCATCGCCGCTGGTGGGCGACGACGACGGGGGGCGGCTGCTGATTCTGGGGGTGCGCGAGCCGGACGATTTCCGCGATACCCTGGCGACCGCAGCCGCTGTATACGGCCGGAGCGATTGGAAGCGAGTCGCCGGGCCTGCGGCGGTCGAAATGCTTTGGCTTCTCGGCCCTGATGGATTGACTCGCTATGATGAGATTCAAATCGCAGAGCCGCGCACGTCATCACGCATTTTTCGAGAGAGCGGCTACGCAGTCATGCGCGACGGATGGTCGGACGATTCAAGCTATGCGTTAATTGATTGCGGACCTCACGGCTCGCTCGCATGCGCTCATGCTCACGCAGACGCTCTGTCGATCGAGTTTAGCGCGCTCGGTAAGACCTGGATCAAAGATCCAGGAACGTTCACCTACACCGCGGACCCCGATTTACGGGACTGGTTTCGTTCAACTCAAGCACACAACACGGCGACAGTTGACGGCAAGTCTCAATCAGTTACCGCCGGGCCTTTTTCGTGGAAGCATATCGCCAACACATACCTGAGTGATTTCATCATCGGAGAGGGCTTCGACTACCTCGAGGCTTCACACGACGGTTACAAGCGACTGCCTGATCCGGTCACGCACACTCGCGTAGTCATAAATCCAAAAACGGGTGCACGCCGCGACTCGTCTGATTTGCTGCCGTCATATTTGATCGTGCGCGATACATTCATCGCATCGGGACTGCATGAGTACGTTATCAGGTATCACCTAACGCCCGGTTGTTCGGCGTTTGCGATCGAGAACCAGGTGACAGTGACCCAGCCAGGAGGGGCTAGATTGAACATCGCTGTCTTCGGACCCTCGATGATAAGGGCGCAGATAACCAGGTGCTGGTCGTCACGCGCGTACGGTCAGCGCGAGCCGTCGCTGGTCGTCGCCTTCGAAGCCCGGGAGAAGGGCCCCCAGGAATTTACGACTTTCATCGTTCCCGCTTACGACGCCGCCCAATCAATCACCATAGGCCGCCAGCCGGTTGATTTCGCAGCGGCTCGCGGTTTTCAAGTTGTCTCCGGTGCTACGGGTGATGTTGTGCTGATTAATACCGATGGAAGACAAGTCAAATGCGGGCCGATCGCTGCTGCGTGTGAGTTCGCCTGGGGGCGATTCGAGAATGACGCCTTCGCACGCGGATTCATAATACGCGGGCACAGATTCGAAACAAGCGATGGATTCGCATTTCGCGCTGCAGCTCCCGTCGATCATTGCTCACTACGTCGCACGCCGGATCGACTTGTGGGCTCAATTAACGGGGGAGCTTTTGACATAGGGGTTGGCGAGCACGTCCGAAAGGGACTAATCAACGGCGCGGCCTTCGAAGTATCCCAGCCCGCTTCTCTATTAGCCGGCGCTGAGTCAAGTTGGAATTTGGTCAATAACGCGAACGAGGCGATCAACTGATGTGCGGAATCTGCGGCGTCGCCGTACCAAAGAATTCAGACCGCCGCATCGGTGAATCGTTGCTCATTCGTATGCGGGACGCTCTGGCACATCGCGGGCCGGACGACGCCGGGCTATTCATGGATTCTCAGGCGGGACTTGGCCATCGTCGCCTTTCGATCGTCGATATAGCCGCCGGGCATCAACCAATGCCCAATGAAGATCAGACTATTTGGATCAGTTACAACGGTGAAGTCTATAACCATCGAGATCTTCGGCCCGGTTTGAAGCAGCGCGGGCACACGTATCGAACCACGTGCGACACGGAGACGATCATTCATCTCTACGAAGAGCACGGCGCTCGCGCAGTCGAACACCTGCGCGGAATGTTTGCATTTGCTATTTGGGATTCCGCTCGCAGCCGGCTTCTCCTGGCACGTGACCGCCTGGGAATCAAGCCGCTGTATTACACGATCACCGCGGACGGCGCGATCTACTTCGCGTCTGAAATTAAGTCGATCATCGAATCCGGCGCAGTTAAGCCTGAACTCCAATACGACGCACTGGCAGATTACGCGGCGAATCGTTCGACCTCCGGTGAAGACACATTGTTTCGGCACGTGAAGCGATTGCCGCCGGGCCACACTTTGACCTGGCAAGATGGACAGGTCGAAATTAACCCGTACTGGGAGGTGAGCTTCGCCAAGGATGCCGCGCCTTTAAGTGAATCTGAATACATTGAGCGATTCAGAGAACTGTTTTACGAGTCAGTAAATCTTAGACTGATGGCTGACGTGCCGCTTGGAATGTTCCTGTCGGGCGGCATCGATTCGAGCGCCATCGCGGCGGCGATGAGCAGGATGGTGCTGGAGCCGATAAAAACTTTTTCTGTAGCTTTTGCTGAGCGAGAAGCAAACGAGCTGGTTTATGCGCGCGCAGTCTCCCGTGCGTTTGCAACCCAACATTATGAAATCATCGTGAGTCCGGCTCAGTTCTTCGAAGCGCTCCCGGGCCTCGTCTATCAAGAGGATGAGCCGATTGCTCATCCTTCAAGCGTGCCGCTCTATTTCGTTTCCAAGCTTGCCGCGGAACACGTAAAGGTGGTGCTGACCGGCGAGGGGAGCGACGAGTTGCTTGGCGGGTACGAGAAGTACCGGCGGACCATCTTTAACGTCGCGCTCGGCCGGGCTTACAACCGAGCGGCGCCTGAGAGCCTTCGCGATCATGTCAAAAATGCAATCGAAAACATGAGCGCCACATCGCATGTCAGAGGAAAGCTCAGCCGAACATTTCTATGCCTGAATCCCGACATTGAAGATATCTATTTTGATAATTTCTCCGTTTTTTCGCGGTCGATGCAGCAGCGATTATTTACACCACAAGCAAGAGAGAAAATGGGCCCGAGCGATCCCTATCGCGTTGGGCTCGATCGCATGGGCGAGTGCGACTCAAAATCCTTGCTTGATCAGTTGCTCGCAGTTGATTTGAAGACCTATCTGCACGAGCTATTGATGAAGCAGGACCAAATGAGCATGGCGGCTTCTATTGAGAGCCGCGTCCCCTTCCTGGATCACAAGCTAGTCGAGTTTGCGGCGCGTCTTCCGGTCGCAATGAAGCTTCGGGGGATTACGACGAAGTACATCCTGCGCCGCATTACCAATGGAGTTCTACCTAAGGAAATAGTCACACGGAAAAAGATGGGATTTCCAGTTCCCATAGGCCGATGGCTGCGAGGTGAATTCAGTTACATCGTAGACGAGTACGTCTTAGGAGAACGAGCGAGAAGGCGAAGGATTTTCGATGAGGAGTTTGTCAGGGAGCTGGTGGGCCGGCACAGGGCTGGCGAAGACCATTCGGAGCGTGTCTGGGCGCTGATCAACTTTGAAATCTGGCAGCGGCGCTTTTTCGATCGCGAAGAGCATAGTTTTGGCGCTGAAACGTGCTCATATGCGATCAGCACAAGCGGAGTTGCGGTATAGGGATGGGATTAATAGGCGGAACAATCGGATACAAGCTGCTCAAATCTTTGAGCGCACAGGGTGAGACTGGCTATTGCGACGGGAGCGCGTACAAGGGCCGCAGCAAGATTGAGGTCCTGTTCGGACCGCAGATCTGGAATGAGTTTGAAGGGAAAGTAGTGATCGACTTTGGTTGTGGATCAGGCGTCGAAGTCTCTGAGATAGCTCAGCACGGCGCTCGAAAAATCATTGGGCTCGACAAGCGGGCACACATTTTGTGCAATGCACGACATCGAGCTCAGCAAGCGGGTGTTTCAGATCGCTGCGTCTTTGCTGCTGAAACCTCCGAGAAGGCCGACGTAATACTGTCAATAGACGCGTTCGAGCACTTTGATGATCCGGTTGGCATTCTGCGCGTGATGCGCACGCTTGTGAAAGATGACGGAGTGCTAATCATAGCGTTTGGTCCACCGTGGTATCACCCACTCGGCGGTCATTTGTTTTCGGTGTTTCCCTGGGCTCATCTTCTGTTTACGGAGGGCTGTCTTATCCGATGGCGTTCCGATTTCAAATCGGACGGAGCTACTCGTTTTTCAGAAATCGAAGGCGGGTTAAACCGAATGACTATTCGCCGCTTCAAGAAGCTTGTCTCGGAAAGCGAGTTTGCATTTGAGACCTTCGAGACAGCGCCAATCAAACGCGCCAGAGTGCTTGCAAATGCGCTTACGAAAGAGTTCTTCACCTCGATCGTGCGTTGTCGATTGGTGCCACGAAATCGCGTTCATGCTTGTACGGAGGCGGCATCGTGAGCAGCCGAAGATAAGATGCGAATACTCTGGCTAAAAAGCGAATTGTTACACCCGTTGGACAAGGGTGGAAAGATACGGACATACCAGATGCTCAGGCACCTCAAGCGCGAGCACGAGGTCACATATCTTTCTTTTGCGAGGCCGGATGATCCACGCGCGGCGTTCGAGCTTTCTGCGGAGTATTGCCATCGGCTGGTCACCATCCCCTGGCGCGAGCCTCGAAAGTTCGGCGCGCGTTTTTACTATGACCTTACTTCAAGTCTCGTCTCTCCCCTCCCGTATGCCATTCGAAAGTATGGCTCGAGAGCAATGCGAAGCGCCATCGAGAGTGAGATGCGCGAGCGAGATTACGATGTAGTGGTCTGCGACTTCCTGGTCGCCAGCATTAATCTACCGCCCTCCCCTGGCTGTGCAGCCGTCCTGTTTCAACACAACGTCGAGCACATGATCTGGCGGCGTCATTTCGAAACTCAAAAGAACGGCTTGAAGCGAGCGTTCCTCAAGACTCAGTGGCGAAAGATGCTCCCGTACGAACGTGAGACTTGCCGTGGATTCGACGCGGTGGTTGCAGTGTCCGAGGTGGATCGTGAGCGAATGCGAACGGAGTTTGGCATCGGGCAGGTCTACGATGTGCCGACCGGAGTAGACACCGCGTACTTTAGCCCCCGCGGGGCTACCGCGAATCCCTTCGAGCTGGTGTTCACGGGTTCGATGGACTGGATTCCCAACGAAGATGCCATCCTGTTTTTCGCGGACAAGATTCTTCCGGCCATCTCGCGGAAGATTCCCGAATGCACTCTCAGGGTTGTGGGCCGCAATCCCAGCCCGGCACTGTTGCAGCTCGGTCGGTCCAATCCGCGAATCAACATTATGGGTCGCGTCGATGACATCCGGGAATATGTCAGCCGGGCGGCGGCGTACGTTGTCCCGATAAGAATCGGCGGGGGGACGCGGCTAAAGATCTACGAAGCAATGGCGATGGGGAAACCGGTCGTCTCTACCAGCGTCGGCGCCGAAGGCCTGCCGGTCCGCGACGGAGAAGAGCTGATGATTGCTGACCAGCCGGAGGAGTTTGCTCAAACGGTGATCCGCCTTCTTTGTGAGCCGGCGCTTGCGAAAAGCCTTGGGGAGCGAGCGCGCGCGGTCGTCTGCGAGAAGTTCGGTTGGGAGCGCGCCGCACGTAGCTTTGCCGAGATCTGCGAGCGGGCAGCAGGACAACGAGCACGTCGTCTTGTCGCATGATGAGTGTCGAGCGAACAGAAATTTGAATGAGCGAGCCGAAATTATGAGATTGAGCATTTTCGGATTGGGATATGTTGGCTGCGTTTCCGCCGCTTGCTTCGGGGAAGCAGGTCACGAAGTGATAGGCGTAGACGTTAACAAGACAAAAGTCGGGATCATAAATGACTCCCGCAGTCCAATAGTCGAGCCGGGAATCGAGCAATTGATCCGCGCTTCAGTTACCGCGAGAAGGCTTCGCGCGACCGACGACGCAAGCGACGCTGTTCAAGGTTCAGACATATCGCTTGTGTGTGTCGGCACGCCGAGCAACCACAACGGCAGCCTGGATATCTCCCACGTCAAAAGAGCCTGCCAGCAAATTGGCGAGGCTCTCGCCGCAAAGCGCAGCTATCACATAGTCGTGGTGCGGTCTACTATGCTTCCGGGCACTGTTGAAACGTTCCTCATTCCCACGCTTGAAGTCTATTCCGGCAAGCGCGCCGGGCGCGACTTCGGTGTTGTGATCAACCCTGAATTCCTGCGAGAAGGCTCCTCGATCAATGACTTCAACAACCCGCCGTTCACAATTATCGGGGCGAATGACGAAGACGCGGCCGGCCCGGTAGCCCGCCTCTACGCGGGTCTCGAAGCGCCGATTATCAAGCTCGGCATTAAGGAAGCCGAGATGGTCAAGTACGCATCGAATTGTTTTCATGCGTTGAAGATCACCTTTGCGAATGAGATGGGCAATATCTGCAAGGCGCTCGGCGTAGATAGCCACGAGGTTATGAAGGCCTTCTGTAAAGACACGAAGTTGAACTTGTCCCCTTATTACCTCAAACCGGGATTTGCGTTCGGAGGCTCGTGCCTACCAAAAGACCTCCGAGCGATCACCTACAGAGCCAGAGAGGTTGATGTGGAAACGCCGCTGCTGAGTTCAATCATGCTCAGCAACCGGCAGCAGGTGGATCGCGCGGTCGATATGGTGCTTCGGACGCAGCGCAAGAAGGTAGGCGTCCTCGGGATGAGCTTTAAGGCGGGGACGGATGATCTGCGCGAGAGTCCGATGGTGACGCTGATCGAGACGCTGATCGGAAAGGGTCTTAAGCTGGCGATCTATGACCGTGATGTTGAACTTGCTCAGCTGTTCGGCGCGAATAAACAGTACATCGAGCAAGAGATTCCCCACATTTCATCGCTGATGAAATCGGATCTGAACGAGGTGATTGATTCCTCGGAGGTCGTGATCATCGGGAAACATCAGGATGAATTCCGTGTGTTGTCCGACAAGTTGAGCAACGGCCGTGTGATCATCGACCTGGTCAGGCTGCTGGATGTCTCGAATAACGAAAAGAGCTATCAAGGGGTGTGCTGGTGAACAGAACAATCCACTTCAAGACTTCCGACAGGAATGGCCAGACGCGCGGAGGGTTCTTTGCGGTGCCTTCCGGTGTTTTGATCTCGGTTCTGACGATTTTGCTGTCGTCATGCGCCGTGGTCTGCATAACGGCTTGCGCGCGTGAAGCGAGTGACGCCGCGAGACCGACTCCCGAAAGTCAATCGGCTGCATCAAACGCCGGAACGAGAAAGCCGTCGCCGCCGGCGACTATTCTTGACACGAACTACGTGCGCCCGACTGGTCGCACGATTTCAGTGAACGGAACCGGCGAGGAGGCGGCGCGCGCATTTCAGTCGGCGCTCGATTCGGCGCGGTCGGGCGACGTTATCGCAATAGAGCCGGGCTCAATCGTTAAAGGCAATTTCGTGCTGCCTGACAGGCAAGGCGACAGTTGGACCGTCATTCGTTCGTCTGCCGGAGACGACAAGCTGCCGCCAGCCGGCACGCGCGCAAAACCGGCTGATGCTTCAATGATGCCGAAACTTGCCACGCCTAACGCGGATCCGGTGATCAGGACCGCGCCCGGCGCGCACCATTATCGATTCGTCGGCATAGAATTCACGATCCAACCGGGATGGGCTCAGAATCACGGTCTCATATTGTTCGGCGATGGCGGGAGCGCGCAAAACTCACTGGCCACAATCCCTCACAATTTGATTCTTGACCGCTGTTATATTCACGGTAACGCGGATGTGAATCTGCGTCGGGCGGTTGCGCTCAATAGCGCGTCAACAGCCATCGTCGATTCTTACATCTCGGATGTGCACGAAGTAGGCGCTGATTCGCAGGCAATCTGTGGATGGAACGGCCCGGGACCGTTCAAGATTGTCAACAACTATCTCGAAGCGGCAGGCGAGAACGTAATGTTCGGAGGCGCCGATCCTCGCATCCCAAGCCTGGTTCCCTCAGACATCGAGCTTCGCGCTAATCATTGTTCGAAGCCTCTCTCCTGGATGAGTCAGAACCCGTCGTATGCGGGCAAGCATTGGTCCGTCAAAAACCTGTTCGAGTTGAAGAATGCGCGGCGCGTTCTCATCGACGGGAATCTTTTCGAAAACAACTGGGTAGATGGACAGAGTGGCTTTGCGATCCTCTTTACCGTCCGAAATCAGGAAGGCTCTGCGCCGTGGTCAGTTGTCGAAGATGTGGCATTCACCAACAACATCGTCCGTCATACCGCGGCGGGGGTCAACTTTCTGGGTAGAGACGACAACTATCGAAGCGAGCAAGTAAAACGGGTGTTGATAGGGAACAATCTGTTTGAAGATGTCGGAGGCAAAAAGTGGGGCGGCAACGGTAGATTCTTGCAGATTGCCGAGACCGACAACGTCGTGATTGATCACAATACCATTTTCCATACCGGTAATGTGATCACCGCTTACGGAGCCGCAAACAACGGATTCGTCTTCACAAACAATATTGTGCCTCACAACGAGTACGGGGTGATGGGCGACGGCGCAAGTGTCGGTAATCCGACGCTCGATAAATATTTTCCGGGCCGCGTTTTTCGAAAGAACGTAATCGCAGGCGGGCGAAGCTCGAATTATCCGGCCGATAACTTCTTCCCGGCCGTGCTGGATGAAGCCTCGTTTGCCGATCGGGCCGGAGGCAATTACGCGCTGCAGTCATCAAGTCCATACAGAAACGCGGCTACTGATGGCCACAACATCGGCTGTGATATGGAAGCACTGAAAGCGGCACTGGATTCGAGGCCGACGAGGTCTTCAGATCGCGCCGATAAAAGAAGATGAGACTCGCTGAGGAATCTGTTGATGCAAGTAGAGAACTCGCCCGGCAAAGCTTCTAATCCAGTCGATGGCCCGTCGGTCAGCGTCGTAATGCCGGCTTATCATGTCGCTGAATATATCGGCACAGCTATTAGTTCGGTCCTCAAGCAGACATTCTCCGATTACGAAATAATTGTCGTAAACGACGGTTCCCCGGATACGGTCGACCTCGAGCGAGCGCTTGAGCCCTACCGCGAGCGCATCGTTTACATCAAGCAGGACAATCGCGGCTGCTCCGCAGCGCGCAATACCGCGATAAGAGCGGCGCGCGGTGAGTACATTGCATTTCTAGACGCTGACGACTACTGGGAGGCAGACTATCTGGCTGAGCAAATCGCCTTCTTTAAAAAAAACCCGACCGTCGATTTGGTCTACACAGATGCATTGCTGGTAGGAGATTCGGCGCTTGCCGGCCGCACTTTCATGGAAACAACGCCCTCAAATGGCGATGTCACATTTGAGAGCTTACTGGGGGGACGGTGCACGGTCATCCTGTCGGCAACGGTCGCCCGACGGCTGGCGGTAGAGGATGTTGGATTATTTGATGAAGAACTGCGTTACGCAGAGGACTACGATTTGTGGCTGCGCTTAGCGAGGGTTGGAGCACGGATTGAGTACCAGCGCAAGGTTCTCCTCTGCAAGAGAATCCACGCAAAAAGTCTGACCGCCGACCAGGTGAGACTATTTGAGCACTCTCTGAAGGTTCTAAAGAGAAATGAACGGAACGCCCGCCTAACCGAAGACGAACGCCTGTCGCTCATGCACCAGACGGAGAAATTGAGAGCTACTCTGGAGTTGGAGCAGGGGAAGCGAAAGTTGTCTGGCGGTGATTTTAAAGGCGCGGAGAAAGCAGTCAGAATCGCGAACGATTTTTATCACAGTTGGAAGTTGCAATTGGCGCTTCACCTTTTACGTTTCTCTCCGCGCCTTTTGCTGCGGCTTTATAACTTTGCGACCCCATTCTCGTTTCAGTCCAAGAGTTCAGGCGATTCCTACGAGAAAGGCGACTCTCTGACATTGCGCGCCGCCTGGTACTTGTTTGCAAAGACTATAGCGTTTCTCCTCAGCTTTGCTTTACCACTGCTGCTGGTGCGCCGTTTGAGCCAGAATGAGTTCGGCCTCTACAAACAGGTGTTTCTGGTTGTAGGCACCGCCCTAAGCGTAGTGCCGCTGGGGGTTGGAATGAGCGCTTTTTATTTCCTACCCCGCGAGCGGGAGCGGCAAGGCCAGGTCGTTTTCAACATCATACTGTTTTATTCGATCATGGGCGGGGCGGCTGCGCTTACATTGTGTCTGTGGCCCCAGATTTGGATTGCGATCTTTAATAGCACAGATCTGGTCCAGTATGCGCCGCTAATCGGCGTTGTCATTTTACTCTGGATAGTCTCATCGTTTTTGGAGGTTGCCGCAGTTGCTCATCAGGAATACCGGCTGGCCACGGTGTTTGTCATAGCCTCACAGTTCACCAAGACCGGGCTGTTGTTGGCTGGAGCACTGTGGTTTTCTTCAGTCTGGGCGCTGATCTATGCCGCAATCATTCACGGATTGCTTCAAACCATCATCTTGATGCTCTATTTGCGTTCCCGCTTTGGCGCTTTCTGGAGGAGCTTCAAATGGTCGCTCATGCGCAGACAACTGGCTTATTCGCTGCCGCTCGGCGTAGCCGCCATAATAGGAGTGCAATCGGACCTGGACAATTATTTCGTTTCGAATCGCTTCGGCGCCACGGCTTACGCCATCTACGCCATCGGGTGCTTTCAACTGCCGCTGGTGACTATTCTCAGCGATACCGTTGGCTCGGTAATGATTCCGCGCATCAGCTATCTGCAAAAGTTTGGCAGAACCCGCGAGATCATTGAACTCACGGCAAAGATGGTGCGCAAGCTGTCGGCAATCTACTTTCCTCTCTTCCTGTTTCTGCTGTTACTGGGGCGTGAGTTCATAACGGTGTTGTTCACATCGCGCTACCTTGCGAGCTATCCGATTTTCGCCATCAATCTGATTTTGGTGCCGCTCGCCATTCTCACAAGCGGTTGCGATCCGATAATGCGAGCGTACGCAGAGCATCGCTACTTTCCGCTCAAGACTCGGGTGGCAGTGCTTGTAGTGCTTGTGGCTACTCTATGGTTAGGCACAAACCACCTTGGGATGGTTGGAACAATATCGATAGTGATAGCCGTGAACCTGATCGAGCGAGTGGTTACTTCGATAAAGGTCGGACACATCCTCGGGTTGACCCGGAAAGATATTTTGTTGCTCAAAGATGTAGGCAAAGTGGTGTTTGCTACCGCGATTGCGGGAGCGGCAGCAGAAATGACTCGCCTGTACCTGTCGGATACAAAACCTTTCGTTGTGCTTAGTGTTTGTGGAGCGGTTTTCTCGCTGCTGTACGTTGCCGGGCTTCTCATGCTGAGCTTTCCTACTCAGAGAGAGAGGAATTCAATTCGGGAGCAGATGCTGCAGATGCGCCGAAAACATTGGAAGCAAACGGCTGCGGAGCCGGTGGAGGCAGACTATTGAACGCCATTGAAAGGAGAATGAGCAGGTTGGCTGCGAACGCTCACCGGTCGCTGTCACGCGGCGTCTTGCTGCCGCTATCGCGCCTGCAAAGACTGGCTCGACCGTCTCGTCGCCCAGTCATCCGGGCTTACTACGAGGGTATGCGGCTGCGCCGCCGGGCTAACAACTGGAGCTCTGATCGGAAGCTCGATTGGATACTTCAACGACTGAGGTTTGCGGTCCGGCGCGCGTACGGGGAGACGGAGTACTATCGCGAGCTGTTCGACCGGATCGGATTCAACCCCGGATCGGATTTCGGTTTCGATGAATTCGCCCGCGTTCCAATCCTCGAACGAGAAGACATACGCGAATCCGCTCTCAAAATGTTATCGCAAACCGTACCGGCCAACGAGATGCTTATGGATTCAACAGGCGGCTCAACTGGCGCGCCTACGCACATCTGGCTCGGGCCCGAAGAGAGAGGGTGGAAAGAGAGCGCCGGCGAGTATTTCATGCGGCGAATTGGAGCGCCGTCCGGAGTGCGCACCGGGTTGCTTTGGGGGCATCACCTTGACCCGAGGGCCCACGACAGTTTGCGGGAAAGGTTTCACGCATTTGAAACGAACTCCCGTTATTTCGATTGTCTGCGTCTGTCACCCGACCTGCTCGAACAATATCACCATCAATTTCAGCAATGGCAGCCCGACTGCATAATTGCCTATGCGAGCGCGCTTGGCCATCTCGCCGAACACGTCCTCGAGTGTGGCCACCGCCCAACATATCCTTCGCGCTGTTTCATCACTGGAGCAGAGAAACTCCTGCCGCATCATCGCGAAGCAATTCACGCCGCATTCGGGCGGCCGGTTCACGAGCGTTATGGAGGCCGTGATGTTGGTTACGTAGCGTTTCAGATGGAACCGGAGCGAACCTTTTCCTACGAGATCGACTGGGCCAACATCATGGTCGAACCCGAAGCCGGCGGGCCGGAAGCAGGCATTCTCATCACCAAACTCCATGCCGACGCAATGCCGATGATCCGCTATCGCGTAGGCGATGTAGGGCGCTTTCTGCCTGGCAGCAAACCGGGCCATCCCGCTCTCTTCCTCGATGAGGTGGTCGGCCGCGATGTTGACCGAATCTGGCTGCCTGATGGCCGATGGATAACCGGGCTACAGATCCCGCATATGATGAAGGACTATCCAGTGCGGGAGTATATGTTCCTTCAACGCTCGGACTATTCGGTAGAGATCAAGATCGCTCCAAGGAGCGGCTTCAGCGATGATGCGAACGAAAAGATTCTTGCGATAGTACGCGCAAACCTGCCGGGCCTGAGTATAAGCACGCTGCTGGTTGACGAGGTTCCACGAACGGTTGCCAATAAGTGGCGTCCGGTCGTGAGCGAGGTCGATATATCCGGAGGGCGCGCAGCATGACCGCTACTTCCCTGCAAACTCTGCGTGATTTACGGGTGGCGATCGCGAAAACCTCGACGCTCGGGTACCGGAACTCATCGGTTGACGCCCAGGCCGACGCCGAAAGGGCGATTACTCAGACGGCAGAATCGCTTGGCTGGTCAGATCAACAGCACGGCCCTTTCGGCAAGGTCATCCCGAATGGCGCCCGTGTGGTTGTCAAACCAAACCTGGTAATGCATCAGAATGAAGGACCGTGGGGAATTGAGCCGCTGATTACCCACGCCTCTCTTATTCAGGCCACAGTTGCGGCCGTCCTTCAATCAACCGCCTCAGAAGTCCTGGTTGGTGATGCCCCTGTTCAGGGTTGTCATTTCGATGAACTCTTACGGGTGACCGGTCTCGACGAGTGGGCTGTCAAGTTGATGAGTACGGAGGCGCGGTTTCGAGGGGTTCGCGACTTCCGAAGGACTACGTGCGAATTCGTGAATGGCGTGAGGTTAGCGTCGGAGAACCTCGTCGCGGAAGATCGATTCCTTCTATTCGATCTCGGAAGCGAGAGCTTGCTCGAACCTGTCACCGATGAAGAGCACTCCTTCCGGGTCACCTGCTACGACCCTCGGCTGTTGGCAAAGACACATTCACCTCGCCGACACCAATATCTGGTCGCGAGAGAGGTGATAGACGCAGACGTAATTATCAACCTTCCGAAACTAAAGACGCATAAGAAAGCCGGCATCACTTGCGCGCTCAAGAATCTGATCGGCATCAACGGAAACAAGGAATACCTCCCGCATCACCGCATCGGAGGCTCTAAAACAGGTGGTGATTGTTATCCCGGCGTAAACCCGATCAAGCGCGCGCTCGAGTACACACTTGACCGACAGAACATGGCGTCGTCATTCGCTACCGCTCGCCTGTGGGGCGAATTTGCCACGAATCTCAATCGCATTTCGTCGCTCGGCGGAGATCGTCTGGGAGTTGAAGGCTCCTGGTCGGGAAACGACACCGTCTGGCGAACCGGATTGGACCTCAATCGGGTTCTCCTGTACGGACGTTCGGATGGAAGTTTGGACGACGCGCTGCAGCGCCGGGTTATTCATCTCGTAGATGCGGTAATAGCCGGGCAGGGAGACGGACCGCTTTGCCCGAAGCCGTTGCCAATGGGATTGATTTTTGGCGGCAACAACGCGGCCGCCGTGGATTGGGTTGGAGCGCACCTGCTCGGCTACGACCCTCATCGAATTCCGATCGCGCGTGAGTCGTTCACCCAGTTTCGCTGGCCGATAACTCTGTCTAACCCCAACGACGTAACAGTCACAGGAGATCTCGGGCAAGGTAAGGCCAATCAGGTGCTGGAGTCGCTGGAAGTCTCGACCGATAGGAACTATCCGGCCGGATGGCTGGGCGCCGCGCGGAAATCAAAGGTGAAGCAGGCCGAAGGTTAGTCGCTATGTGCGGAATCGCAGGACACGTAGGAATCGAGGATCGCGAGAGTGCGACACGCTCGGTTACTGAGATGACGCGCTCGCTTGAAGGACGTGGGCCTGATGGCGAGGGAATCGAAGTATGGAGCGAAGCGGTGTTAGGTCACCGGCGATTGGCAATCATCGATCTGGGCTACACGGGCCGGCAGCCGATGCTGTCTACGGATAGATGGGTGGGGGTCACGTTCAACGGCGAGATCTACAACTATCTTGAGTTGCGAGAGGAGTTGATTGCGCTTGGCTGCCGCTTTACCAGCAGTTCTGACACCGAAGTGCTGATTCAAGGATATCAGGAATGGGGTATCGACGGTTTGGTGTCGAAGCTGAGGGGGATGTTCGCATTTGGGTTGTGGGACGACCACAAGCGTCGGCTTTTCCTTGTTCGGGACCGGCTCGGGGTGAAGCCGCTCTTTTATGCCGTGCAGGAGGGCTGTTTAGTCTTCGCTTCGACCGCGCGCGCATTGCGTGTTGGAGGGTTCGTCCACGACATTGATGAGAAGGCGGTTGCAGAATACCTCGAGTTTGGATTTGTGACGGATGATCGCTCCATCTATCGTGGGGCAATCAAAGTACCAGCCGCATCAATCGTCGAGTGGTGCGACGGCGTTTTGCGAACGCGAGAGTACTGGGCGCCGCCCGATGTTGATCAGCAATGCGCTCTAACTTTCGATGAAGCGGTCGAAGAGACGGAGAGGATCTTCCTGAAGGCGGTAGAGATTCGACTCCGTTCTGATGTGCCAATCGGGGCGCTCCTTAGCGGCGGTGTTGATTCAAGTCTTGTCTGTTGGGCCGTGGCCAAGCTTGGCGGTGATGTAACGGCCTTTACCGTGGGCACGCCCGGCGATCCGTGGGATGAGAGTGAGGACGCTCGCGCGACGGCGAAAACACTCAACTTAAGCCATCGCGTACTGCCTGTGTCCGCGACGGCTGCACCTGATGTCAGCGAGCTTACTTCTGCGTTCGGCGAACCATTCGCGTGCGCCTCTGCGCTCGGCATGCTCAGCGTTTCGCGCGCCGTCCGAGCCTCCGCCAAGGTTCTTCTGACCGGCGATGGAGGTGACGATGTCTTTCTTGGTTATCCGGAGCACCGGCATTTCCTTATGGCCCAGCGACTAGCCCGGGCTCTACCGGATTGTGCAAGCGGTTTGTGGCAGGGCCTTCGAGATAGCTTTCCCAGGATCGGACCTTTGCGCCGGGCGGCGACTTTCATGGACGTCGCCACGGGCGGACTCGGTGGAGTGACGACGATTCATGATGGGCTACCCTTTTATGAAAGAAGTGGAGTGCTCGGCGACAGACTTCGCGAGAGGAGCATAGATCAGCGCGGCATCGACTGGTCCCCGCTATCGGCCCGAAACCTGCTGACGGAATTCCTGCGCTATGACCGCCGAATGCGGTTTGTCGGCGAGTACCTGACAAAGGTCGACGGCGCGACGATGCATCATTCCGTGGAGGCGCGGTCACCTTTTCTCGATCACCGACTCTGGGAGTTTGCAGCGTCGCTCCCGTTTGATGTGCGCCTTCGTGGCGGCCTCTCGAAGGCGATATTGCGCGAGCTGGCGCGGAGAAGGATCGGCGATCAGGTTGCGCAGGGCCGCAAGCGCGGATTTGGCATTCCCGTCCATCGATGGATTGTCGGACGGTGGCACGATCGCGTGAAGCAAAGCTTCACCGATTCGTTGTTAGCGACGGAGGGCTGGATAAATTCGACCGCCGCACTCTCTGAGTTGGAAGAGGCGGCGCGGCGAGGATCGGCGCCGAAACAACTTTGGTATCTATTTGTGCTTGAGAAATGGCTTAGGTGCGAGCGAGAGGGGATTGACCCGACCACAAGCGGTGCGCGAATGGTTCTCACATTAAAGGATGGTCCGGGCGAAAGAGGTGAATCTCAGCCGGCGGCATAGGAGAGGTGAAAGCGGTTCAATGAAGCGAAACGTTCTGCAACTAATCGGAAGCTTTCATGAAGGTGGCTCGGAACGTCAGGCTGTCCAACTTGCGCGTCTGCTCAAAGAAAATGGGAGCTATGGTGTGCATATCGCTTGTCTGGATGCGAGCGGCGTTTTGCGAGCCGAGGCGGCGAGGGCCGGCTTTGCAGAAATTCCAGAGTTCCGGTTGACGAGCTTTTACGATCGCAACGCTTTCAAGCAGCTTCGCCGTTTCGCTCAATTCCTGCGGGAGCGCGAAATCGACGTCGTCCATACGCACGACTTCTACACAAACGTATTCGGAATGCCGGCCGCGATGCTCGCACGCGTGTCCGCGCGTGTAGCATCGCGGCGCGAAACTACTGGTTGGCGCACTGATGTACAGAGGTTTGTTGAACGGCGTGCCTACGATCTTTCGCATAAAGTGATTGCCAATGCCGACGCTGTGCGCAATCAACTGATCAGCGAAGGTGTGCGCAAAGAAAAGACAACAGTAATCTACAACAGCCTGGACATCAGTCGGGTCAGTTCAAGCTCGTGCCTGAGGCGCGAGGAAGCTCTTGCTTCTTTCAAGCTGCCCTGCGGGGATAACACCCCTTTGGTAACAATTGTGGCCAACCTCAGGCATGCGGTAAAGAACCATTCGATGTTCTTGCGAGCCGCACGCACTGTAAGTCAGGCCCTGCCGCGCACTAGATTTGTTGTTGCCGGAGAGGGTGAGTTGATGACATCAATGCGCGCGATGGTTGAGGGTCTTGGACTAGGCGGCAAAGTGTTTTTCATCGGACGCTGCGATCGCATAGGTGATTTGCTCGGTTTATCCGATGTATGCGTGCTCTCTTCGACAGCTGAAGGATTTTCAAATTCGATTCTCGAATATATGGCTGCCGCACGCCCGGTCGTAGCGACGGATGTTGGAGGGGCTCGCGAAGCGATTGTCGATAGGCAGACCGGTTATCTGGTGCGGTCGGATGATGATGCGGCGATGGCAGACCGTATCGTCGCTCTGCTGCGGGATCCCTCATTAGCACGCGCGATGGGTAAGCGAGGCCGGCAGGTAATTGAAGAGAAGTTTTCATGTGAGGCGCAGCTTGAAAGAACTCAAGAGCTGTACGACTGGCTGCTTACCACCGCGCGCTCGATTGCGTCGCAAACCCTGAAGAAGAGTTCCAATGTTTCATTCGAGGCACAGCGATGAATTATTCGGCCTATGTGTCCTGCTTACTGCCTGCAGAGACTAACTGACGACGTGGGAGGCGACATGAAAGTTCAGAGCAATCGAGTACCCTCGCTTGACGGGCTTCGCGCTATCTCAATAGTGCTGGTATTGATACACCATTTGGCCGGCACCCAATACTCTTTTGTACCGGCGAGTTTCGCAAATGCTCTGGGGCTTGGGGAGCTTGGCGTTAGAGTGTTTTTCGTGATTTCAGGTTTCCTAATTACCAATCTCCTTCTTCAGGAACTGGAAACGGGAGGAACCATAAACCTGCCAAAATTTTATTTCAGGCGTACTTTCAGAATTTTCCCTCCTTACTATGTTCTAATACTTGCGCTGATCTTTTTGCAATCGGCGGGCTTGATCGTACTAAACGACGGCGACGTATTACACGCGTTGACGTACACTTCGAACTATAATCCAGATCGATCCTGGTACTTGGGGCACACCTGGTCGTTGGCAGTTGAGGAGCAGTTCTACTTATTGTGGCCTGCGGCCCTGCTCATCACTGGCAAACGTCGAGGACTATATGGGGCAGCGTTATTGATTGTCCTTTGCCCATTGATTCGACTGGGCATGTGGCAGTTTTTGCCGGAGACTCGATCGGGCATCGGCGTTAGGTTTGAGACTGTTGCAGACGCGATCGCAATTGGATGCATATTGGCGGGCACTCGCGATTGGCTCAAACGCCAGTCGAGTTATAACAGATTGCTGGCCTCCAGGCTTTTCATCTTAATACCGATGGCGGTTCTCTTCGCCAATGCCCTGCACGAGCGCCCCAGGATTTATTTTTTCCTGGGCTACACAGTCACGATCATCGGGACGGCTTTGTGCATCGACTGGTGTGTGACCTATCATGCGGGCCGGTTCGGAAGGTTCCTTAACTCCGCGCCAATGGTTTTCGTCGGCGTGATGAGTTATTCAATTTATCTCTGGCAGCAGATATTTCTCAATCGAGGCTCGGCGTCTCCAGCCTCTCAGTTCCCTGTAAACATCATTTTGGTCATCCTGTTGTCCATCGCATCGTACTACTTAATAGAGCGCCCATCATTGAAGTTGCGGCAGAGACTGGATAGAAAGATCTTCGGGGGCAAACGTCTTCCGGTCACGTTAGCGCAGGGCCAATTCGAACCAACTCCCGGGATAACTTCTTTGATTACTGAACCGGAGCAGATTACCGTACCCGCCAAGGTCGCTACGGCGGGAGCAGGTGACCAGGGCGTCCAATAGCCCATGGACGAGGTTGAATCTTAGTGATTAATTTGTTCCAGAGAAACACGAGCAAAGCACCGGAATTCCCGACGATTGATAAATCGCGGAAGGCCGCAGAGACGTTGCGGGTTCTGATTGTAGCTCCGTCGCTCGACATACTGGGTGGTCAGGCTATACAGGCCGCCCGGCTACTCGCGAGACTTCGTGAAGAGCCCTCTATCGACGTGGCCTTCCTGCCGGTCAATCCGAAATTGCCTGGTCTGCTCGGAAGGCTTCAGGAAATCAAATACCTTCGAACAGTCCTGACGTCTTTGCTCTATTGGGGATTACTGCTCGCGCGAGTTCGTCGGTACGATATCATACATATTTTTTCTGCGTCTTATCTTTCTTTCGTGCTTGCTCCAACACCGGCCATTCTCGTGGCCAAACTGTATGACAAGCGAATAGTACTCAACTATCGAAGTGGGGAGGCGGCAGACCACTTGCGGCGTTGGGGTCGAACCGCGATCCCTACGATTCGTTTAGTCGATGAAATCGCTGTGCCTTCAGGTTATCTGGTCGATGTGCTCGCGCAATTTGAGCTTGTGAGTCGCCCGATTTCCAACTTTGTCGATACGGATCATTTCTCGTTTCGGGAACGCAACCCGTTGCGACCGGTATTCTTGTCAAACCGCAATTTCGAGCCGCTCTACAACGTAGGATGTACGCTGCGCGCCTTTGCCATCATTCAGCGGCGATGGCCCGACGCGAAATTGATTGTTGCGGGCGATGGAAGTCAGCGCGGTGAGTTGGAGGCTCTGGCGAATGAACTGAAGCTTCGTAATGTCGAGTTCACCGGGCGTGTTGCTCCCGAACAAATGCATGCGCTCTATCTTGTGGCGGATGTTTACCTCAACAGCCCCAACATCGACAATATGCCGGGGTCCATAATCGAGGCGTTTGCCTCGGGTCTCCCGGTGGTGACGACGGACGCCGGCGGCATTCCTTACATCGTGGACGATAAGCGCAGCGGACTGATGGTGCGCTGTGGCGACTATGAGGCTATGGCCGAGAGCGCCCTTCGATTGCTCGAGGACAAAACGCTGGCGTGGAAGATAACGGGCAAGGCACGACAGGAATGCAAGAAGTACCAATGGAACGCGGTCAAAAGTGAGTGGCTGAAGCTTTATTCCGAAACAGGCCGGCAACTTAGACAACCACCACATCGTGCGGCAGTAGGGCGTGAAGCCCCGATGACGGAATTCCAATAACCCGGCCATTGCAGCAAAACGTTAATCAACGGCTTCCCATTTTCGGCGAGCGAAGGACTATCAAGTATGAGATCAGATCGCCCGGGACTGATGTTGAAGCTGAGGTGGTCGCTGCCCTGGCTTACACGCTATCCAATGTGGCGTCTTCGGGAAGTCGTGCGTCGGATTACTGAAAAAACCGGTCCGAAACACTTCATCTTTGTAGTAGCCAATCACTTCGAACCGGGATGGAACGAGAGAGCTCTGACGCTGGACTGGAAGACGGTGGCATCTCGAGTCGAGAACTGGTGTAAACGGGCTCGCTCGCTTGGTAACGCGTTTCGCGACTGCGACGGAAAGTCATTTCGGTACACTTATTTTTATCCGATCGAACAGTATCACTCGGGCTTTCTGGATACGTTGGCGGAGTTGCAAATGGATGACTTCGGCGACGTTGAGATCCATCTGCATCATGGCGTAGAAAAGCCGGATAACGAGGAGAATCTCAGGAAGACGCTTCAGGATCTTCGAGACGTCCTTGCGGAAGAGCACAGATTGCTGTCCCGCAGATACAATGATACCTCGCCAATGTATGCATTCGTGCACGGCAATCTGGCATTGGCGAACTCGGCCGGGGGGAGATTTTGCGGCGTGGATTCAGAGATGAAGATCTTAGCAGAGACGGGTTGTTATGCTGACTTCACGCTTCCGTCCTGGCCGGACGAATCCCAGGTAGGTCACATCAACGCCATCTACCAATGCGGTCGCCCGCTAAATGAAAGAAGTCCACACTCCTGTGGCAAAACCTTGCGTATTGGCGAAAAACCGATCTTGCCGGTATTATTTACCGGACCACTTGTCTTTGATTGGCGGCGTCGCATTTGTGGGCTACCCATCCCTCGGGTTGATGGTGGCGTTCTGGCGTCGAATTACATGCCGAATGTTGAACGGTTCGACCGCTGGTGCGGAGCTGATATAGGCGTAAAAGGAAGACCCGAATGGGTGTTCATCAAGCTCTACTGCCATGCGTTTTTTCCATCGGATCAAGAAACACTTCTCGGCGAGCCGATACGTCGCTTCCTTGGAGAGCTTCTTGAAATGGCGGAACTAAATGATCAATGCAGCATCCGTTTCGCGACCGCCCGAGAGGCGTTCAACATGGTTATGGCGGCAGTCGAAGGGCATGGTGGAGATCCCGGTTTGTACAGAGATTACTGGCTGCGTTCGATCATGCACTCCGGAGTGGAAGAAAAGTTCCGAGACGAAGTTGCCGTAGCAGCGAGCTAGTCGACGTCAGCGTCAGCTTCAAACGTTGGGTGTTTCAATGTGGACATTTGTGTTACCTGGGAGAGCCGTTCGCCGGCGATATCTCAAACGCGGCAAATCAATCATACTGGCGGCGGTCACATTAGCTGTTTTCGTTCTCGAACCGCTGCCTTATTCTACGGCGCTCGCTCGTACAGGAGGCCGATTATCGCAGCCGGCATTGCGACGCGAGTCCCTGCGAAAATACGATGTTGCGACAAGCGAAGACTTTCAAGCGTCTCTCATCCTGGCCAATCCCGGGGATGTCATTACGTTGCAAGCGGGCGCTCTCCTGCGCGGTAATTTCTTTTTGCCCGAGAAGACAAAAGCCGGCGCAGGGTCGGACTGGATCACGATTCGCTCGTCGGCTCTCGACGAGACGCTGCCACCGGAAGGCGTGCGGGTGACTCCTGCTGATGCGACGGCGATGGCTACGCTGGAGAGCCCTAATTCTCAACCTGTCTTAATGACCCTGTCCGGCGCCCACCACTATCGCTTCGAGGGTATAGAGTTCACGATCGGTCTCGACGTGATGCTTAACTATGGAATCATCAGGTTCGGTGAAGGTACCGAAACGGACTCGACGTTGTTGCCGCACGACCTGGTTATTGACCGCTGCTACATTCACGGGAACCCGACGTCGGACGTATCGCGCGGCATAGCCCTCAACAGCGCGAGAACCGATATTGTCAACTCCTACATTTCCGATTGTCACGGTCTGGGTTTCGACACTCAGGCTATTGCGGGGTGGAACGGGCCCGGTCCTTTCAATATCATCAACAACTATCTCGAAGCTGCCGGAGAGAACGTTCTTTTCGGGGGCTCCGATCCTAAGATCCCGTACCTTGTGCCGGCGGATATCGAGTTTCGCAATAATCACTGCGCTAAGCCACTTAAGTGGAAGGAAGGGATCTTCGCCAAACCGACGGGAGTTGTCGCCACGGGAAGTGACAGCGCCGGCGCTCTTGTGGCTGGAAGCACATATTACTACCGAATAAGCGCCCGCGGCCGAGCGGGTTACTCTGCGATAGCCAACTCTATCGGTTCTGACGAAACATCGGTAACGCTCACGCCAGCTCAGACCGCGTCTAACCTGGCCTGGTCGCAAGGTGACTTCGCAACCGAGTTTCGCGTTTACAGAACAAGCGATCCGCCGAGTTCGCCGACCAGGAGTTGGGTCTACTATTCCACCAGCGCTTCTTCATTTAATGATGTTGGAGATTCATCATCAGCGCGCCAGGATTCGGCTCCGCCCGACTCAGGCACACGATGGTCCGTTAAGAATTTGTTCGAGCTAAAGAATGCGCGTCGAGTCCGCATTGACGGGAATGTATTTGAGAATAACTGGGTGGACGCTCAAAGCGGATTCGGCGTCTTGTTTACGGTTCGCAATCAGGATGGCGCCGCCCCATGGTCGGTAGTCGAAGGTGTCAGCTTTACCAACAACATCCTTCGTCACACCGCTGCCGGGATCAATATTCTCGGACGAGATAATCTCCACCCTAGCGAACAGGTAACGGGAGTCGAGATCACCGGCAATGTCTTCGACGACGTCGGGGGCAGCCAGTGGGGAGGCAATGGCAGGTTCCTGCAAATTACAGAAACCGTTGATGTGAGGGTGGATCACAATACGATCCTTCAAACGGGCAATATCATCACTGCCTACGGAGTGCCGAATCAAGGATTTGTATTCACCAATAATATTGCTCCTCACAATGACTATGGGATCATCGGAGACGGTTCGAGCGCCGGAGTTTTGTCGATTGATAAATACTTTCCTGCATCATCGTTAAAAAGAAACGTGATAGTTGGCGGCCAAAGCTCCAAATATCCCAGGAAGAACTACTATCCAGCCACGCTCGATGACGTAGGCTTCGTCGATAAAGGGAGTCGAAACTATCGGCTCGCAAACACCAGTCCCTACAAGAACGCGGGGACGAATGGCCGCGATATCGGCGCGGATCTTGAAGTGGTTGAGAGGGCGTCGATGCGGGCTCTTCAAGGCTTACCCTAGAACCCGGCCCCTTTGTGCAAGATAATCGGACATCCTCTGGTTTATGTGTGCCGTCAACACGATAGCGCACGCGCGAGCGCTCGCAAAAACCGGCTTGCTGAACCGCGAGTGCGGCGACGCCCGGTGCACGCGGCGCGTACGCTTTTTGTAGGTTTCAGTTGATTACGGATATAAGAAAGGGTGATGGGTTTAGATAGCCTACGAGTCCGGGATTATGAAGGCAACATCCCACCAGCAAACGGATCTTTCGTCCTGGACCGTCGGGTAGCTATTCCAGTAGGTATAGGACTTTTCAAGCAACTATCGCTGTCTCACAATCGACACGTACCGGTCACGTTCGACCGATAGGTGAACGCCTAATGAGCGGGTTTGAACTCCAAAAAGCAGCCGGCACCAACGATCCGAACTTGGCTAGCGCCCTGGCACCTGTCTCAAAAACGCCTACCAATGGTGGAAGCGTCTGCGATACTACCGAGTGCGATACTACCGAGGTTTTGTCCAGTAGATTCGATTGTCTCAGTTTGGTGAGCGATCGGGGCGGTATTGCCGTCTACCATGGACGCGATCGGCGCGATGATAGACCGGTAGCCTTAAAGGTCCTGCATGCGCACGGTGACGATCTAAGGCGACTAGAGTTGTTTCGTCTGGAGGCATCAGCGGCCGCAAGGCTATCGCACCGCAATATTGTCAGATCAAGCGGACCTCAGGAGATCAACGGCACACATTTCTCAATTTTGGAGCGTCGGCCCGACGTCGAGACATTAAAAATGTTGCTGGACCGCCGGGGCTGGCTTGACCTTGGGCTCGCACTAGGAATCGTTCTACAGATCGCCGATGCGCTCGACTATGCCCATTCGCTCGGGGTTCTCCACCTCAGCGTTCATCCCGAAAACGTTCTAATTGGCACGGATGGCGCAGCCTTGCTATCCGACTTCGGGGTGGAGGCCCGTGGCGATCTTGCCTGGGCGCACAAAGAGCGCGCCAGCGCCTGTCCCTTGCACTATATCAGTCCCGAACAGGCACGTGGAGAAGCGCTCGATGCGCGCAGCGATCTGTATTCCCTGGGAGTCGTCTTCTACCAGATGCTCACCGATCGGCTGCCGGTAGATTCGGAAGACCCTGACACTGTCAGGCAAAGGCATGTGACCCATTCGCCCCGGGCACCACATCTTTATTGCTCGGATATCCCGTTTTCGTTGTCGGCGATTATCACGCGCATGCTTGAAAAAGACCCCAACAAACGATTTCAAGATGTGACTTCCTTCCGTGAGGCGCTGGACCGCTCGACAAGTCAACCTCCTACCATGGCGGGCTGGAGCGATGGTTGTGAGTCGCAACCGTTGGACATTGGATACGAAGACGACCAAAGTCCTATCGAACTGGAGAGCCTCTTGGATGGCGCGAGCCGTGAACCGTGGGAGCCGCCGTCGATCAGGGTGATCGAGTCGCCGGTTGATCAGGTTCATACCCTGGATCTGGGGACCGAGACCGTAGATGAGGAAAGAGAACCAGATCCGCCTTCGAATGAGCGCCTCGAAACACCACGCGATGTGCTGCTAAGCCATGAACTAAGCTCGACGTTCGCATTACGCAGTCAATGGAGACCGGTGATGCTGGTCCTAGCGATGGCGATTGCGGCATTAATCGGGATATTAATACTCGCACGCGCTGACCGTTCCAGGTTCCCAAATCGGACAGTTTCGGAACCGACGGCCGAGGGCAGCGATGCCGGCATCGATCGCACGGCGGCCCTGCCCTCTTCCAAGGGAACGGGAGAAAAGCCGGTAGTCACCAGTCCGCCGCCTGCCGGCGACCATCAGCCGCCTGCCGAAACACACCAGGAGGCCAAGCCGGCTAACGCTCAGGGCGCCACGACTCAGGCAAGAGCCGCGGTTCGTCCGCAACCTGTCGCGAGACCGTCATCTACGTCGCAGCGCCTTCGCCAGGGCAAGGCCAAATGGCGGCGGCCTACACGGTATTTGCGCCGGTATGGGGATACCGACAGTAGATATTTTCGACTGGGGGAACGATAGATGTACACGGAGTTTTATGGGCTCAAAGAGATACCGTTTGGATTAACCCCAAATCCAAAGTTCATCTACAAAACCGACAGCCATCTGGAGGTAGTGTCAAATCTGAAATATTGTATATCACAGAGCAAAGGGCTCGCGGTCGTCACGGGCGAAGTCGGCACAGGTAAGACGACCACCTTGCGGTCGGTTCTGCAGCAATTCGGTCCAGACATTCTATCAGTGTACTTATTCAATCCGTTCGTGACGGTCGCAGAGTTTTTCCAACTCCTCTCAGGCGGTCTCAATCTCGGTCTCGGCTCAACCGCTTCGAAGGCAGACCTCTTGAATGCAATAGGCGCCTGTCTGGCGCAACGACACTCACGCGGTTTGCGCACTGTTCTGATCATAGATGAGGCGCACGGGCTCTCGCCGGCCGTGCTGGAAGAGGTGCGGCTACTGGCGAATTTTGAGACAAACAGCGAAAAGCTCTTGCAAATAGTTCTTTGCGGCCAGCCCGAGCTTCGGGAGATTCTGAATCAGCCCGGACTGCGACAGCTTAAGCAGCGGGTATCGCTGCGCTGTTCAATCAGGCCGCTATATTTGTACGAGATCAATAACTACATTCGCTTCAGACTGAGGATTGCCGGAGCTGGGCGGGTCAATATCTTTGATCCGTCCTCAATCGAATTGATCGGCCTGGCGTCCGCCGGAATACCGCGGGTGATCAATAACATCTGCGATAACGCGCTGTTGTATGGTTACGCTGCGGGCCAGGCGACGATTTTCCGCGACATAATAGCCGACGTGATCGAAGCTCTGGACATCACGCCGAGTGATCTCTCGCGCCCCGACCTTCCTGTCTACGGTCAGGTGGCCGGTTCCATTACATAATTCAGTACACCGCCTCGAAGTGAATTAAGACAGTTCGCCGGTCGGACCTGAGCGAGCCTCCTGTTTTGGCAGGTGCTTCATCGGAGTCTCACTGGAGTCTAGTTTCGTCGAGCGTGACGTTCCGCCGAGCCGAACTGCGATCGAGAGCTTTTCCTTAGTAAGGAGCAAGGGTATCTGTTCATATCTCGCACAACACCCGAGAAATTTGTAATTGAAAAAATTGATGACTTCAACCGGCACATCGGTAGGTTTCCCCGGGGGAGTAAGCCAACTTGACGGCACTACTTTTGCTTCCTACCCGTAAGCACATCGGATAGTAATCGATGGTGGACGGTTCAAGATCAACTCATAGTAGTGGGAAACAGGAATGAACGAGCAAGCAAGGGGCTGGATTGAAATTCTTACCGACAATGACGCTGCAGCATTGTGGGACAAACTGTTCAAGTTAGTATCGAGACATTCGTCAATCAGGACTCTGTTCAACTCAGACAGAATCGCGCGCGCACGGCTACAGGATCTGAACGCGGATGTGACTCAAGATCTATTCCTAAAGCTCCACCGGAAGGATCGCTGGCGGCATTACGTAGACGCCGGCTATTCGAATGCGAATATTGAGCATGAACTTTACCATATTGAAGTTCCCAACCTGGTTTCGCTGCTGTTGCGCGAGCGACAGCCGGAAGCGTACCGGATGGCGCGCCGCATCAGCAATCTGGTCCAAACCAGCGCTGAGTTTCGCAGATATCGGCGCACACTTGGAGCCAACCACTCCGAGGGCAAGTTAAGCACGAGGGTTTTCGGGTTGAGAGAATGGCCTGACGACAAGCCGACAAGGGCCCATCAAAACATGGAGGATTTGCTAAAGGACGTTGCTTATAGAGGACGTGACCGGAGGCGAGCGGGAAGGGGCGGCAGCTCGCACATAATTATTTCGAATCGGGATCTGACTGATCTCTTAGTCGAGATATTCAGGGCGGTGGACTCGCCGCTGGATGTTCGAATTGTAAGATCTCTGGCGTTGTCCAAGCTGCCGGTGGAAGATTCGCGGTTTGTTTCCATTGATGCAGCGGTAACGCCTGACGCCGTCTCGGACCCGGAACCACTCAAGGTGGATTTTCCTGACCAGAGACCAACGCCTGAGCAGCGACTTCTCGAAAACGAAACTAACCAGCAGGCCGAGGCGATTGCCGTGGAACTGTTGGATAAGATGCGAGAAGTGGTTAGACACAAGCCGCGTCGATACAGCCGGCTGGCGCGAGTCGCCTGGTATTGTTACTTCGATCTCTCATCTCCGTCACAAACGACCATCGCTCGGAGGATTGGAATCTCCAATTCGCTGGTGACCCACTATCGCCAGCTGTTTGACGCTGTCATCCGCGATGTAGAGCTCGGAGCCGGTCAATACATACCATTTCTCCATGCGTTCAGCAGGACTCTGGAAATGAGTATCAGTGAGACTGCGGGGAGCCGCGATAATATCAGACGAGAGCCCGAAACAACCGCCAGCCCGCGCTATCCACTAGCTCGGGCGGCCGTTGCCACGCAGTTTACCTAACCGGTTGGACACAGCTTGAAGAGACTGGCGCGACCTCCGTATTGGATTTCGTAAGACGCGTAAAATCATGAAATTCTCGGTTGTCATAGCTACGTACAATCGCGCCAGCGACCTGGAACAGACGCTCCGCAGCATTGCAGCGGTGTCGACGCGAGACAAGTGGGAAGTGATAACCGTGGATAACAACTCATCGGACCACACCCACGCGGTTGTTCGGGAAGCTCAGCAGTGGTTTCCGGTTCCGTTGCGGTATGTCTTCGAGCCGGAGCAGGGACGGTGCGCTGCCTTGAACGCGGGCATTCGCGCTTCAAGTGGCGAGATCATCGTTACTACGGATGACGACGTTCGCGTGGAAAAGGACTGGCTTGATCGTGCTGGTGAAGCACTGGAGCGCCTCGATTGCGATTATGTAGGCGGCAAGGTATTGCCGATCTGGGGCGCGCCCCGGCCGCGTTGGCTTCCTAACCGCGGCGGACGCCACTGGGCGGTTATCGCCTTGCTCGACTATGGCGCCGAGCCATTCGAGTTTAGCAGGCTGATGCCCCTCGGCGTGAACATAGCTTTTCGCCGAGAAGCGTTCGAGCGCGCCGGATTGTGGGACAACCGTGTAGGTCGCAAGGCCGGCACTTTGCTCGGTCAAGAAGTGCGCGAGTGGGGACTGAGAGCGCGGGCGGCCGGCCTCGCGGGTTTCTATGCCCCCGAAATGACAGTCCACCACATCATCCCGGCAGACCGACTGACTAAACGGTATTTTCGTCGGTGGTTCTATTGGCACGGCGTAAGTCGTGCGATGCTTTATGCGCAATCAAGAGTCGATATGGAGGCGCCGGAAGAAACAAGTCTCGATTACTCGAGAGTCCCGCATATAGGTGGCGTCCCGCGCTATATGTATCGGTCTTCTCTACGAGCGTTCAAGAGCATGATTAGCGCCGAGGTGCATCGTGATCGGGTGGCTGCATTCGAGCATGAGCTTTGGTTGTGGTTCTTCGCGGGCATTGTCAGGCAGCGATTTAAGGATCGCAAACGCGACGGAGCGACCGGCAACGCAGTCGATGTTTCGCTCGCGGGCGGTGACCGGGTTCCGCCAGATGTATATGTGACCAGGCAAAACTCCTCCTCAACAGCACAATCGATCGAGCCGAGTGCTTCAGCGCAGAGGGCGGGGGCAAAGTGAGCAAGGCCAGAGCCGAAGGCGATCCGGTATGGGGGCGCGAGTTCAATCAGCTCGACATCTTCGCCCGAAACATCTCGATGGACTATGTTGCCCTTGGGGTTGACGTCCTGATCGGCGCGGTGATGCTCCCTTTCAATATGGGACGCCTGGGACCGTCTACCTACGGGCTATGGGTTCTCGTCGCCTCCGTAACAGCGTACTTTTCCATGCTAGACCTCGGGTATGGGGTCGCTCAGGTGAAATTCGCATCGGAGTACCGCGCTCGCCGTGACAGTGAAGGCCTCAATCAAATTGTGAGCAGTCTCTTTCTGGGATTCTGCGTCATAGGACTGATTGCCTTTGCAATCGGCGCCTTCTTGGCTTTCAATCTGCAAAAGTTTTTCAACATAACCCCGGCACAAGCCGATATCGGCCGACAGGTTCTGCTAATAATCAGCGCCTACGTCGCGCTTGGCTTTCCCGTCAGCGTGTTCGGTGGAATCGTAAACGGGTTTCAGCGCCACTATCTTAACGGCTCCGTATCCATCTCGACCAGCATCGTGGTGGCGTGTGTCAATGTAGCGGTGCTCCTGGGCGGATACGGCCTCGTGGAACTGGTCGCTGCAACTACAACGATTCGTGCGCTGAGTCATATCGGCTATGCGTTAAACGCCTACCGGGCCTATCCCGGTTTGCGAATTCGCCTGTCTAACGTGCGGCTGGCGCGACTGCGCGAGGTCACCGGGTTTAGCGCCTTCATATTATTGATTGACCTTGCAAACAAGGTTAACTACTCAACAGATGCGATAGTGATAGGCGCCTTTATGGGCACCGTCTCGATTGCGATTTGGGCAGTCGCACAGCGGTTGATTGAGGCAGTCCAGATCGTCACCGGCCAATTGAACGGAGCCATGTTTCCGATCATTGTGGATACCGCCACCGTTGGGCAAGCTGACCGGCTGCGACAATTGTTCATACAGGGCACTCGCATATCGCTGGCGATGGTTGTTCCCATTGCGACCGGTTTGAGCCTGCTTGCCGAGCCTCTGGTATTGGCGTGGGTGGGACCTGACTTTGCAGGCAGCGTGCCCATCATTCACATTCTGACTATTGCGGTTGCAATCCGCGTGGGGAATTCAACAGCGACGACATTGCTGAAAGGCGCCGGTCAACACAGGCTGCTGGCGACATCGAACCTGTTAATCGCCCTTGCAAACCTGGCCATGAGCATTGTTCTGGTTCGCCATCTTGGGTTGATTGGCGTAGCGCTTGGCACTCTGATCGCGGTGGGTTCCGTATCTATCTTCGTGCTGTTCCCGGCGGCTTGCCGGAGAGTGCAGTTGAGTACGCGTGAGGCCCTGAAGACCGCAATCTTCCCTCCGCTCTGGCCGTTAGTCGTTATGGCGTCGTTTCTCGCGATCACCCGAAACGTCATCAGCGTGAATCTCCCTGCGATCGCTCTTCAGGCAATAACCGCTGGATTAATCTACCTGGCGGTATTTCTAATGCTGGCAATCGATCGCGAAGAGAGACAGTGGTATTTCGCGAAGGTAAGAGAGCTCTTGAAACGAGCGAGTGCGGCCGCGGCCGCTTAAGGAGCTGGAACACAGATGAACGCGATCATTCTTGCAGCAGGCAAAGGATCACGGTTGAGAGGAGTCGCCGGCGATAAGCCGAAGTGCCTCGCAAGGGTCGGAGCGCTCTCGCTCATCGAGCGTCAGATTGTGACGCTTCGTGAGTCCGGCATCGACCACATAAGCGCAGTGGTCGGGTTCTCCGCCGACACAGTGCGAAGGGAGTGCGGGCCTGATATCGAGTATATCGAGAATCCTATCTTCTTCCGCACAAGCAGCCTCTACTCGCTCTGGCTTGCAAGACATCGGCTTGTCGATGGGTTCGTGGTTCTGAACTCAGACGTGCTCTATCACCCACAACTGATTACTGACCTGCTGACCGCTCGTTATGAGGACGCGCTGTTGATTGCCTATAAAGACGAGACAACCGCTCGGTTTGGAGACGAAGAAATGAAGGTCAAAGTTAGAGCGGGACGGGTTGTGGACATAAGCAAAGCGATTAATCCCGATGAGGCAGATGGTGAGAATGTCGGCATTGTAAAATTCGGTTCGCGCGGCGCCGCGATTCTCACGAGACAAATGGGGATGCTGATCGCGAAAGGAACAGACCGGGAATGGGCGCCGCGGGCATTCCGCGAATTTGCTCGTGTCCGGCCGCTGCACGCCATCGGCACGCGCGGATTGCCCTGGATCGAAATTGATTTTCCCGAGGACTACGACCGAGCGATTAGCGAGATCTTGCCTGAAATTGAAAAGGCGGAATTGACTTTCGATCGCCCACTTGCCTTTGCCACAACTGCTATCGGCGAACGCTTTTAGAAGAGACGTCGAATGCCTCTGAGCAACATCACGAAATGGGTGCAGCAAACGGATACGCGATGGCAGCGGCGAATCCACCCGGGTCGCTGCGTTCTGGTCAACGCGCGAACGGCGATGAACTCCGCGGTCATTGTTCCAATTTATCGCGCTATGCAAGACTCGCGAGTGACGTTCTTCTTCACGGCGAGCGAACAGCCGTCCGCGGCGAAGACGATTTATGGCGAGATCGGAGGCAATGTCAACCTCGTAAGCCCGGCGCGCGCCGCGCTGATGAAATTCAGCGCGTACCTGGTCGCCGACATGCTATGGGTGACACTCCCCAGGGGCACGCGGCGCATTCAAATGTTTCACGGCGTGGCTGGCAAGTACAGCCGCGTTTATGACACCCCGGACCGCTCGATGCGCGACTGGGACCGCCTGTTTTTCATCAATCGTCGACGGATGGAAAACTACATCCGTGTGGGCGCCATTGACGCCGATAGCCCGGCGGCGCGACTGGTCGGCTATCCAAAGCTTGACTGTCTGGTCGATGGATCGCTTAGTCGAGATGACGTGCTCGATGAGCTTGGCATCGACCCTGCGAGGCGCACGGTTCTCTATGCGCCAACATGGTCTCCTTACTCATCGCTCAACGTGATGGGAGAAGCTCTGGTGCAGAAGCTTGTGGCCGCGGGTTATGCGGTGATCGTCAAGCTGCACGATCGGTCCCGCGATCTGCAATACAAACATTCCGGCGGCATCGACTGGGCGGCGCGCCTCGAACCGATCCTTCGGCGCGGTGGCGGATGGCTGGCTGATGGCAGCGACGCCTGTCCTTATCTCGCCGCGGCCGACGTATTGATCACCGATCACAGTTCGGTCGGGTTCGAATACCTTTTGCTTGATCGCCCGGTTGTTCGAATCGACATTCCGGAACTCATCGCGAGAACGGACATCAACCCTGAATATGTAGATTTGTTGCGCGAAGCATCGATAACCGTCCGAGATGTTGGCGAAACAATTGCCGCGGTCGAAAGATGCTTTGGCGATTCGTACTCCCAGTCGGCTTCGCGGCGGGCGGTGGCCAGTGAGCTCTTCTATGAACCGGGCATGGCGACCGCGCGCGCGGTCCGCGAGCTGTACGACGTGATCGAGCTGGATCCACCCAGTGAAGTAGCTCCCGCGCGACTGACTTGATAACGCCATGACCGTCATCGCCGTTGAACCGGAAAAACCAATCGGAATGCCGGGGCACCGCGCAATTGAAGACTCATATGCACTCTCGCCGCTTCAACAGGGGATGCTCTTTCATACGCTTTACGCTCGGGAGCCGGGCGTTGACATCGAGCAATTCCTTTTTACTATTCACGCCAATCTCGACATAGAAGCCTTTGCGAGGGCATGGCGGCAGGTTGTGGACCGGCATCCGATTCTAAGAACGAGCTTTCGCTGGGATGGTCTCGATGAGCCTCACCAGGAAGTTCACGCGCTTGCTCACCTGAAACTGCACCACGAGGACTGGCGTTCCGTGCGGTCTGTCGATCAGCAAGCGCGGCTCGAGGATTATCTTCAGAACGATCGTACAAGGGGGTTTGATCTAACGCGGGCGCCGTTGATGAGGATTGGCTTGTTTCATATCGGCGAGCGCGATTTTCATTTCGTATTGACGTTTCATCACCTGTTGCTCGATGGCCGATCGCTTGTCGAGGTTCTGCGTCAGACTCACGCGTTTTATGAGGCGCTTTGTGACGACGCGTCTCTCTGCTTAGAGCCGCCGCGTCCGTTTCGTGAGCATATCGAGAGTCTCCAACAGATCGATATGAGTAGAGCCGAGCGGTTCTGGCGCAGCACATTGAGCGGGTTTACCAGTCCCACTCCGCTTCCGGAGGCCCGGAACCCCGGTGCGATTTCGGGAGATCAGACCGGTCACGACGAGCAGGCGATTCGGTTGACGGCGGCTCTGACTTCAACGCTGAAAACGCTTGCCTTGGAAAACGGCGTCACGCTTTACACCCTGGTGGAAGCTGCGTGGGCGCTGCTCCTCAGCCGCTATAGCGGCGAGGCGGATGTTGTGTTTGGAGGGATACGGGCGTGTCGGGGCTCATCCGACGGCGCTGAATCTGTTGGTCTGTTCATAAACACGCTGCCCATTCGTGTGACCGTTCCGGAAGACCAACCCCTTAGCTCCTGGCTCAAGGAACTCCGGGCGCAACATCTGAATCTGCGGGAATACGAAAACACTCCGCTGCCCAAAATTCAAGAATGGTCTGAAGTGATTAGCAGAAGGCCGCTCTTTGACAGCATTCTGATGTTCGAGAATTACGACCTTCAGTCGCTGATTCAATCGCATTGGACCAACTGGGAGATTCGCGACTTGCAGCTTTTCGAAGAGACCAGTTACCCGCTCTCGCTCTCGGGCTGGTCGGGCGAGACCTTATTGCTGAAGATCGAATATGACCGACAACGTTTTGACCAAGCAATGGTCCGACGAATGCTCGGACACTTGATGACAATGCTTGAAGGCATGTCGTCCTACGTCCACGAACCAGTCTCGACATTGCCGATGCTTACGGCCGCCGAACGACATCAGATCGTCGTCGAATGGAACAGCAATAACTCAATCAACTCACCGCGGACTTCGGTTGACCGGATGTTTGAGGAGCAAGCGGCGAAGGCGCCGGACGCGGTTGCGGTCATCTGCGCGAACGCACAATTGACCTATGGCGAACTAAACAGGCGGGCTAATCAACTGGCGCATTATCTGACATCGCTCGGCGTAGGGCCCGAGAAGCTGGTTGGCCTGTTGGTAGGTCGTTCGACTGAGATGATCGTGGGCTTGCTGGGTATTTTGAAGGCCGGTGGCGCCTACGTGCCGCTGGATAGTGCTTATCCGACAGAACGATTGGCGGCGATGCTTGCAGATTCGAGCGCCCCGGTGCTGTTGACCCTGGAGCAACTCGCCAGGGAACTACCCGCAACCGATGCGCGCGTAATCTGTCTTGATTCAGACTGGGAGGTGATCGGTCGGCATTCGACCGAGAATCCGCCCCGCCGTGTGACCCCCGAGAATCTCGCATACCTGATCTACACCTCCGGCTCTACGGGAACACCGAAAGGGGTCCTGATAGAGCATCGCTCTTTAACTAACTACATAGATTTCGCGAGCGACGAATTCGGCATAACCCCCGGCGATCGAGTATTGCAATTCGCCTCCAGCAGCTTCGACACTAGCGCCGAAGAGATTTATTCCTCCCTCGCGCGAGGCGCAACCCTTGTCTTGCGTACTGACGCTATGCTGAAGTCTATCTCGGGATTCTTGCGGCAGTGCACAGACTGGGGCATAACTGTGCTGGATTTGCCGACGGCTTTTTGGCACGAACTGACTACCAGCCTTGTTGCTGAAGGATTGTCGTTGCCTCAAACGACACGGCTGGTCATCATCGGAGGAGAGCGAGCCCTCCCCGAGCGAATGGCCGCCTGGCACGAGCGCATTCCTTCAGGCGTGCGGCTCCTGAACACCTACGGGCCAACCGAAGCGACCATCGTTGCTACGATTGCGGACTTATCGAAACCGAAGCCATCAACTGCTGGAGTCTCGGATGCGCCGGTGGGGCGACCCATTCCCAATGCTCGAGTTTATATCCTTGACCGACATCATCAACCAGCTCCTGTTGGTGTAATTGGCGAGTTGCACATCGGGGGAGCCGGCCTTGCCCGCGGATATCTGAATCATCCTGACCTCACCGCAGAGAAATTCATACCAGATCCGTTCAGTGCTGAGCCTTTCGCGCGGTTATACAAGACAGGTGATCTTGCACTGTATCTTCCCGACGGCAATATTCAAATCGCTGGTCGGATAGACGATCAAGTCAAGGTAAACGGCTTCCGTATCGAGTTGGGAGAGATTGAGACAGCGCTGTGCTCCAGCCCGGACGTCCACGATGCCATGGTCATCGCCAGAGAGGACCAACCCGGTGAAAAACGACTTGTGGCTTACGTTGTGCCGCGTGGAAGCGCCGATTCATTCGCGCAAAGCGAGCTCCGAGATCAATTGCGCAGCTTCTTGAAGAAGAAGCTTCCCGGATACATGGTTCCGTCTTTGTTCGTAGCGCTGAATGAGTTGCCGATCTCAAATAGTGGAAAGGTGGATCGCACAAGATTGCCGGCGCCGGATTCAACGCAGATTATTCCGAACGATAAGTATGTTCGATCACGAGATCCGCTTGAGCGACAGCTCGTCGAGATCTGGGAAGAAATCTTGAAGGTAACTCCGGTCGGCATACGAGACGACTTTTTTGAGCTGGGCGGGCATTCGCTCCTATCGGTTCGAATGATGGGGCGGATCGAGCAAGTAACCGGGCGACAGCTTCCACTCGCGACTCTATTCGAAGAGGCGACCATCGAGCATCTAGCGGCTACGATACTCGAGCAAGAGACGGCCCGGACTCACTCAGCCATTGTTAAGATCGGCAAGGGAGGATCAAAGCGGCCGTTTTTCTTCCTGCATGGCGATTTCAACGGCGGCGGGTTTTATTGCCAAAATCTCGCGCACGGACTCGGAGATGACCAGCCGTTCTATGCAATTCAGCCCCACGGACTGGATGGGGGCCCGATTCCTTCGACAATCGAGGCGATGGCCGAAAGCCACCTGCCGGCGCTTCGGGAGTTTCAGCCGCGAGGGCCGTACTTGTTAGGCGGTTATTGTAACGGCGCGGCAGTGGCGTTCGAGATCGCGCGACTATTGCAGTCCCAGGGTGAGAAGATCGATATGCTTGTCCTTCTTTGCGCTTCTGTGAGAAACGCGCTTCGATTCAAGCTTCTCCACAAGGTAGTTAATCGCTTGAGCGATCTTGACAAGCTGGGAAGCGAGCAACGGCTGGATCGCTTCCTTGCATACCGGGAGCGACTTACCCGTGTTCAGGAGATAAAGGATTACTACAGAGCCCGGCTTACAGAATTCTTGCGACTGCAGACAGATGAGCGAATCGCTTTCATCAAGAAGAAAAGCTGGACAGCGGCGGCAAACCTGGCCGTGGCGTTTGCCTCCATTCAAAGAAACGGTAATTCGCAAGGCGCGCCGATGGGATCTGACATCAACGCCTCGATTCCAGTCGACGGGCGGAAGCGTGCGACTGCCGCCTACTCTAGAGCGATCCAGGGATACGTCCCTGCACCGTATCGCGGCCGAGTTACTGTCGTGTGGCCTTCAGAATTGGCGCTGGAAGACGGCGATCCAACTGCGGGATGGAGCAGAGTAGCTACGACGGTGGACGTTCAAACGGTTCCCGGCGGACATATTACGTGCGTGACGAATCATGTGCGCCAGCTGGCTGAGACGTTGAAGAGGTGTCTCGAAGAGTCACGGTCCGAATTGACTGACCTGCCTTAGACGCACGCTGGAACAACGACGCGGTATTGGTTTTCCTCGAGGGCCGGGCGCGGATGGATTTACAGTTAAAGCAAGGTGAAGTTCACGTTTGGAGCGCCGCTTTGGGACGGCCGGCAATGCTCGCCCGCTTGTTGACCCAGCTTGCGAACGATGAACGCGAGAGGGCTGAACGGCTTCGCGTGCGAGAACACTTCGCACGCTTCGTCGTGTCACGCGCGTTACTCAGAACCATCCTTGGTCGATATCTTGACGTTGAGCCGCGCGAGATCCGTTTCTCGACTACGCCGAATGGGAAACCTGTCCTTGCCAACCCATATGAGAATGCATTGACGTTCAACCTGTCTCGGTCACGAGAGCTGGTCCTGTATGCAATTGCATCGGATGTGGAGGTTGGCATAGATGTTGAGCGCGAAGGCCAGGATCTTGAAGTGGACCAGCTCGCCGAGCGCTTTTTCTCTCCTGCGGAGGCTGCTTCTATTCGCCGACTCAACCCCAGTGAAAAGAGTACGGCGTTTCTGACGTACTGGGTCTGCAAAGAGGCATACGTCAAAGCAACCGGCGAAGGGCTCTCTCGTCCATTGAACTCGTTCGAAGTCTCGTTCACCGGAAAGCCAGAATTAATTGACTCAGAAGCAGGTCCGCAGGAAAGCTGCCGGTGGTCATTGCACCGGATCCGTGGTTTGGCTGGGCACATAGCGGCGTTTGTCGCCGACAAGAACTGTTCACAAGTAAGACAGCGTGAGTGGTTGGAACCGGTTTAGCCCGCCTGCAAATCTGCAGTCTAATAACTCCTATCAAGAACACTGTTGTTCTCGCACTCGAGTTTTTGTATCCGTGCCACAATTTCAACTATTAGAAATCCATGTAGAGGTGACTTTAGGTTACGGACCTTGTGGCTGCTTGTTACAGCATTGAAAAGAAATGCAGAACGGAGCTTGACGTACGATTCTCGTTCGAGCGTACGCGGCCAGAACCAATCTTCGTACACTCGAATTGAAAAGCAAACGCGATCCGAAACCCGCAGGCGCCGGAGCGCTCTCCCACCTCCGATGCAGTTCCTACCAAAAAAGCGCGGGAGTCCTCGCAAAACGAAAGGTCCCCATGCCGAGCGCCTCAAAGTCCCAGGAGCCCTAACTTGATTAGGCTTCTGGCATACAATTCGCAGATTTGGCCGCGGACGAGGCTTTTCTGAACGCGAGAACGGACTGCCTGGAAAAATGTTTTGGCGGGAAACCACATCGCATAGGAACGAGGATGACGTCCATTAAACGATTCGCCTTTAGTCTTCCCTTATCGGCAATACTAGTGCTGTTTGCAGCCGGGCAAACATCTGCTCAGGTGGAGCGACTGTGCGACACCTCCTTTGAGGACTGCCGTCAGCCCTTATGGACTCTCATTGACAATGAGACGGTGGGTATAGACGTCTCTTTTTGGTTCATACAGGACACATCGCTATCGAACAAGATAATCGCTCGGTTTCAAGCGGGCGTTCCGGTCCGGATATTGTGCGACCCGAGGGCAAGCGACACCTACGCTGGAAATCAGCAGATACTCGATCAGTTTCGAGCTGCCGGTATCCCGATGCGGTACAAGGTAGCCGACTGTATTCTGCACCGAAAGTTCATGCTGTTTGTAGGACAGGGTCAGATCGAATTCAGCGGCGCGAACTATGGCCCGTTCTTCTTCGTGCCGAATCAGCCCTACGTGGATTACATAGATGAAGCAATCTACTTCACAAGCGTTTCGTCGGTCTTGAACAGTTTCAAGACCATCATGGACGATATGTGGACCGATACAACCAATTATGGGAACTACGCAAATATCAGCGGAGCTTTGAGCCGCCGCTATCCCACGTATCCGATAGATCCCGAACTGAACTTCCCGCCAAGCGCCGACGGTTCGGAGAGTTTCTATAATCGCAGCCTCAGTGCATTTAATGGTGAGACACGGAAGATCGATGTGATTATGTATCGCATCACCAATTTGGGATTTACCAACATGACCATAGCCGCGGTGAATCGCGGAATACCGGTCCGTCTGCTCACCGAGCAAAACGAATATAGGAATCCAACCCGGCCGTGGGATTCCTATAATGTTGATTTACTCTACAATGCCGGAGTTCAGATAAGGATTCGAGCGCATCAGGGGTTGAATCACGAAAAGGTTTCGATGCTGTATGGGCAGGGGCTCACAATATTCGGCTCATCAAACTGGACCGGTCCGTCGGCGAACTGCCAGGCAGAGAACAACTACTTCACTACCAAGTCATGGTTCTTCAATTGGTTTGTGAATCAATTCGAGCGTAAATGGAATTCAACGACTGAGACGCAACCATTCACTCCTCTTCCGCCCGATCCGCCCTCCTATCAAACACCCGCGAACAATGCTACTGGCGTGGCTACCAACGTAACGCTGGCGTGGGAAGGCGGACCATACGCTCAAAAATTCGACATTTACTTTGGCACCAACCCCAACCCGCCTCTTCTGGCCGCTGATCAGTTCATTGGATCGGTGGACAACGGATCGATCCCGGAAACGTTTGCGCCGCAATCGCTACAAGCGGCGACGAAGTACTACTGGCGTATTGTGAGCAAGACGATGGCCAACATGACGGCGAGCGGCCCAACCTGGAGCTTTACCACGGCAGGGGGGGCGCCCGGCCCTGCGCCTACTGTGTCATCTATATCGCCGAACACCGGAAGCACGGCTGGTGGAACGGCTGTTACCATCACCGGAACCAATTTTCTGTCAGGCGCAAGCGTGAGTATTGGCGGCGCGGCGGCGACCAGTATCAACGTGACCAGCAGCACTACAATTACGGCGGTTACGCCGGCGCACTCGGCAGGCGCCGTTAGTGTGATTGTGACTAACACTGATGGCCAAAACGGAACGCTAGCCAATTCCTTCACCTACACAACTCCTCCGCCTCCACCTCCGCCGACTTCGGCCGACGTGGTGATGTATGCTTCGGAGGCCCCGGTTAGAGTGGGAAATTGGAACGTCGTATCGGATGCGTCAGCCGCCGGCGGATTCAGGCTGGCCAATCCAGATGCCGGCGCCCCCAAATTGGCGGACGCGCTTCCAAACCCGTCAGATTATTTTGAAATGACCTTTCAGGCGGACGCATCCACAGGCTATCGGCTGTGGATAAGAGGCAAAGCTCAGGCCGACTACTGGGGGAACGATTCGGTATTTGCGCAGTTTTCAGACAGCCTTGATGGCAGCGGCGGAGCACCTGTCTTTAGAATCGGAACAACATCAGGTTCCGCCATCAACCTGGAAGATTGCACGGGATGCGGTCTGCAGGGTTGGGGGTGGCAAGACAATGGTTGGGGTGTCGGGGTCATGGGGCCGCTCATCTACTTCTCCGGGAGCGGAACCCACACAATTAGAATACAGGTCAGAGAGGACGGACTGTCTATTGATCAGATAGTGCTATCGCCATCGACCTACTTGAACACGGCGCCCGGTGCGCTAAAGAACGATACGACTATTTTGCCGAAATCAGGTGGAGGCGGCAGTGGCGCACCCACCGTTACATCGGTCTCGCCGAATACTGGGACTACCGCCGGCGGGACATCGGTGACAATCACGGGAACGAATTTCGTCGACGGCGCTACTGTGACTGTCGGAGGAACCGCAGCCACGAATGTCAATGTGGCAAATGCTACTACGATAACCGCGGTCACGCCGGCACACACCGCGGGAATCGTTAATGTAGTTGTAACTAATACCGGAGGGCAGAGCGGGACTCTGGCAGGTGGATTTACATATTCGGCGCCCACTCCCGCACCGACGGTGACAGGCGTCTCGCCAAACTCAGGACCGGCGGCCGGAGGCACTTCGGTGACGGTTACCGGGACGAACTTCGTCGCCGGCGCTACGGTGACCTTCGGCGGGATATCTGCTTCGAATGTTAATGTAACGAGCGCCACTACCCTCACGGCTGTCACGCCCGCGCACTCCGCGGGTGCGGTCAATGTTGTGGTGGCGAATCCAGACGGCCAGAGCGGAACGTTAACGGGTGGGTTCAGTTATTCGGCGCCGCCTGCCAATGCGCCCACGGTGACGGGGATCACCCCAGGTTCGGGTTCAAGTAGCGGAGGCACGGCAGTCACGATCGCCGGTACGAATTTCGTCGCAGGCGCTATGGTGACCATCGGGGGGGTTGCTGCTTCCAATGTCAATGTCACCAGCAGCGTCTCTATCAGCGCGGTCACACCGGCTCACGCTGCGGGCCTGGTTACTGTCGCAGTGACTAACCCGGACGGTCAAACCGGAGCGCTCGCCAATGCATACACCTACACGACCGGGGAGACGGTCTTGCTTGCAGATGACTTCAATGATAACTCGCTGAATACAGCGAAGTGGAACGCAGGTAATTTGTTCAGCGGCTACACCGATACCAGCCTTCCAATTGCCGAAATCAACCAGCGGATAGAGATCGGTCCGCTGCTACAGGGCGTGAGCGACTCTCATTACGCCGGAATAAGATCTGCGATTGCGTATGACTTCACAAACGCCTACTGCTATGTACAGGTCGTTCAGCCAGCCTCGTCGTCGACAACCGCGGATGCAATGTTCACAGTAGGACGGGACGTCAATGGCTACTATCGCATTTACACAGAAGGAGTCTCGATAATCTTCCAGAAGCGGATAGCCGGCGCTAAAGCCACGCTGATGACTGCCGCTTACAATCAAACGAACGACAAATATTGGCGCATTCGACATGACTCCGTTTCAGGCAACGTGGTCTTCGAAACCGCTCCCGATAGCGGCGGCGCGCCAGGCGCCTGGAGCGTAAGGTACAGCGAAGCATGGAATACCACTGCGATCCCGCTAGGGGCAATTCTGTTCGAAATCAAAGGAGGCACCTGGCAGGCTGAAGCGAATTCGCCCGGCAAAGTAATTTTCGATAACTTTAGAGCCGCTAAGCCGTGATCGGGAGCGTTATGGGCTTTGGAAATTTGGATATTTCGGACAGACGCCTTAGAATAGACGTTGACCGAACACCCGCTGGCAAGAGAATTTTTTCTTGAGAGAGAGACGAGGTCAGAAGTTCAGATTCAAATCAGGCGGCTCTTGTCGAGTCTCAGTGCCGTTATTGCTTATCGGATTTGCGTTGGTCTTGTTGCCGTACGAGACCGCGACACTAAATAGCGCTGCCCCGGCCAGATCAATCTGGAGCAAGCCGATAGGTCAAAGTGGGAAACAGATCACCGGCGCGCCAGGGACCGCCGACCGTTCAACTGTCATTAACTTCTCAGAGTTGCCTAAGAACGAAACGCCTCCGCTGAGTCTCAAAGAGATTCCTGAACCCGAATCCGGTCCGATCAATAAACCGTTGCCTTCCGATGCGGTCGTGCAAAGCGAGGGGGCTCGCACCCCTCCGGATTCACCCTTGCTAGGGCCTTCACCGCCTCCATCATCCAGCTTTCAAGCGCTTGCCGACAACAACAGCTACGTTCCCCCCGATACGCAGGGAGCGGTTGGACTCACTCAAATAATGGCTACGCTCAACAGCCAGGTAAGGGTGCAAGACAGGTCGGGGGCGGCCCTCAGCACGACATCGCTTAACAGTTTTTGGTCGAGCCTGGGTTATTCGAGCATCTTCGATCCGAGAGTGGTATACGACCGCTACAGCGATCGGTGGATATTCGTTTCGCTCGCGGACTACCGCACTGCCACATCAGCGGTGCTTGTCAGCGCCAGCCAGACAAGCGACGCTGCAGGGGCGTGGCGCCTCTACGGAATAGATGTCGATCCAACGAACCAGAATTTTGCGGACTATCCGATCGTCGGGTTCAACAAGGATTGGATCGTCGTGACCGTCAACATATACAGGATCAGCGACAAGAGCTTCGTGACATCAAACATTTATGTCCTGAACAAAGCAAATCTCTACGCAGGGGGCGGGGCCGCATTCACTCTATTGCAAGACCCATCGGGCGATTCAATGGCCCCCGCGGTCACCTACGATAATACGATTTCGACTATGTACCTGGTAGAGAATTGGAACGGCAATTTGTCCGGCAGCGGATACCTGCGTATCAGTACGATCACTGGCGCCGTTGGCTCCGAGGTGCTCAACTCTGGCATCGTATTCCCCTCAACGCCAAACCCCTGGAGTGATGCGGCGCCGGGAGATGGAAACTTTGCGCCGCAGCTTGGTTCCTCGCAGAAGATAAGTAATGGCGATGCAGTGATTCAAAACGTCGTTTACCGCAACGGCTCCATCTGGTGCGCACAGACTATCTTCTTGCCCGCAAGCTCGCCCACGCGAAGTGCCATTCAATGGTGGCAACTGAGCACCAGCGGCGCAATTGTACAAGGCAATCGCATCGACGATTCGACCGGCAACCTTTTCTATGGATTTCCGAGCATCGCTGTCAATCGGAACAACGACGCGCTGATCGGATATTCGCGCTTTTCCTTATCGCAGTACGCGAGTGCGAACTATTCGTCCCGTGCTGCGAGTGATCCGCCTGGAGCCTTGCGAGATGAAGTTGTCCTTAAGGCGGGCGAGGCGCCTTACTACAAAACGAGCGGAAGCACGCGCAACAAGTGGGGGGATCTCAGCAGCTCGGTCGTCGATCCGTTAAATGACACCGATATCTGGACGCTACAAGAGTACGCGGCCACGCCGGTTGGCGGAGTCGATCGATGGGGAACCTGGTGGGGGCGCGTCAACCTCAGTGGTTCGACCGCACAAGCAGGCGAGGTGGTGTTATATGCATCCGAGGCCCCGGTTAAGGTTGGCAACTGGTTTGTCGTTTCCGATTCGACGGCGGCAGGCGGGGCGAGATTATGGAATCCAGATGCTGGAGCTCCTAAAATAGTCGCTCCTCTGGCGAGCCCTCCGGACTACTTCGAGATGGCGTTCAACGCGCAGCCGAGCACAGCCTATCGCTTATGGATCAGAGGAAAGGCGCAAGGCGACTCCCCATACAATGACTCGGTGTACATCCAATTCTCAGGCAGCGTTGATGCGAGCGGGGTGGCAGTTTATCGCGTCGGAACCACATCTGCGACAACCATCAACCTGGAGGATGATCTGGGAGTCGGTCTGAGCGGCTGGGGCTGGCAGGACAATGGATGGGGCGCTGGCGTGTTGGGTCCGTTGATCTATTTCCAGTCCGCAGGCGCGCAGACTATTAGAGTGCAAGTGCGTGAGGACGGACTATCAATTGATCAAATAGTTCTATCGCCGAACGCTTACCTGAACTCATCACCCGGCGCATTAAAGAACGACAACACAATCTTGCCAAAGCAGGGTGGCGTCGCGCCGCCCCCTCGGTCAGCACCATCTCGCCAAACACAGGAACCACTGCGGGCGGGACGTCGACAACCATCGGCGGAGCGAATTTCGCAGCCGGAGCGACAGTGAGTTTTGGCGGCGTCGCTGCTACAAACGTCAATGTAATTAACAGCACCACGATTGCCGCCACCACCCCGGCTCACTCCGCGGGAACCGTCAATGTAACTGTGACTAATAGCGATGGTCAGACCGGCGCACTCATCAACGGCTTTACTTACATTAGCGCCACGCCGATGCCGCAATTCGGTCACGTATTCATCGTGTTGGAGGAGAATCATGATTATTCGAGCGTTATCGGCAGCGCCTCTTTGCCTTACCTGAACAGCGTTGCCAGCCGGTATGGACTCGCACTCAACTACTATGCGAACACCCATCCTTCGATAGGAAATTACTTCATGCTGACAACTGGTCAGATCATCACCAACGACGACAACTTCGGCGGAACTGTGTCTGACGACAATATAGTCCGGCAACTCACGCTTGTGGGCAAAACGTGGAAGTCATACGCAGAGAGCTTGCCGTCAGTGGGCTACACCGGCGGGGACGTCTATCCTTATGTTAAGCATCACAATCCCTTCGCCTATTTTTCCGATGTGATCGGCACTCCGGCTCAGGCGAATAGGCTTGTGCCTTTTTCGCAACTCTCTGTGGACATCGCGAATAACCAACTCCCGAATTACTCGTTCATCATTCCGAATCAACAAGACAACGCGCACGACTGCCCGGCCGGAATCCCCAATTGCACGGATGCCGATAAGTTGGCGGCGGCGGACAACTGGCTGAGCGCCAATATTCAACCGTTGATCGCGAGTGCTTCATTTAGACAAGACGGTCTGTTGATCATAACCTTCGATGAATCTGTCAGTACTGACCTGGCGAATGGTGGGGGCCATGTGGCTACGATAGTCATCAGTTCGAGAAGTAAGCCGGATTTTAACTCCACGAGTTTTTATCAGCACCAGAATCTTCTTAGGACAATGGCTGAAGCGCTTGGCCTGACAAGCTTTCCCGGCGCCGCGAATGGGTCTTTGAACCTCGCCGAGTTCATTGAGACTGCAGCGCCTACCGTCAGCGCCATCAGCCCCAATAGTGGAACGATCAACGGCGGGACGGCTGTTACGATAACCGGCAGTCACTTCTCGGCCGGGGTCACGGTCGCGATCGGCGGATCGGCCGCAACCAACGTCAACGTAATCAATAGCACAACGGTTACCGCAACTACGCCGCCCCATGCGTCGGGAACGGCCAACGTTACGGTTACCAACGCAAACGGGCAAAGCGGCACGCTGACCGGAGGCTTTACTTATGTATCCGCGCCCCCACCTCTCTCGACCATCGTCTTGTATGCATCCGAATCCCCAGTGCGAGTCGGACGCTGGAGTCCGGTCGCCGATCCGACGGCGGCAGGCGGGCAGAGACTTTGGAACCCCGACGCTGGCGCGCCGAAGATCGTCGACCCGCTGGCCAGTCCCGCTGATTACTTCGAGATGACGTTCACCGCGCAGGCGGGCACAGCGTACCGGCTGTGGATCAGAGGGAAAGCGCAAAACGACTTCTGGGGAAACGATTCAGTGTTCGTGCAGTTCTCGGATAGCGTCGATACCGCCGCAGCAGCGGTGTACCGAATAGGCACCACATCGGCGACAACCATCAACCTTGAAGACTGTTCCGGATGCGGTCTGAGTGGATGGGGATGGCAGGATAACGGATGGGGCGTTGGGGTCCTGGGTCCGCTGATCTATTTCGCTAACAGCGGAACGCACACACTTAGGGTTCAGGTAAGAGAGGACGGGCTGTCTATCGATCAGATCGTGCTATCTCCAAACACCTATCTCAATTCCTCGCCGGGCTCCCTAAAAAACGACACCACCATCCTGCCAAAAACCTAGCAGCCTATTGATTAGAGAGTGCCCGCCCATTCGGAGGAGTGATCTCGAATGGGCGGGCAACAACGCTCGGCAGACTTATCTCACATCGAACGTGACGACAACCTGGTTATGGTCAGATGGCCTTACGCCTAAGTCGTCGAGCGTGCCTAGAAGCTCCACTACGTTTGTATTGGACAGGTCGCGGCTATCGGGTATTTGCGCCGAGCGCAAAGTCAAACTGGAAGCGCCTCTCGAATAAAAGACGTAGTCAATCCGACCTCGACGCGTCCGCGTTTGGAAGTACACCGGATTGTCGGGATACGCTGTAGCAACCCCCAAGCTCATGGCCACTTGCCAGTAATCGAAATACTGGTTTGTCATGCCGGTTATCTCGGTGGTGTCGGGGCCGGCATTGAAGTCACCGCAGACAATACGCGATTCAGCGAAACCCGAAGCCCAGGTAGTAAGTTCGCTTATCTCGACCGCGCGCGCGGTCGAAGAGTCCGGATCAAGGTGTGTGGCGAAGAAGTTGATATTCTTTCCGCCGATGCTGAGTGTCGCCTGAGCGACTGACCGCTGGTAGCTCAAGAATATTGAAGACGTGCTGCTGAAAGGATACTTGGACAGAATCATGTTCCCTTCGGTAGTGCCGATGTACTTCGGGACATGATAGTAGTACCAGGTAAGCCCGGTCCTGGTGCTCACCAAATTCTTCAAAGTCAATGCCAGATCGCTGGGGATCTCACACATCGCCACCAGATCCGGATTGATGTTTGCAATCCATGACGCTGTTCTGTCCGGATTGTAAATGTTATCTGTCCCGTTACCGAACTGTCCGTTCCAGTCGAGCACCTTAAGCGTGCCGCTGCCCGGTGGCGGCGGCGCGGTCACCGTAATAACCAGCGTAACACTCGCGGTCGCTCCAGCGTTGTCAGTAACCGTGAGCCGCGGCGTATAGGTTCCCGGCGAGCTGTATAGATTTGCCGGGTTGACCTGCGACGAGGTTTGCCCATCGCCAAACGTCCAACTATAGGAGGTGATGTAGCCGTCGGGGTCCGACGCGTTCGATGTGAAGTTGACGGGCAACGGAGCCTGGCCGGATATGGGACTCGCACTGATCGTCACCTGAGGCGGTTGATTTGCCGGTGGTGGCGGTGGAGTTCCGATAGTGCTGGGAAGGATTACAGTATCATTCCTCAAAGCGCCGGGCGCAGCGTTCAAGTATTGCGCCGGCGAAAAAACTATCTGATCGATCGACATTCCATCTTCACGAGCCTGAACTCGCAACGTTTGAGTACCTGTGGTCTGAAAATAGATCAGAGGACCCAGGACTCCGACGCCCCATCCGTTGTCCTGCCAGCCCCAGCCACTCAACCCACAGCCCGCGCAGTCTTCAAGGTTGATGACTGTACCTGACGTACTGCCAATCCGAAAGACTGAGGCACCGGTCGCATCAACACTTCCTGAGAATTGCACGAACCACGAGTCATTGTATGGAGAGTCATTTTGCGCTTTGGCCCTCATCCACAATCGGTACGGAATGCCTGACTGCGCGCTGAAGGTCATATCGAAGTAGCTTGTCGGGTTGGCGAGAGGAGCCGCGAGCTTCGGGGCCCCCGCGTCGGGATTTCGCAGCGCGGTTTGACCGGCGGCCGAAGCATCGAACACCTTAGACCAGTTTCCCCAAATGGTGGCAGAAGGGACGTCTGAAGCCCAGATGACAATGTTCGATGGGCCTGGTGGCGGCGAGCCGCCGCTTTTCGGGAGAATGGTTGTGTCATTCTTCAGGGCACCGGGCGAAGTACTTATGTAAGTCTGGGGCGACAAAACGATTTGATCTATCGACAGACCATCTTCGCGTACTTGAACGCGGATCGTTTGCGAGCCGGAGGTCGAAAAATAGATCAAGGGTCCCATAACACCGACACCCCATCCGTTATCCTGCCAACCCCAACCGCTCAATCCGCACCCCGAGCAGTCCTCCAAATTTATGGTCGTAGACGAAGTCGTCCCGATCCGATAGATCGATGCTCCACCACTATCGGTGCTTCCTGAAAACTGCACGAAAACAGAATCATTGGCCCAATCGTTATTTTCGGCCTTGCCTCGAATCCAGAGACGATAGGCTGTGCCGGCTTGCGCGCTGAAGGTCATCTCGAAGTAGTTGCTGGGACTAGCAAGCGCTTCCACCAGCTTTGGCGCTCCGAGGTTAGGATTAGCCAGTCTCGCTCCGCCGGCCGCTGTTGAATCCGCGACGACGTTCCAACCTGACTTAACCGGAGCCTCCGCTGCGTAGAGCACAACGTCGCTTCCGCTCTGTGCGGAGGTATGACTGAGCGCGAGACCGAGAACGGCCGCCACGAAGAAGGACACACTCACAAGACATTGAACGACAACTCTTCTCATTTGAATCTCCCAATCGAGTATTTGGTCTACCACTGAATTCGCAAGGATCACCGCCAGCGCGCGGGCGTGCGCCCGACGAACGCTTCGTCTTTTCGTGACGTAATTGCGCGGGAAAGAGACAACCTGGAGCGTGAGGTCGACGTCCAGGTCTTTAAGATTCTTGGGAGCTTTTCTCTCTAACCCTTGCTTGTCTGACTTCGGGGTCCATTCGCAGACTCAAACGTAACATCCTTCACACACAACCTATATCAAGGCTTGGGGCTCGTGGGGCCTGACGGAGCTTCTTTTCCAGGAACCGGTTACCTGAGTGCACGGCTCCAACTGGCTCATATTGTCTAAGGATGAAAAGAAACTAGAACGACTGAGCCCTTCCCAACGACCGCGTTAGGGCCATAGTCGTGCTGCAACTTAAAAATCGAATCCTGTGGGGCCTGACTTATTCAAGAACAAAAAGCCGACTCGCGGCTTTATGCCTGTTTTTCTTGGGAGTGGAGTTTATAGCACACCGTTGAGGCCGGGTCAATAACAACATTGAGCACAATAAATTCGAAACAAATAGGATCGGGCGGGCTATCACGCTTCTGCCTCTCGTGTCGAACTCAAAGAAGCAAAAAATGAAAGTTAGCACACGTTTACGGTATAAGAAGAAGTGGAATGACTTGTGAGCTCAAAGGCTCAAATTATGAAAGCAACATACTAAATCTAACAATACTTCGATGATGATTCTTGATGTCATAATTCCGACCTATAACCGTCATCGGCTGCTTAGGCGCACCCTTGATAGCCTGCTTTCCGCGGAGCTGCCCTCAAACCTTCGTGTGCGTGTTACGGTCGTAGATAACAACTCAGCGGATGCGACTCGAGCGACGGTCGGAAGCTATGGGGGCAGATTTAAGGATGGGCTGAATTATGTCTTTGAGGCTCGTCAAGGAAGATCTTTCGCCCTGAATGCTGGTATTGCGTCAACGGATGGCCATTTGATTGGCATGATTGATGATGATGAAGAAATAGACAAATCCTGGTACCGCTCGGTCGAGTCGATGTTTAGCCAGGACGGGATCGACTTCATAGGTGGGCCTTATGTGCCTCGTTGGGGTGCCGACCGGCCTCATTGGCTCCCAATGACTCATTTGGGTGCGATCGGTTGGATCGATGGCGGCAAGAAGGTCGTGCCTTTCGACAAGACGTATCCGGGGATTCTAATGGGCGGCAATGCTGTTATGACACGCGCGATCCTAAACGAGGTCGGCTTCTACAATACCAATCTCGGGCGGACCGGTGCGAGGCTCCTTGCCGGAGAGGACGATGACATGTACAGGCGGCTGCTGGCGGCCGGTGCGCGGGGACTCTATGTGCCTGACCTCATCATCTATCATTATGTCCCGCCCGAAAGACTAACAAAGAGCTATTTCCGACGCTGGTGTTTTTGGCGCGCTGTCTCCGCCGGCGTGATTGATCGGGATCGGCGCATGCCCGT
>DATLWF010000195.1:0-5454 GCA_035576605.1 Blastocatellia bacterium | reverse complement strand
AAGGCAGTAGGCAGTAGGCAGAAGGCAGAAGGCAGAAAGCAGTAGGCAGAAGGCAGTAGGCAGAAGGCAGAAGGCAGAAAGCAGAAACAAGCCCCATCAGCCTACTGCCTTCCGCCTTCTGCCTTCTGCCTTCTGCTTTCTGCTTTCTGCCTTCTGCCTTCTGCCTTCTGCTTTCACTCAGCGCCGGCGGCCCTGAGCAGCCGGGTGATCTCGGTATTGCATTTGGCGGTGGTTTTGAGAGCGGTCCACCCGTTCTTGTTTCTGATGCGGGCATCTGCGCCGCGGGCAAGCAGGGTCCTCACGACATCAGCTTGGCCCTTTGAACCGGCCTCCATAAGTGCGGTCCAACCGTCGCCGTCTTGCGCGTTCACATCCGCTCCTCGCTTCAATAACTGTTCGACGGTATCAAGATGACCCCCGAAGACAGCCTCTATCAATGGTGTGCGTCCGTTTGTGTCTACGGCGTTTACCGCGACCCCGTGGTCCAGGAAGCGCACTACAGCGTTGGTATGGCCGATCAATGCCGCTCTCATCATTCCGGCGAGACTATCCTCCGGGTTTGCGCCGAGGTTTGCGCGTTCGAGCGAAGCCCCAACGGCCTCAGTGTGGACTCGTCCGATGACATAAGCCACTTCAGTACACCTATCCCTTCGCCGTTGAGCGCCTTTTCGACAATCGAACGGCCCAGATAAACGGAAGCCGACGGTGATTTCGCCGCGCTGGTGTCATTTTCTATCAAGTTGGGGTGAGGAAGCTATGACTGATGTCACCCTTCGTCGTGACGGCTGTCACAACACGGATGATGGGTGGGTGTAATGGTCAGAGGCCGCTTAGAGTTCAAGCTTTAGCATGGCGTTTCGAGTCAGGAACCTAAAGGTTGCACTCTAAACTATAAACTTTAAACTACTCTACACTATATAAACTCTAAACTCTGAACTCATGAGCTGACCATTGTTACCAAAGCTGCCTTGTCGCGGATGATCAGCGTAGAGCCCTTCACGTATATAAGCTGCCTGGCTTTAAAATCGCCCAGCAGCCGCGTCACCGTTTCACGAGACGAACCGATTATCTGGGCAATCTCCTCGTGTGTGAGCGTCAGCTTGACGTTGATTCCTTTATCGGTGTCTTTACCGCCCTTGGCGCACCATTCAAGCATCAACTTCGCGAGTTTCTCAGATGCCGAATGCGATAGCCCGAGTGATCGGACCTGGTCGAACGCGTTATGGTAGTTGTTGCTCAAGTGCTCGGCTGCGCGAAGGCAGGCGGTGCCGTTCTCCTTTAGAAAACGGAGAAAGTCCTCTCGCTTGATGAAGTTTATCTGGCAGGGATTCAGCGTCTCGGCGGTGACCATGTAAGGCTTCCCTGACACCGTTGCGCTGAGGCCCAGTATTTCTCCACCTTCGGCGATTCTGGTAATGAGAGCCTTGCCCTCGCTCGAACACGTCGTCAGCTTTACTCGCCCGGCGCAAATCATGAACACGCCCCGCGGAGACTGACCCTCGACAAACAGCACCGCGCCCTTTGGGAAAACCGTCGTGTACTTGAGCGTATCGAACTTACCTACCATCTCCGATTCGAAGTCGCAAAAGTAACCTTCGGATCGTACCTTGCAACTGACGCAACTATCGCTGACCTCCAGACCATACGGCGAGTGCATATCGCCCTCCTTAGCTCGATCCGCCTGCCCCGCAGGTGTACCAGGGGTTAGGCAGTCCGATCTCATGTGATGGTCACAGCAACAGCGGTGCCGAAGCGTAAAGGCCGTTTTTCAGGCGCGATAGTCGGACTAAGGTTCGAAAAACATGCGCAAACTTTCCCACAGACTGCGGCAAAGCACCCAAGACGAGAATGTTCTCGAACCCTGGTAGCTTGCGCGAACCCTGGGGAGTCACGCGGAAGGCTCAGCCCTCCTGGAGGGGCGGACGAGACTTGCGGGATCGGGAGTGTTCAGCGGAGAGCCGAGCTTTGAGTGCGCGACTCTCCGCCTTCTGTCCCCTTGCACGGTGCTCCCCGCTTGACGCGCTGCACAAGAGGCCATAGCCTGCAATTCAAGGAACTCGATGGCCCTCAGTGCTGCCCGCAAATTGAATCTCACGCAGGGCAACCAGATCAGCCGACGCCATTCCATACGTAAGCACTATATGATTTGCCTTCGGTCGCTCGACGGGCACGCAGTGAAACGAGAGCACGAGTTTCTCTGCTTTCACCTCAGGTTGGCCCGCCTGATCCTCGGTGTACTCGTAGACATAAAGGCAGGCCTCTCCTTTTGCCATCTTCGCGTCGTCGTGGACGAAGATGTACCTGCCCAGGAGCGTAGTCCTCAGGAGTATTGTCTTATCCTGGATGTCGACGACCGCCATTTCCTTCCCCGGCGGCGCTGCAGTGGCAAGTGAAGCGAACGCGCCGACGATCATTCCCGTCGCACTGAGGAGCAGGGTCATTAACAATAGACGTTTCATCATAACCTCCCCGGCCACTGGTGTTGCCGGCGGCCCTTCTCGCAACTTCCCGCGAGAAGCCTTTCTTCGCGCGGAGCGAGGCTTAGTGTCAGGACATAGTCTAAGGCTCAGCGCGAATGAAAACTATGACCCTGGTCACGGGAGGCAGTGACCGCTGTCACGGGCTACTGAGGCGATGTTGAGTTTTGCGGCGGATGAGAACTGCAACTAGGTCTGATCAAATTTGTAAGCGCTCCTGGCGAGACGATAAGCCAGATCGCGAGCCATTTCTTCGGCATCCGCCATATCAACAATCCCGCGCACGACAAGCCCGGCAATCCAATCGGCATCCACTCGCCGCGCCAGATCGTGTCGCGCCGGAATTGACGGGAACGCTCGGGTATCGTCGTTGAACCCGACTGTGTTGTAGAGTCCCGCTGTCTCCATCACCAGGTCGCGATAGCGCCGCATTCCGTTGAAACTATCGTTGAACCACCACGGCGGCCCCAGCTTGACTGCCGGGTAGTGACCGGCCAACGGCGCAAGCTCTCTCCCGTAGGTCGACTCGTCCACAGTGAACAAAACTAACGTCAGCCGCGAATCGTTCGCGTACTTGTTCAGCAGCGGGGATAGATTGCGTGTGAACTCGTGAGGAATCGGGATATCCGCGCCTTTGTCAGGTCCGAACCGCTCGAAGATGGAGCGGTTGTGGTTGCGATACGATCCGACGTGAAGCTGCATCACCAGACCGTCCTCGATGCTCATCCGAGCGCTTTCCATCAAGAGATGCCCCGTGAAGCGCGCGGCATCGTTTTCACTCGCAGCTCCGTCCAGCGCACGTTGCAAAATTCGGCCGGCCTCCGGTTCAGACAACTCAGCGGTGTAAGGCGTCAGCGCAGCATGGTCGGTTGCTGTTGCCCCCATTTCCTTGAAGTAAGCGCGCCGCTGCTCCAAAGCCTGGATCAATCGGCTCATGCTGTTTATCTCGAATCCACACACGTCGGCGAGGCGGTTGATGTGCTCGCGCCAGTCCGGTCTGTCGATATTGACGACGCCGTCCGGCCGAAACGTTGGAACCACGCGACCCTTCCAGCCGGATTCGCGAATCGCGCGGTGATGCTCGAGGGAGTCGGTAGCCGCATCTGTAGTCGCAAGCACCTCTATGTTGAACCGCTCGAACAAGCTGCGAGGCCGGAATTCGGGTCTCGTGAGCTGCGCGGCGATGTGCTCGTAGATTGATTGCGCCGACTCGCCGTTGAGCTTTTCTTCTACTCCGAACACCGAGTGAAGCTCCTGAGTGAGCCACATGCCCGTGGGTGTGCCCCGAAACAGATGGAAGTTGTCGCCGAAGATTTGCCAGATTCGGCGATGGTCGGTTTCGACTTCAGTGCCATCGACCGTGGGTATGCCCAACCGCTCGAGGCTGATGCCTTGCGAATAAAGCATCCTGAAAATGTAATGATCAGGAATCAAAAACAGATCCGTCGGCGTGCCCAGATTGAAATCGGGATCGGCGAAAGTGCGCGGATCGACGTGGCCGTGGGGACAAACTAACGGCAGATGTTCGATCGAAGCGAACAACGTCCGGGCGATCTCTCTTTGTTGCGGATCAGGCTCGAAGTAGCGATCCGGATGGAATGTACTTCTGGTAGGTTTCACCATCAGAGATCCTCACAGGTTGATATGTAATACTCAGAATTCGCAGCCGATCAAACGTTTTCCGCGAGACCCTTCCCGCCGGTGATGCAGACAGCAAGCCCGGTTCGCGATGATTCGTAGATCGCGTTGACGAGCTCGACGCTGCGCCGGGCTCCATATCCATCGCAAAGGGGAACGCCGTCCGAAACGATCGCTCGAATAAAGTCTTCGATTATCGCGCGATGACCTCGCGTGTCTGATACGATCGGCGACGCAGCGCGTTCGTCTTCTTCCTCGGACTGTTCGCCACAAAGACCCTCGATTGGTTTACGCAGGTTCGCCGAACGAATGCGGTCGTTTTCCAGAACGACGGTTCCTTGCGACCAGGTCATCTCGATGCGCCTGGAAAGGCCGGGATACGCAGAAGTCGCCGCTTCGAGGTTTCCGATCGCGCCGCCCGAGAACTCAAAGGAAGCTACGACAGTGTCTTCGACTTCTATCTCATGTAACGAGGTCATCGCTCTAGCCCAGACCGACTTGACATCTCCGAAGAGCCACACCAACAAGTCCACGGTGTGTATGCCCTGATTCATCAAAGCGCCTCCACCATCGAGGGCCCAGGTGCCTCGCCACCGCGAATTCTTGTAATACTCGGGCGGCCGGTACCATCTGACCGATGCCGACATTAGAATCGGCTTTCCTAAGGTCCCGGCGTCGATCACCCTCTTCAGATTCCGGATGTCTGATGAGGCACGATCCTGGAAGCATACACCCAGTTTGACGGGAGCGATCTCACAGGCCGCGATCAAAGCGTCTGCGCGCTCGGTGGTTACGTCGATGGGCTTTTCAACCAGCACGTGAAGACCATGTCTCGCCGCGGCTATGCCGTGTTCGGCGTGCAGGCCCGAAGGTGAGCCAATGAGAACGGCGTCCATCGGCCGGTGGCTGAAGAATGCGTCGAGGTGTGTATATACAGTCGCTCCGGCAGAATCCGCCAACCGCCGGGTCTTGTCGGCATTCTGCCCGTAGACCGCCGCTATCTTCACGCCCTCGATCTCGAGCGCGGCGCGCATATGGGTCTGACTTATGTTGCCGCCTCCGAGAATCCCCAGGTGTAGAATCATCGGCTTCGCTGATCTTATTAACACCCCTTACGAGGCCTCACCAGCTATGCATTGTGCCATCGAGCTTTCGGTTCACCGGCAGATACGCGCGTTGGTACGGATACCCGGCCGCAAGCTCCTCGTTGATATCGACTCCCAAACCCGGTGCGTCGCCGGGATGCATCATCCCATCCGCGAAGTTGTAATGGTGAGGAAAGACAAGATCGGTTTCTTCGGTGTGGCGCATGTATTCCTGAATACCGAAGTTGTGGACG
>DATLWF010000194.1:0-4432 GCA_035576605.1 Blastocatellia bacterium | reverse complement strand
GGCATAACCGCGGGAGTTGTCGGCGTCGTTTTTTCGAAACTGATTCTGTGGCTGCGTTTCGCCTTTCGAGACCGCGTCCATGTGCCGGGGTGGTCAAAGCCCGCCGTGGGCGGCGCAATAATTGGCATGATCGGGCTTTGGCAGCCGCACGCGCTGGGCATCGGCTATGACTTTCTCGGGACCGTGCTAAGAGGCGAAGATCAGCTCGTGCTCAAGGCAGTGTGCGCGCTGATGGTGGCGAAGATACTTGCTTCGGCGTTTAGCTACGGCTCGGGAATGTCGGGCGGTGTGCTGGGACCTTCGCTGTTCGTCGGCGCCATGCTCGGTGTCGCGGTGTGGCATGTGCTGTTGTTTCTTGAACCCGACGCCGCAATCGCCCGCGGAGCGTTCGCCCTTGTAGGCATGGGAGCTGTGTTCGCGGCGGTGGTTCGCGTGCCGATAACTTCCATCCTGCTGATCTTCGAGATGACCTACAACTACGAGATCATCCTGCCGTTGATGATCGCCAATGCGATTGCCTACGCGGTGGCCTCGCGCCTCACTCCACTTTCGATCTACGAGGCTTTCTTGTTCCAGGATGGCATACACCTCGGCAACGCGCCCAACAGTGATGTGTTATCGCGGGTGACCGCGGCGTCGGTGATGACACAAGATGTAGTGACGCTGCCTGACGACATCACGGTTGCGGAGGCGCTGAACATCGTCGGCCGGCTCGAGTTCAACGGATATCCGGTGCTGCGCGATGGCGGAATGGCCGGGTTGATCACCACTGGCGACCTGCGACGGCTGGAAGCGGAAGGCCGCCAGAATGAAATGATCGAAGCCGTGATGACAAAGAAGGTTGTTCATTCGCACCCCGATCAAACGCTTGACACGGTGGTGTTGAAGCTGGCGCAGCGCGAGCTTTCTCAGCTTCCGGTTGTGTCGCGGCTCGATGACACCCGACTGTTGGGAATTATCACGTTGCGCGATGTCGCGCGAGCACAAGCGAGACTTGCGTCGATACAGTACTCACTCGGCCCGGATGACACGATACGCCCGAAGAATGTCTAGCGGCCCTGGAACCATTCAATTTGCAGCCGCTCGGGAATACCACCCAACTCCCCGTTGGGAGTATTTCAACTCTGTCCCGGGTAATCGTGGCGCACGAAGGCTACAGTACCCTCGTTCCGCATAAGCCGCAGTAGTCAAAGGCCACAGGGATTTCCTGCGCGCCGCACGAGTAACAAGAGCGGCTCCCGCTTCTGATGTTTAGCGCGCCGACCGCCGCGACTTCGCGCGGCTCAGGCGGCTCGGGCTTGCGGACCGCCTGAGCGTTCACGCGAAAGCCTCGATAATCAACCTCTCGCTTCTCAGCCAGCGCTCGCAATCCTTCACTCGCTTCTTCCCCGGCAAAATGCGCCGCCAGATGGTCGCTCGCCTCCTTGATCATCGAGTTCCACGCCAGGTCTTTCCAAAAGCTCAACTGCTCTCTGGCCAGACGCGTACTCTCGGGAAATCGATCGATGAGCTTTTGGCACAATGTGTCGACTGTCTTGTCGAGCTGCTTGTAAGAAACCACGTCGTTGACCAGGCCCCAGAGCAGGGCTTTATTTGCCGAGATGGGCTCGCCGGTGAGAAACAACTCGCGGGCGCGACGCTCGCCGACGATAAGTGGCAACCAATGTGCGGCACTGGTCGCAGACAGGAGGCCGACCTTAGGTTCTATCTGAACGAACTTCGCGTGATCCGCGGCGATGGCCAGGTCGCAGGCAATATTCCAATCGTTCCCCCCTCCCGCCACCATCCCGTTGATTCGCGCGATCGAAGGTTTGCCCAGCTGACGCAACGCGGTGTGAGCGTCGATCAGCGCGTTGATCCACTCACGAAACGCGTCGGGGTTGCCGAGGTGTTCATCAACGTGTTGTTGAACATCGCCGCCCGCCGAGAAAGCTCGATTACCCGCGCCTGTCAACACCAGTACGGCGATGCTGTTGTCGCTGGCGGCATCGCGAAACGCGGCCGCCATCTCACGTACCGTCTGGTCGGTGTATGCATTGTAAACCGAGGGCCGGTTGATCGTAACCCGGGCGACCAGGTCTTTCTTTTCATAGATTATGTCGGTGAATTCCGGCTCCGAGTGCGAATCGTTGTAAACATCTTGAGTCGTGCGACGCAGATCGGAGGACTGCGTCGGAACGCTCGTGGCTCTGCTCCTTCGCCATGTCTCAAGGTCGTCCCGTTCTACTCCCGACTCACCTGGCCTACCTCCGCAGGCCTCGAGCGCTAGCAAAACGGTCATGGCGCCCGCGAGCTTCGCCCGGCACTGCTCTGGAGTAGCGCCGGTCACATGAATCTGAGGCAAGTCCGGGACGCACCCGCGATAGCTCAGTCCGTCTTCCGTTAGCTCGATGCGCGAGCGCCCGAGGAAGAACTCGATGAACATAAAGGAACCTCGGTCACACTAGAGCTGGTTGTGAGGAGGGGACAAGAGCGAACGGTCGCCGCCTAGTATAGCATCAGACGCTCATTTCTTGAATAGATTATCGAAGGCCGATCGGGGATCGGAAGCGGGACTTTTGGCTGCGCCTGGAGTCAGCTTATTGGGGATGAAGAAGTCGCAGAAGTTCCCCTTCTCGCGGTCGGTCACCCATTCAGCTTGGGGCTCGCGGCACTTGTTGTGGGCGTGGGGATCGTAGTTCGTGCAGTTCAGACAGCAGTGGATATCGGCTCCACACTGCGGGCACTCATCGCCCCGCGAGATGTAGCCCTCGATCTTCAGTTCGTTTCTACAGGCATGACAAATCATAACGCTCGGCCAATAGCATATAAGGAGTCTGAGGAGGTGAGCAACTGTCGAAAGTCCTCGGTTTGTTGGGACTGCCGACGAGACCGCCCAACTTCTGGAACAAAAGGTAGTCTTCGGCTAAGCTTCATCCAGCATGGAAAGAGCCGAACTCAAAGCCACCCAAACAATCGAATCAACCCATCCCGGTGTCCTCCAATTCACGGCCAGACATGCAGGAGATCCCACCAACGAAGTCGGGCAGGCGGTCAGGTTGTTCTACGCCGTTCGAGACGGCTTTCGCTACGACCCGTATCAGATTGACCTGACAATAGCCGGAATGAAGGCGAGTACGACTCTCGAGGTCGGGCGCGGCTGGTGCGTGTCCAAGGCTATTCTTTTAGCTGCGTGCTGCAGGGCGCTTGGCATTCCAGCCAGACTGGGATTTGCGGATGTTCGAAATCATCTATCAACCGAACGGCTGCGGCAGAGGATGCGCACCGACATATTCTACTGGCATGGCTACACCGAAATGCTGCTCGATGGAAAGTGGGTGAAGGCGACTCCGGCCTTCAACATCGAGTTGTGCGAGAAGTTCCGCTTGTTGCCTCTTGAGTTCGACGGACGGGATGATTCGCTTTACCATCCGTTCGACGCAATAGGGAATCGTCATATGGAGTACGTGAACTACCGGGGCACATATTCGGACTTGCCGCTTGAAGAAATCATCAAGACGTTTCGACAGGAATACGGTTTTGGAGACAGGAAACCGGAGCCAAAAGAGGCGAGCTTCGATGAAGATGTGGACCGCGAGAGCGGTCGCTGAGACGTCTATTTTATCGCGATGACGCGATCAACATTCGAGCGCGGTCTTGTTTCTCTGAAGCCTTTCTCCATATCCCGGCAAGCAGTTTTTCCACCGACAGTCTGTTTCCGGCAGCCGCCAATGCCCTGAGATCGGGGTATAGAACGAGCGTGTCGGCGATCACCGGCGCGTCCGTCTCAGCTATCGTGCCGTCGCTCGAGCGGCCGAACTTCAGCGTCCAAATAGTCCTCGCCCAGGTGTAGTCGGTCATCGCTCCGGCGATCAGAGACACGACTCGAGCTTCGGCCGGGTTGTCGGATGAGCTGTACTTGGTCACGAAGCGTTCACCCGCGCGCCGCAACTCACTCAATTGGCGTCCATATTCGGTGTAGTCAACACCGGGTTTCAGGCTCGAAGCCAAAGTTTGAAAAAAACCGAGGGCGGCTTCCGCGTCTCTCGCGAAATCGGTGCGCACTGGTCCAACTGGTTGATCGACACCCGTGCTCGGCGTAGCGGCGCCTCCAAAAGCCAACGAAGCGATCGTGTCGAGCGCGATTGTAGACTCGAGGTTGTCAGCTCTCAAACGCACGCTGTAGGCGGTCAGGTCGAGCACTTCGCCTGTGATCCGATCCCCATTCTTGGTGATGATTACGACGGTCGTCCCGATGATGCGAGGCCTGGTAGGGGTCGCCGCGGGCGGCTGGCGGTTTGCGGATTGTGAACGCGACGGCGTCGTCTTCTTACGTTTCTGCGCTTCCGCAGCGGCGCCGGCGCAAAGTGAAATGACGATGAGGGCGATAAGTGATCTCATAGCTGAACCTTTCTTACGATGCCGCGACCGCTTCATTAAGCGGTGCTTTAGC
>DATLWF010000193.1:0-2736 GCA_035576605.1 Blastocatellia bacterium | reverse complement strand
AGAAGCTTGTCGATAAAGAAAAAATCCACCATGACGTAGTCGAACGTGTGCCAGCCATCGATGAAGGCGAAATCCACGACCTCACTCTGCGCCAGAATCCTTGGAAGTACTTCGTACGAGCGCGCCTCGTGGAATTCGACGGCTCGGGAGAACCCTGCACGTTCCAGATTGTAAAGCCCTCTTCCTCCCCAATCCGGGAGACGATTCTGGTTTGGATCAATACAGATGTGTTTCTGGTGGATGCTGCGATCTACGCTGTCGAGAATTGTCAGAGCCGACGTGCCGTAGGCGAGACCAACCTCCAAGGTAACCTTGGGCTTCGTCGCCCGGACAAGAGCCGCAAGGAACATCACTTCCTCCGGAGCGATGTTGCTGTGAACCTGGTGAGGCCTTCCATCCGCATCCACCATCTTCCCCGTGCGAACGATTTCCGCCAGAACCGGGTTCATTGTCTCAAGGCGGGTGTTTAAGTTGGTTGTCATGTTGACAGCGCAGGTCCTCCGACAACACAAAAACGAATAGCTCCGCAGGATCGGCTAATAAGCAGGTGTGCTAGCGCGTATGAGCGAACTTCAATTTCTCGCCACTTCATCAATGATCCGGTTAATCTGTTTTCCGAGTATTCGCCAATCGAAACGTTCCTCAATCAGTTGTCGAGCGGCTTGGCGTAGATTCTGATAGAATGCCTCGTCGTTAAGCAGCCGAAGCACCGCCTCCGCGAATATCGCCGGGTCGTCGGCTAAGGCGAGGTGGGTTCCGGACTCAGCCGGGATCCCTTCCGCTCCAATCGTCGTGGACACCACGGGACTGCCGAGACTCATCGCTTCAAGGATCTTCACCCGCGTGCCGCTGCCTTGAAGCAATGGCACAACCGATAGACTGGTCTCGTGGTAGTAAGGCGTGACTGTATCCACTTCCCCGATGAAATCCACGGCGGGGTCTGCGCGAACCGCAGTGAAGTCGCGTGGCGCCGCGCCATAGCCTATAACGACAAGTCGAATTTCTGGATGCTTCGCTCGAATGAGCGGCCAAATTGCAAGATGAAACCACTCCAGACCTCGGCGATTGGGCGCGTAATTCAGCGCGCCGCAAAAGAGAAGCCGTTTCAACGTGCGCTTGTTTGGGTTAGCGTCGAAAGGAAGCACTTCTGTAGCGATCCCGTTCGGCACAAAGAAACCGGGGATTCGGCTCTTATTCATGCGATCCAGTCGATCGCGATCCATTTCACTGCAGGCCCAAAAGGCGTCCACATACTCCGAGAGATGAGTTTCGATCCTGCGCGAAGCTACATACGTTCGGAGCAGCTGCGAGTTGCCGTCTTGCGGTGCTGTCGCCTTGAGTTGTTGCGCGTAAAGCTCGCTATCCACGTTGTGCGCGTTAAGCATCAGGAAAGATTTCGGAGAAAGCCGCCGGACTAACGGCGCGCAGCAATGCATCGTTTCAAGGTGATCGAAAATCACGATTTCGATTCGCTTCCGCTGCAATGCCTCGGCAATTAAATGATAGTCGTCGAGAAGCGTGCCGTAGGCAGGCCCGCGCCAGGACCGGCGCAGCCAACGATACTTGAGCGCGGACCGCAATCTCAACGGGAGCCCGTCAAATAACGTTCGCGGCGGCGGCGTGTCCAGCGGGCTGCGCACGTCAACGTTGGCGGGAAAGGTGTAGCCTTCACGAGTGCCGCGGAGGCTATTAAGCGTCTGCGGTAAAATGGCAACCACCTGATGCTCGCGCGCCATTTCCCTGAGGAAGAAAAAGGCGCGGCGCCCGCCACGAGGCGGGAACACGGCATGAGGCGTGATCTGCAAGACCGAGGGCATCTCGACAGGTCAGCGACCAGCGGCGCCGTCTCCGCACAAGCTGCGGACGGCATCGAATACCGTCTCAGCGCTGATTTCATTGATGCACCATCGATTCGTGCGGCACAAGCGATCATAATAGCAATCACAAGGTGTCGGCGGTCCCACAATGACACCGCGATCATAGAGTTCGAACTCGCTGGCATTGAAAATATTGTTTAACAAAACGAGGGGGACTCGCTGGCCGATGGCAAGGTGCAAAGCCATCGTCACTCCGGTCACAACCGCACGACAGCGACTGATCATCGCGTAGAAGGTTTCCAGTGGCTGAACGCCGCAATTCAGGGCGTCAGTCTTCTGCGCCAGGCGACTATTCAGCGACTCCTCGTCCGGTCCCCCGAGGAGAACGACGTTATGGTTCGACGCCATTAACATCCGCGTCAACTGTTCCCACCGTTCCTCCGGCCAGATGCGTGCCAGCCAACGACGACTTGCTCCGACGTTCAAGCCAATCCAATCCGACATTGGCAGCAATACTTCCGCTTGCTTCTTCGCGAGATCCGATGGCTCCTTCAGCACATACTCCTCTCTTTGGTAAGGGAGACCGACCACTTCGAAGATTCCTTCCACGTAGCTCTTAGTGTTAGCTTTGCTGTAGGGATCGTCGATTCCCGCCGCAAAGGTATGCCATGCGCGCTCATCCACCGGGGCAGGCACTCCGTTCTTCAAAGTGAAGCCCCGGTAAACCTTCGCCCGCGTCAACGACGCCAGGGCACAGGCCTCTGGGTCTTTGTCCAGGTTCCAGCAGAAATCCCACTCGGCGGCCTGCAACCGGGCAATAGTTCCCGCGGTCACCCTTACTGGCTCGCAATACTCTGTGGGCAGCAACTCGGGAGAGTGCGTCACCCACAAAATCTTGATTCCAGTGCGCCGTGAGTCC
>DATLWF010000192.1:0-8197 GCA_035576605.1 Blastocatellia bacterium | reverse complement strand
CGCTCGTCACCTCGCACACAATCGTTTACCTCTATCTGACCAATGTGAGCGGACAGATAGTCACTGACTCAGAGGGGCGGCGCGAGTTGGCGGCTAACCGATACCTGATCGGCGACGTTCCGACTGACCGGCCACTCCTCGATAGCCTGGTCAATCAGAGCGGTTATGTTCAGCTAGCCCGCGTCTTACTCGGCCCTCCAATCTATGAATATCGTGAGCGGCTACCCATCACGCGCAAGAATGTGCGTGAGAGCGAAGGTTCATTTGCGGCTGAGCTTCACATCGGCGTGTCCGCTTCGGCCGTTGGGCGTGAGTTGCTCGGTCCGGTGGCAACGAACCTGATCATTGGGCTGGTGGCGATCATTGGCGCTGCAATCGTAGCAATCGGCTCTGCCAACTTACTTCTGCGCCCGCTGGAAGCAATATCGACCAGCATCGATCGGTTGGGACGTCCGGACGAGTCCGGAACGATCGGCGATCTGCCGAGTGACCAAATGGTGACTGGCGTTACGTCGCGATTGAGGCAGCTGGGCGAGCGCCTGGCCGGGGAGCGAAGCGAGCTGGAAATAATGCGGGGCCGATTGCGGCAGGTAGTAAGCCATCTGGAAGAGCGTCTGCTTCTTATAAACCGTGAAGGCCGCGTAATTCTTGCCAGCCCCGACGCCGAGCAGATATTGGGGCTCAACGGAGTTGAGCTCAGCGGGCTTCCGATTGACGAGACGCTGGGCTCCGACCATCCCCTGGTTGCGACCGTCGAACGCGCCTTCAATGAGAGAAGATCGATCGCTCGAACAACCCTCCACCTCCCTGGCAAACCAGGTCCCCGACAGCTTCTGGCTTCAGTTCAGTACATCGAGGACGCAGGCGAGCCCGTGGGCGCACTGGTCAGTATGCGGGACTACGAATCGTTCCAGAAATTCGAGTCGCAATGGGATCTGTCGAAGAAACTCGCGGATCTCGGGCGCATCACATCGGGCATCGCACACGAGGTCAAGAACCCGCTCAATGCGATGGTGATCCATCTCGAGATCCTTCGTTCCAAGCTCGAGTCGGGTGATTCAGACCCGCGCCCGCAACTTGAAATACTCGACTCCGAAATCAAACGGCTCGATCGAGTCGTTCAGACGTTCCTCAACTTCACATGGCCGGTCGAGGTTCACTTGCAACCACTCGACTTGAATACGATTGTCACCCAGGTGACCGCGCTGGCTTCTACCGAAGCACACGAGCGGGGCGTGACGATCAACAAGCAACTCGATCCAGCCCCGCTGGTAATCAAGGGCGACGCGGATCTTCTTAAACAGACGTTGCTGAACGTGATAATTAACGGATGTCAGGCAATGCCCGAGGGAGGACCGCTCAAGGTGGCTACATCCAGGGACCAGGATGGTTCGGCGCGAATAACTGTTACCGACCGAGGTATAGGCATCGCCGACGACGGCCAGGATCGAATATTCAATCTGTACTACACGACGAAGAAGGGTGGAACGGGAATTGGATTAGCTCAGGCCTTCCGCGCGGTGCAGCTCCACGGCGGAGTGATACGCTTCGATAGTCAGGTAGGGGTCGGTACCACCTTTGAAATCATACTCCCCGAGATCGTGTGATCTACAATCGCTCACTCAAAAGAATAATTTCACAAGTCGGCACACGCGACGCGGCTCGGGTTCATCAATTTCTTGACATCAGAATCCAGCTATGGTTCAATGCGCGCGCCGGTTGCCAAACGAGGATTTCATGCGACGGCTTCTTGTGTGTTTTCGCCAGAATCTGGCTTCTCAGCACGAGTTCGGCCCCCCGAGGTTCACTTTCTTAGGTGCGCGAGCACGAAGCATGGTATAAGGGTTCTCTAAAGTTGTTCCTCCCAGCAAGCTGAAAGGTTGAAGCGTATGAAGCAGTTTTGTATGACAATGGCTCGCCTACTTGTATTCGCACTCCTCGTTTTGGTCCTCGCCCAACCAACAGAAGCGACCACCGCCGTGATGCTGCTGGACACCGACCTGGTCGTCCACTCGCGGCTCATCGTCAGCGGCAAAGTGATCTCCGTGACAACAGATCGGGCCGGCCCGGGCGCGATGGTGTGGACGTATGTTGAGGTGCGCGCCGATCGTGTGCTGAAGGGAGACTTGCACGACGGGACGATTGTTCTAAAGCAGCTTGGCGGGGCAGTCGGCGAATCCAGCGTGCGCGTGTTTGGCCAACCGGGATTCGTGCCGGGCGAACGCGTCCTTCTATATCTCAATACCGGACCGGACGGGAGCCTGCATACTGCTCACAATTTCATGGGCAAGTTCTCGGTTATAGAGGATGCAACGGGCACTGAATTCGTCGAACGCTCAATCGACGCTAACGAAATCGACCTTCTGGCTCGTACCAGCCCCGGTGAGGTTACCAACCGAGCTCCGTTCGATGCCTATGTCGGCAAGATTCAACGCACACTTCGGCGAGAGGCTGCGCTCGTTGCGGAAGTAGATGCCGCCCGAAGCGGACAGCCTTTTGTCGCTGTGCCAAGCGAGTTCATACGCGCAAAAACAAAGTCGGGCAGTTTCACGACCGAGTTTGTGTTTTTCCCAGATCCAGTGCGCTGGATGGAAGCGGACTCAGGACAGCCGATACGCTACTTCGTTAATCCGAATGCGTGTCCGGTTGCCGGGGGAGGCAGTGCGGAGATCGCAAGAGCCATGGCGGCGTGGCCGAACCAGAGCGGCGCCTCGATTCAACTCCAGGTTGCCGGCCAGACGGGCAGTTGCGGGATCGTCTTCGACAACATCAACACCATCTCGTTCGGAGATTGTTTGAATCAGTTGGATCCGCCAGTCGGCTGCGCGGGCACCGTGGCCCTTACGGCGATCAGTTTTGTCCGCGAGACGAAGGTGATTGGGGGAACGACCTTCAGCAAGCTCCTTGAAGCGGACACCGTATTCAACGACGGAATGAATTGCTTTCTGGGCAATTCCGCAAACCTGGCTGAGGTTGCCTGCCATGAACTCGGTCACTCAATCGGGCTCGGCCATTCAAACGACCCGTCCGCGATAATGTGGGCCACCGCTAGTGGACGGGGACGCGATGCTACTCTAGGCGCTGATGACAAGGCGGGCATTTTGGCGATCTATCCTGCGGCGCCCGGAGGAGGAGGCGGCGGAGGCGGCGGCGGAGGAGGAGGCGGCGGCGATCCTGGTCCCGGTCCAGTCAGCATCTCGACCCTGAGCGCAAACGACGGATTTGTAGGGCGAACATATAAAATGACGCTGACGGCCGCCGGTGGAACTCCACCCTATAGATGGTCGCTGATCGGAGGGGCGCTACCCTCAGGGCTCAGCCTCTCGGCGAGCGGGTCGATTGATGGCGTGCCCAGTTTTGCAGGCTTGTCTTCTTTCGCCGCGCAAGTGAGTGACTCGGGGAATCCTGTTCGCGTGGACTCTAGGTGGTTTTCAGTAACGGTACGTGAAAGCACTGGAGGCTCACAAGGATTCCCGGCTGTCACGGGGGTGAAAGTGAAGGGAGTCAAAAAGCTTTGGGTCTTCGGCGAGAACTTCCGTGCAGACTCGCTTGTCCTGATCAACGGTCTGCTGTTCGAACCTGCGCAATTCGTGCAGGACGGATCGGTTGGACAGCTCCTGGCTAAAGGAAGATTCAACCTGGGTACTCAGGGAACAAACGTCGTCGTTATCATCAACAGCGACAACAGGTCCGCTCCGTACATCTTTTAAATTACAGACGCGTGAGAGCCCGGCGGTGCCTCTCAGATGACTCGCGGCAGAATAGTGAAAACGATAAAGAGAGAGACTCTCGGCCCCGGTGGAAATGTCCAGCGGCATCTGCTAACCTTTTCCCCCTCAAAGGGCGCTTAGCTCAGTTGGTAGAGCACTGTGTTCACACCGCAGGGGTCACTGGTTCGAGTCCAGTAGCGCCCACTTGACCCGCCTGCGTTTTAGGATTTTCAGGCACGAGCTTATTGGCTATGATGAGACGCCCTACTAAAGTAATCAGCAGAAAGACGGACTCAGTTCGCATCATCAAGATAACCGGGCGCCTTGACCCGGGTGACGGACCTGATCAGCTCTTTGAGATGGTGCAGCGTTTTGTGGAAGAAGACGAGATCAGTTTCCTGCTCGATTTGCGAAGCGTGACTTACATCAGCAGCACCGGGGTCGGCAGTCTGATCAAGGCCTACCGTTCGGTGCTAAAAAAGAAGGGACATGTAAAACTGCTGTCCCCCTCGCAGTCGGTGAGGAACATTCTGGCGATTTCCAAGCTCGATGGCGTGTTTGAAATATTCTCAGACGAGAACGAGGCTCTGGCGAGCTTCAAGGACAAATAAGCTCGCGACTATGAGGGCCTCCTATCTTTTTTGGGTGGCGGTTCCTTCGGCTTGTCGTGGTTTCCCTTATCCTTGATGACAGGTGGTCCCGGCGGATTCTTCTTGTCATCTTTATCCTTCCTTTGTGCGAAGGCAACAGGACCGTTTGGCGGAGCCGTGAATACGGCGGTAACACCAAACAACGACAGCGTGATTATGAGGAAAACCTTCTTCATACCATTGCTTCCAACTTCGTTAGAATAGCACCAATCGTCCGGGTGCCAAACACCTTTTTCACTGGCCTCAGTGGAAACGTGCCCATCTCGCGCTTTGATACCCGCAACCACTATTCCACATGTGTCGGTGCGCCAAATTCCTAAATGACGCGGCTTAAGTAGACCGTTAGAGACTTCAGTCTGCCCCGGTCAAACCTTTCAGTTCAGTAGCACACCTTTTAGTGCATTAGTCGGATGCCCGGGCGGCCGCTTGCGTTGGTGGTTTTGCTGGCGATTTGAGGGCTAGTTAAGGATTGAAAGGCGGCTGGACAGCATTCGGACTGCACCCCGTGAAGCCTACTTCTTTCGTTTATTGACAGCTTCCTTTAATTGCTTACCTGCGCTGAATCTTACCGCCTTGGTAGCGGGTATCTTGATTCGCTCGGCCGTGTGAGGATTATGACCGCGGCGCGCCTTTCGGTGCGAGACAGCAAACGTGCCAAAGCCGACCAGAGTTACCTTGTCATTCTTGCGCAAACTGTCGGCGATTGCCTCCTTCACCGCATTGATTGCTCGCTCCGCCTCGGCCTTGCTGATCGAGGCCCTCTTTGCCACCTTCTCGATCAAATTGCCCTGGTTCATCGCCCCTCCTAAATATCGTAGGTCGTCCCACCACCGGCCCAAGATATGGTAGCCGTTTCGCCGGGTTTATAACATCCGGACCTCGCGCTGTCAATGAGTTTCTTGTGATGGTCCCTTGGAACGGGTTCTGGCAGCCGGATTCAAGGCCGCCAGGTCGCAGCGGCTCTGTCCTTGACGCTCAACTGATCTGTAAGATGACTTTCATATTCTCCGACTGTGAGGCCTCCTCGAACGCAAGCAAGCCTTCCTCTAACGGCAGTCGTCGCGATATCAACGGGCTCAAATCCAGTCGACCGCTCGCAAGAAGGTCTATCGCCGGTCGGAATCGCCCGCAACGGGAGCCGACGATGGTCAACTCGTTAACAACGACTTGAGACATTTCCAGCGGTGTCAATCCTCGATGGGTGGATTTCAACACAACGGTTGCCCCTGGCTTGATGATTCCCAGGGCGGTCGCCAGTCCGGCTGGCGATCCGGTAGCCTCTATTGCCACGTCAAACTGTCTTTCCCATTCACGACCGAGTCCGGGGCCGTCGAGCAGAACCCGATGCGAACCAAATCTTCGGGCCATCTCCAGCTTATCTTTGTGCCGACCGATGACGGTTATCGAGCAACCGATCTGAGCCATCACGAGGACGATTAGCTGAGAGAGCTTGCCATCTCCAACCACAGCAACCTCGTGAGAGCTCTTGATGGTAACCTGCTCAAGAATGTTGAACGCGGCAGCCAGCGGCTCAACAAACACGGCCGCCTCGTCACTCACCGAGTCCGGCAACTCGATTAGATTCCGAACGGGAAGCGAAAGAAACTCGGCAAATGCGCCGTCGCGGCCCTTGATTCCCAGTACGGTCCGCGCAGCACAGTGTCTCGGATCACCGTCGAGACACAGTTCGCAATGACCGCAGCCGGCGTTGATCTCTCCTACCACCCTGTGTCCGACGAGCGAGCGGTCGGGCGACTCCGCCACACGGCCTACGAACTCGTGCCCCAATGTTCCATGGAACCCGGCGTAGCCTTTGACGATTTCAAGATCTGTATTGCAGATGCCAGCGTAGATCACCCGGACAAGCGCTTCGCCCGGGCGCCGTGGAACCGGCGCATCGTCCACGAGTTTGAGACTGTCGTGAAAAGTGAGAGCTTTCACACTGGCGTTCGTTTAGCGAGTAAACAGGAACCTGTTTGATATGTTCCCGCTGCCGATCGGACTTTCGATGCGAATAAGCAGGCTCCCGCGCTTCACCAATTTCTTCAGCTTCTTCCTTGTGGCGTAAAGGATCGTGTCTGTTCCATCTGGCACAGGCGGTCCAGCTGTGAATACATTTGGCAGCGGGATGTCCTCGCCGTCCAGCTGGGCGGTGATTGCGGCGTTGCGCGCGAAGAAGCCGGCGCCGGTTATCAGCAAAGCGTCGCTCCCGTCCGGCGCGCTAGTGAATTCCACGCCGGTTATCGTTGGATAGCCAGCCCGGACCTTCAGTGAGCCGCCACTCCCCTTCCCACTCACTTCGATCAGATATGTCACGCCAGCGGTCGCGGTGAAAGTCAACAGCGAGCGATTCGCGGCATCAGGCGGATTTCCAAAGTCGTCGCTACAGGCCACTCGCGCGAGCGACCCGCAAACACCGGTAAAAACGCTAACCACAGTATCGTAATCACTCGAGCTCAAATCTACGCCGCACACCGTACTCGCCGCGGGCTTGATGGCGTACCAAACTGTGTTTGTGTCTTGCCCCCCCGTGCAGGACACAGGATCGTCAGATGAAGAGGTGGCCGATCGGGTATCGAGAGCATCAATGTAAGGCAACGACGCAATCGACCGGGGAGTCTGACAGTTGTCGCCCGGCAACCCGTTTGGCGGTGGCGGTGGCGGTGGAACCGATAAGCCGAAATCAACCTGACCGTAGAATATCTCTTGCTTGCCGTGTCGTGTGTCGGTCCACATTATGTGCGCCTTGCTGCGCGTCGCAACCAGGCCTACATAATCGCCTATGCCGATCTCGCTGGTATTCGAACCGACGACACTTGCCTGGATTCGAGGATCAGAAGATGCCGAACTGATCCTTGTATTCTCGAAACTCTCACCGCCATCCGTTGAGCGGCCGAGATACATGTTCATCAGCACGGAGCCCGGTTCATCTCGGCGGTCGTAGAAGGCCACCTCGACTGCGCCGCTCGATGAATCAACGCTTAGCCATGGAAAAAACTGATCTACCCCGCTGCCATCGTTGTTCACTCTAACGGGAAAGCCGACATCCGGAAGGCTGCCGGGATGCGGGGTGATCCTGCTGATGAAAATGTCCGTGTCTCTTCCGTTAGTCGTTTCAGCCCACGCGATGTAGACCATTCCACGATTCGGCCCCGTGCTCCGATCGACGTCGATTGTCGGAAAGCTATTCGCGCGATTTACGCCAGTGATGAAGAAAGTTGCATTCGGTCCTTCGAGGTTGCCGACATAGTTGTGGACGATCGTGTCAATGGAGGCCAGACCCGGCAGGAAAGTATCGCCGCCATCGATCGAGGCATTGAACAACAAACTTCGGGCCGGCATTCCCACCCAGGCGGCGTAGAACTCGCCGTTCGGCCCGGTGGCCAATGAAGGCCCTCGCATATCTCCTACATGACTGATGGCCTTAGACTGAGAGAAGTTCGCATCGCCGGCCCTGCGACGCGAGAACCGAACCACAGTGGCGTTCTGACCGTTCTCATCGGCGCCCGTGCTTGTCCATACCACGTAAACGCAGTTCTTGAATTGGCTCGTCGCAGACGCATCAACGGTCAGGAAGCATTTGTCGGCTCGCCTGGGACTCGCAATATTGCCGATATCAAGCACTACAGCCTTGGGGTCGGTGAATGTACGCCCGTCGTTGACCGACTTGAAGACATAAACGCCCGTATCGAAGCTTGAGTTGTCGAGCATCAGTACACACAGATAGAAATTCCCATCAAGGTCCGAGGCCACCGATGGGTCCGACGCCCGTCCCCACGTCTTCTCCGGCGTTTCGAGGCCTATCAGCCCGGTTCCCCAGGAGCGGCCGCCGTCAGA
>DATLWF010000191.1:0-12036 GCA_035576605.1 Blastocatellia bacterium | reverse complement strand
CGATTGTTTGAGCATCGCGTCGACCAGAGTGGTCTTGCCGTGATCGACGTGCGCGATGATTGCGATGTTGCGAATGTCTTCTCGTAACTGCATGTTGTCCTCATAGCCCCATGGCGAAACAATCATCATAACAGACTGCGGAGAAGGCGTACCATAGTTTTATAGTACAGAGACCCAGACTAAAGTCTATGCTACCTCTGCCGAGGATTTCTTTTGAAGCTGATGCTGATATAATTCTGTTCAACCGTGACCTGATAATCGGGAAGGGAGCTTCCGTTTTTGGAGCACATATTGATTAAGCGACAGGGTAGTTACCTGTACGCGAGATCGTTCGGAATAGTAGTGCTGCTGTTGACGCTCATTTACGGCGGACTCGGAGCGGTGTTGGCGATACTCACCGAGTCGGATCTCGAAGATGTCCTTGAAGAGATAATATTCCCAATTCTGGCGTTCCTCCCGGTTCTAATGATGTGGCTCGGCTATGCCGCGATGCTGTGGGCCTTCAAGCGCGAAGCAAGCCACACAATCGAGTTGAGCGAAGAAGGAATCAGGGAGACACGCGCCGGCCGCGAACACCGTTTCATTCCGTGGGCCGGAGTGCGCGAGATCGAAATGGCCGCCGACCTGTTCGGTGGAATGAGCCTCAAGGCGCGAGGAGCTTTCTCAGAGATCGCTATTTCAAATGTGGATCTCGAGATCACTCAGCCGATGGGCATCGCAAAGATGCACCGCGCGCTGACGAGAGCAAACCGAATGAGAGCTTTGTTTCACAAACTAAAGACTGCCGCGCCGCAAGCCGCTTTGAGGATGAACAAGCTTGCAAGGAAGAGATTTGAAAGGCTTGCCTGGGCCAACGGCAATGTTGCACGTAAGTAGGGTGCGCTTAAATGAAATCATATGCGCAGGTGGTGTAATCTCGATAATCATCCACTGCCGGTGGATGAACCGCAGGATATAGGAATATGTGAAGTCGTCCCAGCCGTGCTCACCGTTCATCCACTGGTCGACTAATATGCGCAAGTCTCCATTCAAGAGTCCCTGTTTTCCAGGAAGAAACGCCGAATTGCTTTCTTCCTCGAGGTAGTACTTTGCTTTGATTTCGTAAGATTCAATCAATACGGGCCAGGGAGCTCAGCGTGCCCGGACCATCCCATATTTGAAGGCTCAACACAGGCAAGGTATTTGTCGGTATCACCCGCACGCAGCGCTGCGAGGTATCGAACAATAGTGTCTTCCGGTTTGGGCGTTGTATCTTTCCAGATGGAGAAAACGAAGATTCCCAATTCCGCAGGTACGATCAAGAGGAGTATCTTCTTCATACTATCCTCCTACTAGCCTCTGCGAAGTCTATTCTACGATTCTCTGGTGCACCTGCGCTATCGACTCGCGAAGTCGCGATGCTATACTTCTGCCGCGACGTCCGCATGGTAAAGGGCTATGAGAGACAAGTACGAACCAGTGATCGGACTCGAGATTCACGCCCAACTCAAGACCGAGTCGAAAATCTTTTGCGCGTGCTCGACCAGGTTTGGTGATGAACCCAACTCCAACACTTGTCCGGTGTGTTTAGGTTTACCCGGCGCTTTGCCGGTCCTTAATCGGCTAGTCATCGAGATGGCCGCCCGCGCCGCTCTTGCCCTGAACCTGAACATCAATCAAGAGTCGATTTTTTCTCGCAAGAACTACTTTTATCCGGACCTTCCCAAAGGCTATCAAATCTCTCAATACGACCGCCCGTTTTCCGAGCACGGCTGGGTCGAAATACCTACGTCTGACCGGAATGAGTCTGGACACGCGACGGACTGGCGCACCAAGAAGTTTTGCATCACCCGGCTGCACATCGAAGAAGACGCGGGAAAATCGCTTCATGAAGGCATGCCTGAGACGACCAAGTCTTACGTGGATTTGAACCGAAGCGGGGTCCCGCTGGCCGAGATAGTTTCCGAGCCTGACTTTCGCTCCTCCTGGGAGGCTTACGATTATATGCAATATCTGCGTCGCACGCTCTTATACATCGGCGTGTGCGACGGCAACATGGAGGAAGGCAGCTTGCGGTGCGATGCTAACGTTTCGGTGCGTTTGCGAGGCGCGCAGAAACTCGGAACTAAGGTCGAGCTTAAGAACCTCAACTCGTTTCGATTTCTTCAGAAGGCGATCGAGTTTGAAATTGATCGCCAAATCGCAGCTATCGAAGCAGGTGAGACGATCGTGCAGGAGACGAGGCTGTGGAACGAGCACGAGGCGAAGACTTATTCGATGCGTTCGAAAGAAGAAGCGCACGACTACCGCTATTTCCCTGAGCCGGACTTGCCGCCGCTGGTTATTGGAGCGGAGGTGATCGAGAGGCTTCGCGCTGAGCTGCCTGAACTTCCCGAGGCTCGCCGCCGGCGCTTCGTCGATGAGTACGGGTTGTCATTTGACGATGCGGCGCAGCTGGCCGACTCGCGCGGCATGGCTGATTATTTCGAAACCGCGGCGCGAGCGTCCGGCAACGCCAAAGCCGCGGCGAATTGGATTATCAATGAGCTGGTGCGCGAGATGAAATCGGCGTCCGCGGATATCAGCAAAGCGCCGGTCACTGCTGAGTCGCTCGCGGCAATGATAAAAATGATCGACGGTGGCGAGATCAGCGGCAAGATGGCCAAGGATGTCCTGGTTCGAATGTATCAGACAGGCAAGACTGCCGAAGAAATCGTCGTCGAGATGGGCGGCTCGCAGGTTTCAGACGAAGCGGCCATCCGCGGGTTTGTGGACCAGGCAATCGCAGCGAACCCAAAGCAGTTGGAGCAATATCACGCCGGGAAAACAAGTCTCGCCGGGTTCTTTGTCGGCCAGGTTATGAAGCTGAGCGGCGGTCGGGCCAATCCGCAAATCGTCAACGAAGTCCTGAAGAAGGCGCTTGAAAGCTGAGGGTGTCTAGATTAATGAGGATTATATCCGGGTTGGTGGTTCTTACGTTTATTGCCTTGGTGTTGGGCTCAAGCTCTTGCGGGAGCAAACCGGCAACTGATGACGAAGTAGGCGTGCTCGAAACAAGCTACGGCCGAATCGTAATCGAGTTCCTCCCGAGGCTCGCGCCCAACCACGTCGAGAACTTCAAGAACCTCGCGAGAGAAGGCTTTTACGACGGCACCAGGTTCCATAAAATTATGAAGGACAAGACCAGGCCAACCGCGATTCTGGGCGGCGATCCAAATACGATCAATGGTGATCCCTCGATCTGGGGACAAGGCCAGAAGGCCCAAAGAACCGTCAAGGCTGAAATCTCAACCTTGAAGCACGATCGAGGGATTGTGTCTGCAGCGCGAAAACAAGATGACATCAACAGCGCCACCAGTCAGTTCTTTATCTGCGTCGCCGCCCAGCCGGGGTTTGACGGTCAGAACTCGATTTTCGGGCGAGTGATCGAAGGGATGAACGTTGTCGACTCGATTGCGCGCGCTCCGACGGAGGCTAAGAGCGACAGGCCAGTCGATCCGGTTGTCGTCAACCGAGCTTATGTTGTTAAGCGAGCCGAGTTGAAGTAAGGAGTCCACTTATGAACAAGCAGGACGTTGAGTACCTTTACGAATACAATCGGTGGGCCAATGCCAGACTCCTCGACGCTGCTTCCAAACTGACGCCAGAGCAGTTTTCAAGAGACCTGCAAAGCAGCCACCGTTCCGTGAGGGATACCATCGCGCACATCCTCGCAGCAGAGTGGATATGGCTTGAGCGGTGGAAGGGTGTATCGCCGAAGGCTCTGTTGAGCCCAGGCGATTTTCCTACGGTCGAATCGCTCGAAAAGAGATGGGCGGTCGTTGAAGGAGACTACGCCGAGTTCATCAAGGGAGTGACTGACCGATCACTCGCCGCGGTGATCACATACACGAACACAAGAGGCGAAGAGTATGCGTATCCCCTCGAGCACATGCTGCAGCACGTGATGAATCACTCCTCATATCACCGGGGACAAGTAACGACAATGCTTCGGCAGCTCGGCGCCCAGGTGAATCCGGTGGATCTCCTGGTTTTTATGGATGTGAAAAGGACGTAGGATTTCAGATTTCAGATTGGATATTTCAGATGCAACTTGCTCGTGTGCTCGGAACGGTAGTCGCAACGGTCAAGAGCGAATCGCTTGAAGGCCGGAAGCTGCTTGTGATTCAGCCGCTCGACGGTTCGCTCAATCAAAAGGGGCAGCCGATGGTGGCGATTGACTCCGTCGGCGCCGGCAAAGGAGAGATAGTCTTCTGGTGCCGCGGCCGCGAAGCCTCGTTTCCGTTTTTGCCTTCTGAGGTGCCCAGCGATTGCACAATAGTTGGCATAGTTGATTCAGTGTTCCTGGATTCCAGATTCACAGTCTCGAATCCAAAATCGAAAGGCTAAGTTCGCATGATTCTCGCCCGAGTAGTTGGCAACGTCGTAGCTACACAGAAAGACCCGCGTTATGAGGGCGGCCGGATCATGGTGGTCCGTCCCATCAACCCTGACGGGTCGGACGCGGGCGACGAGCTGCTTGCGCTTGATGCCGTTGACTCCGGGGTGGGCGATATGGTTGTCGTGGTTCGCGAAGGCTGGTCCGCTTCTACGACGTCGACCGGGAGCCCGGGCGCGGCAATCGATTCTGCAATTATTGGCGTTGTCGATACGGTCGATGACAATGCCTGATGCAACATTAAGGGCGGCAGGGAACCGAGCCAACCATGCGCAAAAACGAACGGGACACCGTCAGACAAGTGCTCGAAACGGCACTTAAGAACCTCAGCGACGCGCTCGATGGCGAGGCGAGCCCGGAGTCGATAGCATTGTTTGGTGACCCGTGGCCATCATCAGAAAGCCGCGGTTCCGAGGTTCCCATTGTTCTCATTGTGACCGGCGATTTAAGCTCCCCTTCGCAAAACACGGCTGCGCCGAAGCCCGCGAATGTCGACGAAATCAAAGAGCGGGCGGGGGTGAATTCCTGCGTTTCCGATCACTCAGAAAGAAAACTCTCCCACCCGGGCCTCGAACGCTTTATAATGCTCGCGGCTGACTCAGCTCCTCGTGCCCCTAAAGCGTGCTTTATGGAACCCGACCGCGACTGCGTCAACTCAGGCGCTTGCGAAATGCGGGGGTTCTAGTTGAGTGCATTCTGGCGCGTCTGACAGCGTTAAGAATTGCCGGCGAGTTATGGGCGAGCAAACAGGTCTGACCTTCAACAATCTAGGCGAAGTGCATACGCGCTCACTTGGCGCGGGTACGTTCACAATAGGACGACACGAAGACAACGACATCGTATTCGATAATCCCTATATCTCTCGTTACCACGCCGAGATCATTTCAGAAGGGTCGCGTCATTTGATCAGGGATCTGGGAAGCACGTCCGGTACGTTTGCCAACGGCGAGCGAATAACCCAGCGACGCTTGAAGAACGGTGACTGCATCAGGTTGGGGCGAGGACGAGGGGTCGAATTCCAATTTCACTCGAGCGATTCGAACGGTGGGTCTGACAACAGCGACGATCTTCGACCGATCCGCATTATCGCACCCGAGGAAACGCTGTTTATCAACACAGGGAGGCTGCCGCACCCGGGCGATCTGGATGATGAAACCATCGACCGGCTTCGCGCGCTGTACGAATTCACGAGCGAGCTGCTGCTTGCCCAGTCGACCGAGGACTTGAGCGATAAGCTGACCGCGTTTATCCACCGGACTGTTACGGCTAACCGGTGCGCGGTGCTTTTGTGGAACGCAGAACGTCGCGCGCTCGAGGTTACGTCTGAGTGCGGAGCAAAAGAAGTTGGCCCACCTAGTCGCAGCATCACCGACCTGGCATACAACGACAACGTTGCGGTGCTAAGCATGGACGCAAGCACTGATGCCCGTTTCTCCGAAGGCGAGTCGATCAAGTTCGGATCCATTCGATCTGTTATGTGCGCCCCGATGGGATCGAAGAGCCGGCTGTGGGGCGTGTGCTATGTCGACAATGCCGGCGGCGTCCGCGCATTCGATGATGAGTCACTTGACTTCCTGACTGCGGTGGCGAGGCAGGCAGGACTCGCAATGGAGAACCTCTACCTGCTGGATGAACAGAAGCGTTCTCTCGAGAGTTTCATTCGCACGCTGGCTGCCTCGCTCGACGCGCGCGATGACACCACAGCCGGTCACTCTGCAAGAGTCGGCGCGATCGCTTCGGGGGTCGCGCGGGAAATGGGGCTCAGCGCTGAGGATTCCAGAGCGGTCTATTACGCAGGCTTGCTCCATGACTACGGCAAGATCGGGGTGCGGGACGATGTATTGCTGAAGCCTGGGGGACTAACCCCTGAAGAATATGCGCACGTTAAGCAACATCCGCAGCATACCTACAGGCTGCTTTCCAAAATGCGATTTCCCGAGGACCTCGCCGATATCCCGCTGGTTGCCGCCTCACACCACGAGCGATGGGACGGCTCAGGATATCCGTGCGGACTGAAGGGCGAACAGATTCCGTTAGGCAGCCGCATAGTCGCCATTGCCGATGCTTACGATGCGGTCACCGAAGAGCGCTGCTACAACGAGCCGATGACGCCTCAGGAGGCTTTGAGTGAACTGACGTCGGCGTCGGGCACTTATTTTGATCCGGAAGTTTTTGAAGCGTTTAGCAGGTACTTCGTCAATGTGATCGAGCCTAGAAACCGCCGCCTGAGTAACCGAACGGCGATAAAGGAAATGGTTCTGTCGGAAGTAGAGAAGCAGCAGAGCAGAGTGTAGAGGAGTCGAGGAGCGGAGGATCGTAGCGGCTCTTTCGACATCAATTATCGATTCCATTTTCCCATTTTCCATTTGTCATTTGCCATTTTCCATTTGTCATTTTTTTCATCTCTCCACTGGTACAACCAGCCCGCGCATCACATCCATGAAAACCAGAAGCTCCTGATTGAAAATAAAAAATGACAAATGGCAAATGAAAAATGACAAATAGCAATGTAGTAAATAGCAAATGACAGAAAGACAGGTCCGCCGCTGATCCTAAGCCTCTCTACTCCGAATCTACTTTTCTGTTCTGCCGGGCCAGCACCGTTACAATCCGGGCGAGCCCTTCCACAACCGAGAGTCCTACGCGTTCCTCGTGATGAAACACAGCGTTGCGTACTTCATTCCCGGCCTTGTACTTGATTGTGAGAATATAGTCATGCTCCTTCACGTCGGGCGTTTTTTTCCCAGGGATCAGGAGAGCAACGGGCCCGACGGCCAGCCACCACCATTTCGACCGCACGCGCTTGCCTTCGATCATCGTGCTTGCGTCCACGACGCTGGCTTCAAGGACTGACGACGCTGAAATCTTGACCGATCTTGTTCCGGGGATCAGCTCGGCAACCTCGATTCCTTCGGCGCTAATGATCAATCGAACGGGCCCGGCGTCTTCGAATCGATCGATTCCGTCCAGGTAGCCTATCTCTACCCGAGTCGTCTCGATGGCGCCGGTCGTACTCCCACCAGTGGTTGGCGCCCCGCACCAGATGCATTTCTTTGCGGTGGCGCCATTGGCACGACCGCATTCGTGACAGTAGATTGGAGTCATAGTGAATGATGCGTGGTGCGTGAAGCAGGCTCGTGGTTGGGAAGGGTGGCTTGCCCCCGCTCCTGCAAGTACGTTGACTCTCTTTGACAGGAAGGGGCAAGCCGCGCTTCCCGACCACGAGCCTGCTTCTACGTTTCACGTTTCACGAATCACGAGTCACTGTTTCCTGTACCCCGGTCCTCGCAGCGGCCGCCCCGGCAGGGCGTTTGTTTGCTTGCCCGCGAAGATGACCACTCCGCCGTTCACTAACACGTATTGCATTCCGGCTGACAGGCGATTCGGGTCTTCAAACGTCGCAACGTCGTGGATCCGCTGCGGATCAAAAACCACCACGTCGGCAAAGAAGCCCGGCTTGAGCAAGCCGCGATCGGCAAGGTGAACTCGATTCGCAGCAAGCGAAGTCATCTTTCGAATCGCCTCTTCGAGAGTGAGCACGTGCTCGTCGCGGACATAGCGGCCCAATATGCGAGGGAAAGCTCCGTAACCTCGCGGATGAGCTTTGCCTTCCGACAGAGGTCCAGTGAGCGCCACCGCGCCGTGATCTACTCCCACGCTCACCCACGGCTGCCTAAGCGCGAGCTTCACATCCTCTTCGCTCATCAAGAAAATGATCATGCTCGTCTGCGCGTTGTCGGCGATCAAGAGGTCAAAGAGCGCGTCGATCTCATCCTTCTTTCCCATCATTCGCGCGACTTCGTTGATCCGCTTGCCTTCATATTTCGCGAGTTCACGGTTCAACACGCTTGAGATCAGGATGCCTTCGCCACCGCCGGCGCCGAGAAAAAAGTTTTCCCAGTTGTTCGACGGCGTGCGCATCTCCTGTTTCAATTTCTCGCGAGTCGCCGGGTCTTTCAAGCGCTCGACGAACTTTGCCGTGCCTCCCTCGTGCGACCACGGCGGCACGGCAGCTCCAAGAGAGGTTGCGCCCGCGACGTAGGGATACTGATCGGCAGTGATGTCCAGCCCGCGCGCGCGTGCGCCTTCGATTTTGGCGATCACGTCGCGCATTTTTCCCCAGTTCGGTTTGCCGGCCATTTTCAAGTGAAAAATCTCGACTGGAATGTTCGCTTCCGTTCCGATGCGAATCGCTTCATCGAGCGCAGGCATGATCGCGTTGCTTTCATTACGCATATGCGTCGCGTACACGCCTCCGTAACGCGAAGCGACTTTCGCTAACTCGATCAATTCTTCCGTCTTCGCGTAGAACGCGGGCGCGTACACGAGAGACGTGCTTATGCCGACGGCTCCGTCTTCCATCGCCTGAGCAACGAGCTTTCGCATCTCGTCGAGTTCAGCGGCGGTCGGAGCGCGGTTCTCATCGTGAAGCACGTACTGTCTTACCTGAGTCGCGCCGACGTAAGTTGCCAGGTTGATCGCCGCCCGGCTGCGTTGGAGGCGCGAGAAGTATTCCGCAAGCGTGTGCCAGTCTGCGATGATGTTGAAGTGTTTGAAAAACGGCTCGTTCTCTTTGAGGATGTAGTCATTCAAGGGCGCTGGCGAGCCGCCCTCGCCGGTGACTTCGGTGGTGATGCCTTGAAAGACTTTCGATTCGGCTCGCGCGTCTATCAACAGGTTCAGCTCCGACTGACCGAGCATATCGATAAAGCCGGGAGCCACAATCATCCCGCTTGCATCTATACGCCGTATTGCTCGCCCGGGACCGACGTAGCCCACTTTGACTATCCGGTCGCCGCGAATCGCGATGTCGCCGTAGAACCAGGGGTTGCCGGTCCCGTCGACGATGCGCCCGTTCATGATGATGAGATCGTATGCTTCGACCTGAGCTTCGAGCGGCGGCCTCAGTAGTGCGGCCACAAGAACGAGCGCGAGTGCGATCACGAGTCGCTTCATCGGATCCTCCAGATCAGTTTCGGGTTCCGGGTTTAGGGTTCAGGGTTTCTGGTTTGTTGCCTTCGGTTGAATGTACACTCCCGAGCGGGAGCAGAAACGAGAAACCAGAAACCCTGAACCCTAAACCCTGAACCATTTTGCGCGCGGAGATTATAGTGGGCTCTGACAGGCTTCAACAATGGTTGCCCCGGGCAGGCCTGGTCGTTTCGGCGATACTGCTCATTCGGTTCGCGATCGATTTCTCCGAAGGAATGAAATGGTGGCTCGCGGCGCCTTTTTGTCTGCTGGTCGTCGTCGCCCTGGTAGTGGGCATTGCAAATGTGTTCGGCGAGCCAACGTCAGAGTCCGAGACTCCTCATCGGGGGGCCAAGCCGGCGCTGTTGCTGGCTGCGATCCCTTTTGCCTTTCTCGGGTCATCGCTCGGCTGCATGGGCTTGAGCCTGCAAGGTTGTTCGCCGTTTTGCACTTTCGTCAAGCTCGCCTGGATTCCTCTTCTCTCGATCGTATGTGTGATCTACTTCCTTTTTGGGAAAGCGGCCTTGCTAACCGCAATTGCTGTGATGTCTTTCGTCCCTCTCTTCCCGCACTGCGTTTGTTACAACGTCGGAAACGCGTGGTGGATCGATCGCATCGGCGCAAGCCCTCTTTGCTACGGCTGGGGCTTCGCCGCAAGCGTGATCGCTGTGAGCGCCCTGCGAAGAGGTGACCGGATGTGGGTCTCAGTAGCCACGTGCGTCGCGATTGTCACAGGAGCAACCGGCTTCTTCGTTGCGCACCACTACTTTCATTTTCCCTGGTGATCTTCAAGCGATGAATCTATCACCTTACCTAAGGTTGACGCTTAGCCTAAGAGGGGGTAAAAAGGTTAAAAGGGCGCTTGTGAGTGTCTGAAGAGCGTGCCCGGTGTCCAAGACGATCCTGGTTGTGGAAGATAACTCTGATGCACGCGAGATGGTTTCGTTCATTCTCGCCGCGGAGGGTTTTTCGGTGATCACGGCCGAGGACGGTCAGGAGGCTCTTGAACTGGTCAAGGACCGGCCACCTGACTTGATTATCACTGATATTCAAATGCCCAAGCTGGATGGTATTGAGATGATCAAGCGGTTGCGCCAGCAGTTTAAGTCACACAACGTGCCTATTGTGGTTATGAGTGCTTTTGGCAGCAGGGCAACTCAGGATGCTATCGATGCGGGGGCTGATCGCAGCGCACCGAAGCCTATGCAAATAGACTACCTGATCAAGCTCGTCAAACAGCTATTAGCCTAAGATGTTTCAGCTGATCGCTCGATGTTGATCCCCGGATTGCCTAGAAACTGTGACAAGCTATGGAACAGTCCTGCGGAGTCAACCGGCTTGATTAAGAAGCCCTGTGCTCCCGCCCGCATTGCCGTCTCTATGTCGGCGCCATCGCGTGCGCCGGAATAGAACAGAATTGGAGCGGACACTCCTGTGCTGCGAAGCATCTTGCACAGGTCTATGCCCGTTCCGTCCTGAAAAACCCAATCGAGCAGAATCAAATCAAGGTTGTTTGTTATTCCCTGGCTCAGACCCTCGGCTATGTTCTGAGCCTGTATGACCTCGTACCCTTGCAGGTCGAGCAGAGCATTCATCATTTCGCAAGCGTCTTCGTCGTCATCGACGCAGAGGATTCGCCCTTTGGCATTCTCCATCACCCAACTCCTTGAGTAAAACTTGAGGGAATGGAGCAACTATAGCAACGCCAAAAAGTGCCCGTCTGTACGCTATCGAACCTAGAGAAGCCGGCCTTTTGACCAGAACAAACTAGAGATGTTTCTTGTGAGTTTCTTCGTCCGGCTCTCCTCCGTACGGCTCATCACAGGATCGTCAGGGATGAGTACAATCTTGCTGGACACTATGTTCGGCGAGAGAAGCGTAAGTGTTGCGGGGCACGCAGAGCCTCGTCTGGTTATCAATGGAAAGGCGAATACCGCTAACGGGACTCGAACCCGTAGTCTCCGCCTTGAGAGGGCGGCGTGTTAACCACTTACACTATAGCGGCAAAGATCAAACTTCGAGCTTCAGTATACACAGCCTATTTCATCGTCGCAACGGAACGGCCCAGGCTTGAGTTCAAACCACGACGCTACCGAGCGGCAAACTGCCCACAAGTTCTCGCCCGAGCGACTCTATTTCAGGCGAATAGGCATTTCATCACACAGCCAAACTCGGTCATCTTGCACGCACACACTTTCTTCTTCGCAGACCGACAATCTGTTTCGCATTTTGAGCCGTCAGTCCCGCATGTTGAAGCACAGTCGCGAAACTCCCCTCGCCCGACTTCGGTCTGTACAGTCTTGAAAGAGGTTTCGAAGTCAGCGACAAACGCCCGCTTCTGGGAATTCGACTGGCCCTTGTTCACTTTTGCGCACGCCTTTAGGGCGCGGTACGCGCCTAACACCGCCTCGCGCAAAGCGGAATCCTTGATGGTAGCTTCGATGCGCTCCGAGTCCGGCATTTTCGCGAGTACCGCTCGAGCCGTGTCGAAGACTTCGTCCCATTCATCGGGAAGTGATGAAGCGTGAGTGACGATCGCCGGTACCAGCGCACACAGGATCGCCCCAGCAAGCATAGCAGCAAGCATCTTCTCGTGGAGCGCAGCCTTGGTCAAACCTCTGACATTCATAGTCGTTCTCCTAATACCT
>DATLWF010000190.1:0-4938 GCA_035576605.1 Blastocatellia bacterium | reverse complement strand
GCTAACCGCGTAGCGGTGACCTCTCGATAGCACGGCGCGCATTAACAACGGCGGGCCGCGTAGCGGTCACCTGTTTGATTGCAGCACACTTATGAGGAATAGCTGACCGCTACGCGGCCGCGCATTCCAACCGCCGCATGCTATCGAGAGGTCACCGCTACGCGGTTAGCCGGACCTTCACACAATCTCTCCCGTGGGTGGTATTACCGGAGCACTCACACTTCCTATCGTCGGGGCTATGCGAAAATCCGACGCCCCGGCCGCCTGGTTCATCCCGTCCATCCCTGATTGAATCCCTGTTTGAATTCCTTCGCACCGGCTCGTTATACTTGCCGTCCAATTTCAGGAGGACCACGATGCACCGTCAAATGTCCAAGACAATCACCGGAATAGCTGCGTCTCTAATCGTCACTCTCAACGGTCTCCCGCCAGCCGCTTTCGCACAGGCGAACGGCAAGAGCCACGCTCTTCGCGGCTTTTCGGACGCAAGCGCCCCAGCCGAGATCGGCTGGGAAGAAAAGATGCGGGCGGTTCCAAAGCCCGAGCTGCTGCGCGAATACATGAAGCACCTGTCTGCTGAGCCTCATCACGTCGGTTCGGCTTACGACAAACAGAACGCCGAATGGATCCGCGACAAGTACAAATCTTGGGGAATTGACGCCAGGCTCGAAGAGTTCGAAGTGCTGTTCCCGACTCCCACCGGACGGGTCCTCGAGATGACCGAGCCGGCTCGCTTTCGAGCGACGCTGAAAGAGCCGGCGATTCCGGAAGACCCGGACTCCGGCGATGCGAATCAACTGCCGACCTACAATGCTTATTCGATCGACGGCGACGTGACCGGCCAGCTTGTGTACGTGAACTACGGAGTGCCTGCGGACTACGATGAGCTCGCCAGGCTTGGGGTCGACGTAAAAGGCAAGATCGTCATCTCTCGCTACGGGGGAAGCTGGCGCGGTATCAAGCCGAAGGTCGCCGCCGAGCACGGCGCCATCGGCTGCCTGATCTATTCCGATCCCAAAGACGACGGCTACTATCAAGGCGACGTTTTTCCGAAGGGACCGTATCGGCCCGACCAGGGCGTGCAGCGTGGCTCGGTGATGGATATGCCAATTCATCCGGGGGATCCGCTGACTCCGGGATGGGGCGCGGTGAAAGGCGCGAAAAGACTTCGGCGCGAAGAAGTGGAAGTCATTACCAGGATTCCAGTGCTGCCGATTTCATACGGCGATGCGTTGCCGATGCTTCGCGAACTGACCGGTCCGGTTGCGCCCGAAGCGTGGCGCGGCGCGCTGCCGATCACTTATCACGTCGGCTCGGGACCTGCGAGAGTGCATTTGAAAGTTTCGTTTGATTGGTCGATGAAGACGCTCTACGACGTGGTTGCTCGAATCGAGGGCAGCGCCTATCCCGATCAATGGGTGATCTTCGGTAATCATCACGACGCGTGGGTGAACGGAGCGGACGACCCCACGAGCGGCCAGGTCGCGCTCATGGAGACCGGTCGCGCTCTGGGCGAATTGCTCAAGCAAGGATGGAAGCCGAAACGCACGATCATCCTGTGCGCCTGGGACGGCGAAGAGGAGGGACTGTTAGGTTCGACCGAATGGGTCGAGACTCATGCCGATGAGCTCAAGCAAAAGGCCGTCGCTTATCTGAACTCCGACAGCACCAGCAAAGGGCGGCTGAATGTCGGCGGTTCGCATTCGCTCGAGCGCTTCATCAACGAAGTCGCTCACGATGTTAAGCAACCGGGCGCCGGCAAGTCTGTCTGGGACGCAATGAAGGAGCACCGCGTGGAACAAGCGCGCACGGACTCAGACAAGAAAGAGTTGAGCGAGCGCACGGACCTGCGCATCGGCGCGCTGGGTTCGGGGTCGGACTACACGCCGTTCCTTCAGCATCTGGGAATCGCCTCGATGAACACCGGCTTCGGCGGCGAGGGCGGGGGTGGTGTGTATCATTCGATCTACGATTCTTTCGCCTGGTATATCAAGTTTGGGGACCCGACTTTTGAACACGGCCGCGCGCTGTCTCAAGTCAACGGCACGATCGTCATGCGGCTCGCCGACGCTGATGTGCTGCCGTTTGAGTTCACCGACCTTGCGGACACGATAGGGCGTTACGTGGATGAACTCGATAAGCTCACCAGGAGAGGCAAGCCTCAAACAGAGATCGACCTCGCGTCGTTGACGTTGGCGGTCAAGTCACTCGTTGAGAGCGCGCGCAGGTACGAGGACGCGCTTGGAAAAGCGAGCACGGACGGCTTCAAGCAGGTGAAGCAAGCGAAGTCGCTCAACGAACTGCTCTATCAATCCGAGAGGAAGCTGACCAATGAGCAAGGTCTGCCTCGGCGGCCGTGGTTCAGACATCAGATTTACGCGCCGGGCTTTTACACCGGCTACGGCGTGAAGACGATCCCCGGTGTGCGCGAAGCGATCGAAGAAAAGCACTGGGACGAAATCGAGCCGGAGATGAAGAAGGCGGTCGGGGCCATTCAGGCGCTCGCTTCACAGATCGATGCAGCGGCTCGGTTGTTGGAGGGAAGATAGTTATCAACAGGGATGCGGCTTTGCTAATCTTTGCGGCTTTGCGAGAAACATTCTCCGAAAAGGCGCATTTCGCGCAAAGACGCCAAGACCCGCAAAGCCGCAAAGCGGACCCCAACAACTGACCTCACACGATGATTGAGATTCAGATCAAGCTACTCGATGAAGACTTACCGATGCCTCGTTATCAGCACGAGGGCGATGCGGGATTGGACCTGCCGAGCCGCGTGGACTATGTGCTCGGACCTGGCGAGCGCGCGATGATACCCACCGGCATCGCCGTAGCCATACCGCGAGGCTATGCTGGATTCGTTCTGCCGAGAAGCGGGCTCGCCTCGCGTCATGGGATCGCGCTTGTGAACTCGCCAGGGCTTGTGGATTCGGGCTACCGCGGGGAGATGGCGATCATAATGATCAACACGGACAAGCGTGAAGCGTTTCACATCAAGCGCGGCGACCGAATCGCTCAGCTTGTCATACAGAAGGTCGTCGAAGCGACTACGATCCAGGTCAGTGAGCTCGATGCGACGTCGCGCGGATCAGGTGGCTTCGGGAGCACGGGTCAATCACGCGAGCCGGATAGTTGATAATTGAATAGCCCTGGCTAGACAAGGAATCCGCGCAGTTCAGGTGGGAAGCCCGCGCATCTCAGCATGCTCGAGGTCGGGAAGGGCGGTTTACCCCCGCTCTTGGGACTGGCGAATTGAGCACGGCAGGAGCATTGAAAATTGCAAATTGAAAAATGAAAATTGCAAATCGGCGCAATCTGCAATTTTCATTTTTCAATTTGCAATTTTCAATGGCCCAGACGCTCTCCCTTCAAAGAGCCTTCGTTTTTATCAGCCTCTGTCTATCTCAAAAACGACTGCACCGAGCCAACCTACTCACTCAGCTTCGACTCGATCCGCCGGTCCGGGACCAGCCACATCAGCGCTACGAAGACGTAAAGCCCGTCGGCGATCCACTGATGAACAAAGGCTGATGGTATTGCCACGATGTACAGCATCAATGAGAACTTGGCCTTGAAGTCCGAACCCACCGCAGCCGCGAGCCTTGAGTTCGCGCCTTGCTGCGCCACGATCAGGGTTTGAAGAATTGTGTACGCGACGGCTGCCAGCAACAGCACCACACCATAAACAGCAGTTGGTAGTGGAGCAAAGTGGTTTTCACCCATCCACCCGGTGACGAATGGTATGAGCGACAACCAAAACAACAGGTGCAGATTCGCCCAGAGGATCTTCCCATTGATCGGCCCCGCGGCCTGGAGCATGTGATGGTGGTTGTTCCAGTAGATGCCCAGGAACACGAAGCTCAGCACGTATGTGAGGAAGACGGGCAATATTGGACGCAGGGCTTCCAGGTCTGTTCCGTGAGGAACTTTCAACTCCAGGACGAGAATCGTGATCAGGATAGCGATCACGCCATCACTGAACGCTTCGAGACGTCCTTTGCTCATCTGCTATCCCATCACCTCGTCAGTTAGAGTTGTGAACCTCACAGCTTTGCGAGCGTCAGCCCTTGCTGGTCCTGATATTTTCCTCCTCGATCGCTGTAGCTCGTTTCGCACTCCTCGTCTGATTCGAAGAAAAGAATCTGAATGAAACCTTCTTCCGCATAGAGCCGCACCGGAAGGTTCGCGGCGTTATAGAGCTCGACCACAAGGCGGCCGCACCAGTTGGCTTCAAGCGGAGTCGTGTTGGCAATCAATCCGCAGCGCGCGTATGTGCTCTTGCCGATCGCCAGTGCGGTGACGTTGCGCGGAATCTGAAACCGCTCGATCGTCACCCCCAGAGCGTACGAATGCGGCGGAAGCAGCCAGTAGTCCGAGCCGTCTTCTGCTCGGCGAATGGGCACGTCGAGCAGACTGTTGGGATCGAAGTTCTTGGGGTCGATCTCAGTCCCGGTCACCGGCGAGAACACCTTGAACTCGTCGCGCGCCAAACGGCAATCATAGCCATAGCTGGACAGTCCGCAGCTTATGATGCGGTGATCATCTACTGTTCGAATGAGCTTCTCTTCAAACGGATTGATCAGATTCTGTGCGCGGCTCATCCGCTTGATCCAACGGTCCGACTTAATCGACATCAATCCTCCGTGATTGTGATGTTGGTGCGAATCAGGCGAGAAATCTAGCGAGACGGTTCGTTGCCGTCAACGTCTGCCGATCAGTTTCCCTGGTCAAACGTCCGAGCAGCTCACAGGGTGGCCTGGTAATGCTCCCACTGCTGTTTTAGCTTCGCCATGAATGCTATGAAATGTTCGTCCTTCCGCAGGCTATTCAGGTTGGCGTCGTTCTCAAACAAGGGGTAGCAAGGAAACCCGTCCTCGGCAGTATCCGCCAACCACTTGATTGCGTCCTCGGGTTTGTTCATTAGGGCATAAGCCGAGGCAA
>DATLWF010000189.1:0-15656 GCA_035576605.1 Blastocatellia bacterium | reverse complement strand
TTGGCGAGCGCTGAAGGGCTCGATCAGAAGAGCGCGCTCAAGCGAATCGCCCGCGAGCGCGGGATCAGCAAGAGCGACGCGTACCGGATGATGATCGCGGAGCGCAGAAGGAGTAAGTAAATCCATGAAGGTTCTAAAACTTCGAGCCGCAGGCGATGAGGAGTCGCGCAGGGGTTTGCGACTCCTCGCTTCGCTGCGCCCTCTGTGGCTGGTGTTTCTGCTTTCGCCGAGCTTAGGAATAACGTCGGCCGCCCAAAGCGGGGCCGGCGGGGTGCGAGCGGGGAGCCGTGAATATGCCGTGAACCTGACTTTCGCCGTTTACCAATACGATGCCGGGCGTTCGCCAGCAATGGAAGAAGTCACCCGACTCCAGGGCACTTACTCGACTGCCCAGGAAGAAATCGCCTACTTAAAGGACAAAAACAAGCTCGAGGAGATTGCCGTGCGTCACATTCGATCGGTCGGTTTGCGGAGCGGCGAGACCTTTAACGATGCGGTCCTCCTCGGGCCGGAGTACATGGTCTTCACCCTTACGCCGCGCGACGTGGTACGCGGCTACATGAAGCTTGAGTTACGGGTTCGCTATGCAAACGAACCGCTGCTTGACGTGAAGGGTGTGGAGTTCGGCAACTTCGAAACGGTGATGTTGCGCGGCGGCAAAGGGATGTTCGGCGTGAAGTACTTCGTCGGCGGGGGCGGACGTCAGGAAAGCGTGCCGACCGAGCGCACGCTGCTGGTCTCGGTCACGCCGGAAATCGTTCCGGTCGTAAACCTGCGGAACCGGCCCGGGGAGTTGTCCCACCCCGTTGACGAATATGGCGGTCCGATTCGGATCAACCAGGGCGACCGCTTCACGCCGCCGGTAGCGCTGGAGCGAGTGGCGCCGCAGTTTGAAGCCGGGCGCACCGTGAGAGGCGCCGTGTTATTGGGAGGAGTGGTCACACCGGAAGGTAAGATAATCAACATTCGCGTGCTGAGGTCACTCGATCCGGTGATAGACGACCGCGCGGTCGATGCCTTTCGCCAGTACAAATTCTCGCCTGCGCTTCTGAACGCAAAAGCTGTGTTCGCGACGTACCGCGAAGAACTGACCTTTGCCGCCGCTCCTCCCTCGATACTGGAGATCGAAGAGGAGAAGCGTAAACAGCGCGAGTTGGAGAAGGAGAAAGAAAAGCAGAGGCGGAAGAAACCGTGAGTGATGCGTGATGCGTGATGCGTGAAGCAAGCTTCACGTTTCACGCATCACGTTTCACGTTCTAGCTCTTTTTCTTCACATACCGCACCCAATACGGCACGTGTAGGGTCTGACCACCACCGCTTACCAGCACATAGCCCGTGTAATCGCGCCTCTGAGAACCAACGACCGCTGTGTTTCTTATCGTTACCGTTGTTGTTTGCCCACGAGCGAGCGTGACCGCGCTTACGGAAGGGGCGACATTAACACCGTCGCCCGGATCAAGCTGTTGCACGCTAACGGTGAACGTGTTCTGACCGTCCACAACGCTCATAATGTTGAGATCGAGACTGACATCGACGTCGTTCTTCTTCAGCTTCCTGATCCCGAAGCTCAAGCTCGTCGGTGAGAACGTGGCACTGACCGAGCTCGCGCGGGCCAGATCGACGCGTCCACCGCCGGTGTCCAGCACTCCCACTCGAGCAGTCTGATCCGGCGTGGTGAAGACATCTGTTGTAGCCGAGCTGACTAAAGCCGACTTAACTTGCGCAGGCGTGAATGAGGGGTTGAGTTGTTTGATGAGGGCAGCCGCTCCTGCTACGTGGGGCGTGGCCTGGCTCGTGCCGCTGATTGCCAGGAAGCCGCTCGGGTCGACGACGCCGCTTGAGCTGCCGGTCCTGGCGGCCGCCGAATAGATGATCACACCCGGGGCGGCGACATCCGGCTTGAGTCCCTCGACACTCGAGGGTCCTCGCGAACTAAAATCCGCAATGACATCAGGTGTGAAGCTGCCCGATCCAAACACAGCGATGCTGACGGTGGCGCCGGGATTGGCTCTGACGAAATCGCGCAACGCCAGCCCTTTGCTGCGAATGACAAAGAACGACGGTATCGTCGTGCCGTTGGCAAGCATGGTGAAGAGGTTGTCACCGCCGCCACTACTTCCGGCCGTGTCTTCACTCGCGTCTCTGTTGAAGATGATCGCCGCTCTTGCTCCCGCCGAAGCGGCGGCGTTGATCTTCGTCACAAAGTCGCAGTTCCCTCGCTCGATCAGCGCGATCATTCCGTTGAGTGATCCCGCTTGGATCCCTTGGCACGCGCGGCCTTGCGGGTCTGCATCCACGTAAGGTAATGGCCCGAGCGTGCTGTCAAAAACCGCTGTGCTACCACTTCCCTTGGTCGACCCGATGTCTGAAAGAACGGACGGAACGGCGCCCGGTCCTGCGACAGCAATCACCGGCCCCACAACGTGAGCGTTCGTCGAAGCCGCAACTGTAATCGCGGAAGGCGCGGTCCCCGGTGTGTTAATCGTCGCCGGATCGGGGCCATCGTTACCGGCCGCGATCACGACAATCTTTCCAGCCGCCACTGCCGCTTCAGTCATCGTTTCGGTAATATCAGGCGTCCCGTCGTCGGAGGCTCCAAAACTCATGCTCAAGACATCGAATCCGTCGGCGACCGCCTGTTCAATGCCCTGAGCTATCAAATCGGTACGACCCGAACCATCCGCGCCCAGCACCCGATAGTTGCCAAGGTACGCCATCGGAGCCACGCCCGAGATCGTGCCCAGCGGCGACCCAGTTACACTTCCGGCCGCGATCCCGGCGACGTTTGAGCCGTGACCGTTCTGGTCCTGTGCATCCGAGACCGGCCGAAGGAAAGACTTCGCTGCAATCACCTTGTTATTGGTTAGCGCTTCGCTTCCAATGGTCGTCTTCGGAAAGCCTGCGGGCAATGTTAAACCTGCATCGGAGAACAGCGGATTAGTAATGTCGATCCCGGTGTCAAGAATAGCTATTTTCATGCCCTGACCGGCGGCCCCAACGCCGCCCAGGCGGGCCCATAAGGCGGGCGCGTTGATCAACGGCACGCTTGCATCGAGCAAGGTATGAACCTCTTTCACCAACTCGACGCGCTTTACGCCAGGCAACGCGGCAATCGCAGCAACCTCGGACGGTGAGACCTCAACCGAGACCGCATTCGCGAGTTTGCGAAGGTCCGCTCTTACGCGAAGGTTCGGCGAAACGAGGGCCGCTCGCGTTTTGAAATCCGAGTGCTCGCTATCGAGTTGCGCCTCGTAAGCGCGGGCACTGGGGGATTCGAAGTCAATCTCTCTTCGAGGTATGCGCTCTGTCAACCTCTGATGCATTGTGACCGGCTCGCTTTCGAGCTCAACGATCACTGCGACGGAACCCGAGGCACCTGACGCCTGTTGCGCAGACGCGCCTCCGCCTGCCCGGACGCGAGCTTTCGCGGTTCGAAGCAGACCTGAGGAGGCTTGCATCGAGAGCGTCAGCATCATCGCCAAGGCGACCAGGGATAACTTCCTCTTCATCCTAAAACCTCTTTTGTTGTGGACTTTGCGCGAGCTTCGCGCTTTGCGCACGGTTGAACAATATACACAATAATTTAGACGCTGGTAAACGCCGAATGGTCACATTATTACTGCGAAGAGCCGGAAGGTGGTTGAGCGAGCGACACGCTGCTTCAGCTCATAACCTCACAATTTTCTCTTCGTGTTGCGGCATGCCGAGCTTGCGGGTGACGTTGCGTGTGTCGACCACCAGCGGCGCGAGCCTCAGCACCCGCGAGTAATCCACATCTGAGTGATCCGTCACGATCACCGCGCAGTCGCAGGCGGACAGCATTTCATCGGTGAGCGCTACGTTTGCGAGCGAGTCCCGGCCGTCCACAGTCATCTCGGGAACGAACGGATCGTGATAACTGACCGCCGCACCCTTGTGCATCAACTGGTCGACGATGGCGAGCGCCGGCGACTCGCGAACGTCGTTGATATCTCGCTTGTAAGCGACCCCCACGACAAGAATGCGAGAGCCCTTAACCGGCTTGGTGTGCGCGTTCAACGCGTCCTGCACCAGCTGCACAACATGATTAGGCATGTGCGAGTTCACGTCTTCGGCCAGTCCGATGAATCGCGCTTCGAACCCGTGCAGCCGCGCCTTCCACGAAAGATAATGCGGGTCAAGCGGAATGCAGTGGCCTCCGATTCCGGGGCCGGGATAGAAGGCCATAAACCCGAACGGCTTTGTAGCCGCCGCCTCGATCACTTCCCAGGAGTCTATGCCGAGGTGATAACAGAGCTGCGCCATTTCGTTCACCAGCCCGATGTTGACCGAGCGATAGGTGTTCTCGAGCAGCTTGGCTGTTTCCGCGACGCGCGCGCTGGAAACCTTGTGCACTTCATTGACGATTGTCTGATAAAGCGCGGCCGCGATGTCGGTCGACCGCGTCGAAACGCCGCCGACGACCTTGGGAATGTTGTGAGTCTGAAATTGTTTGTTTCCCGGATCGACGCGTTCGGGCGAAAACGCCAGATAAAAATCTTTGTCGAGTTCCAGGCCTGTCTCTTTGAGCATCGGCAGCACCACTTCGTCCGTCGTGCCCGGATAGGTGGTAGATTCCAGTACCACAAGCTGGGGCGAATGAAGGTGAGCTTTGACCTGCTCGGCGGCGGCGAGGATGTACGAGATGTCCGGTTCCTTCGTTTTGCGGAGCGGTGTCGGCACGCAAATGATCACCGCATCGGTCTCGGCGAGATGCGAAAAGTCGGTCGTCGCCGAAAGCTTCCCTCTTTCTATGAGCGCTGCGACCATCTCCGTCGGCACGTCCGGAATATATGACCCGCCGTCGTTGATCGAGTCGACGCGCGACCGATCCAGATCGAAACCGATCACCTTCAAGCCGCCTCGAGCGAACTCGACCGCAAGCGGCAGTCCCACGTAGCCGAGCCCTATCACGCCTACTACGGCGCGGCGCTCGTTAAGCCTGTTCAACAACTCAATGCTCATTATTTCGAACCCCGTTTGTGATTCTGTTCAAGCGTCTTGGACCATTCATTATGAAACAAACGTTCCTGCTGGCGCATAAAAACAATAGCAAGCACACGCATCAGCTGTCACTCAGATCGTAGCAAGCAGCTCGTCGCGCGTCACCGATGCCGTCCCTACTTTGCCCACTACCACCCCCGCGCCGTGGTTGGCGAGCACCGCCGCCTCTTCAAATGAAGCGCCGCTGGCAAGCGCGAGTGCCAGCGTTGCAATGACGGTGTCCCCGGCGCCGGTCACATCGTAGACTTCGCGCGCTACCGTAGGGATGTGAGTGACTTCAGCGCCATCCCGACCGCCGCCGGTGAACAGTGTCATCCCTTCTTCTCCGCGAGTGATCAGCACGGCGCGGGCGTCAATCGAGCCAAGCAGCTTCCGCCCCGCTTCGGTCAGACTGTGCTCGTCTTCAATCGGAATGCCGGACGCTTCTGCCGCTTCTTGGTTGTTTGGTGTGATGACGGTGACCGGCTGATAATGAACGAACTTGCGCATTTTGGGATCGAGGCAAACGATCAACCCTCGTTCCCGTGCCGCAGTTAGCGCCTGCGCAAGCAGACCTGGTGTCAACAACCCCTTACCGTAGTCTGAAACTACTACCGCGTCCGCCCGTTCGATCTCGGCACGAAAACCCTCGGCGACGCGATCTTCAATTTCCGCGGCGATGGGCGCGCGGCTCTCGCGATCGGCTCGCACGACCTGCTGATTGTGAGCGATGATACGGGTCTTCACAGTGGTGGGCCGGGCTCCATCGACTACCAGCCTGATGACGCTCACTCCAACCTCACCGAAGGCGCCGCGAAGCCTGTCCGCGTCAAGATCATCGCCGAGTACTCCGATGGGTGTAGCCGCTGCGCCGAGCGCAACCAGACTCGAAACCACGTTGCCGGCGCCGCCAAGAGCGAGTGTCTGCCGATCCACCTCGACGACCGGCACGGGTGCTTCGGGAGAAATTCGACGCACGCGGCCCCAGATAAACTCGTCAAGCATCACATCGCCCAGTACGACAATGCGCTTGCCTGCGAATCCGGAAGTCAGAGTACGTGCTCGTTCTCGGCTTAGTGTGCTCATAATTTGTCAAGAAGCGGCGCGCGTCGTAGCGGACTCGATCACTTCGTCTACCGCCGCGATCACCTCGTGCACTCCTACCGCGGCGATCGACCCGCGGACATTGCTGTCTGCAGTGCCTCGCTCTCCGCCAAGGACCCGATAGGCCGCGCCGGTCCACGGATGCCATACGTCTGGATTTGAAGATCCGAACACCGCGACCACCGGACAGCCAAGGGCCGCCGCAATATGCATAGGCCCGCTGTCGTTGCCCACGAATACGCGGCCAAAGGCTCCCACAACTGCCTTCAACTCCGGGAGGCTGACCTTGGACAACACGCACGGGTTCGAGTTAGAAAAGCCCGCGACTTCGCCTGCGAGATGCTCCTGTCCCGGTCCCGCAATGATAATGCTCTCAAGTTGCCAGCGGTCGTCAAGATGGTCTATTACCGAGGCGAACTCTCGAGCGCCCCAGCGCTTTGATTCAAACGCTGCGCCCGGGGCGACAATTGCAAATCGTCTCGAGGTTAGCGACGCAACTGCTAATCCTGCGCCTATCAGTTTCGTTCGGGCACTGGCTCCCGCCTCGGAAGAGATCGCGAGGCTGAGCCGCGGCTGCCGAGGCATCGGCACCCCGGCGCAACTCAGCAATGCGAGTTGCTGTTCGACGCTGTGAATCCTCTTGCGTCCCAGCAGGACGTCTGGGGCAGGCACTCGTTCACTCAACAGCCACGAACCTCGCTGGTCTCGAAAAGCAAACGTGTGCTTTGCTCCCGACATCGCCGTCAGCAACATTGCGGTTGAGCCTCCGTGGAGGTTGAATGCCAGATCGAAGCCTCTCCTGCGGAGTTGCGCCGTGAGGTTTAATCTTGACGTCAGCGTTTTGGTGGTCACAAAAAGAGAGTCAACAAGCGGATGACCTTCAAGAACGGGAGCAGCCAGCGGCTCGGTTACCACGTCAATCTCAACCGCGGGTTGCCACTCGTTCAGCGCTTGAAGGCACGGGGTCATCAAGACGGTGTCGCCTATTGACCGCAGGCGTACGAGCAGGACCCTCCGAACTCGCGACCAATCAAAGGGCATCTCTGTGTTGTTCGGTAAGCTCCCTGCTTCACTCTTCAATCACTGCCTCGTCTATGAGCATAACTGGAATATCGTCGCGTATGGGGTACACGCGTTTGCACTGGGTGCACTTGAGTCCGCTGCCGTCGGGCTTCAGTTCGACCTTCACCTTGCAGACTGGACAGGCGAGTATCTGGAGAAGTCTCTCGCTTACCGGCATCTGGCGCCTCCTTTTGTTGAGCTCAAGTCTAACACCCCGATTCTGAGAGCGTCAATTTTTGGCGTTTTCTCTCCTCAGTCATTGATCAAGCTGACCCTTTTCGGCTTCATCCCACAGGTCCGACCCTCCCACTCTGGCTGCGCGGTGGTTGACCGGTTCAAGGTAAAAATGCAATTGTAGTCGCGATGGTACTGGTTTAGAATAGGGTTCCCCCGCCAACTTTGTTTTGACGGGCCAGCTTCAAAATAATATTGGCGCACCCGGGAGTTGCATCATGTCGAAGACTAACAAACAAGGCTTGAGTCGTTACGTCGAGCGCGTGATGAAAGATAAACACCTGTCGCGGCGTGATGTTAAGCTGAGGTCCGGCGGAGAGATAACCGACAGCTATGTCAGCGGAATCATAAGCGGCAGCGCGAAGAACTTGAGCGTCGATAAGCTCAAGGCTCTGGCTCGCGGGCTCAGAGTTCGCGAGATGGAGTTGATTCGCGTGGCCTTCGGTTTATCGGATGAACGCGTACTTCATCGAGTTGTCGACCAATCGCATAACCTCTTGCTCCTGGACATTACAAAGAAGGCCGTCATAAGCAACGATGTTGCCGAAATCGTCCAGGAAGTGGTCAAGTTGGCGCCAGCCGAACGGGCGGTTGTGCTTCAGTATGTAAAAAGGTTGGGTCGGGCGGATCGGAAGGCGCAGCGCAAGCGCCGGTCAGTCTAGTTTCTCGTTTCGACGGTTCAAAACGATTTCTTCCACAGCTTCCAGAATTCTGTCTATCGTCTCATCGTCCGTTTCATCCTGTGAGATCAGATCCATAAGCCGGATCAGTTTCTCTCCTGTGGTCATCCGTCTTCGTTGTTCTGGAGTGACTTCTTCAGGAATAGCACGACTGGACGCTTTGATCGCCGTCTTCCACTGCTGGAAATTGAGAACGCGTGCCTGAGAGTCTTGCGTGTAATCTTCGCGGCCGGCTGGTGCGCGGGGCTCCAGTACAGGTAACCGAAGGAGATTGTCGGTCTTTTTCCGACCAGGATCTCGTCGGTCTTCTTCCGTCTCGCTAATGGGTTGTCGAACTCCTACGCTCGATCGAGAGCCGCGCTGTCTCTTGGCTTCGATATCCTCAAACGTTTCGCGCCACTCGGGATATGCGCGGGCAAACGGCGAGGCAATCGCGATCTCGGACGCGCGTCGAGCCTGGTCGAGCCTTCCCAGTTCTCCAAGCTCGACGGCCAGCGTGTTCAGGTAATCATAGTAGGCGTAAGGCTGCGCCGAGCTGGCCACCCGGGCCAACGGAAGCATCCTCTCTAAATCCGCTGCCGCGCCAAGATGATCACCTTCCATAGCCTTGATCACCGCGGTCATTCGGCTCGCTGTATAGAGTGTCGCCGGGTCGAAGACACGCCGCCGTGTGGCGATCCTCATTACCTCTCGGTAAAACGACATCGCAGTCTGTCGGTCGCCAGCTGTGAACGAGTTGGCGCCGAGCGCGAGCATCGCTCTGGCTCTGTAGTGTAGGGGACCGCTATCAGCAATTCGGTGAAACCTGGAACCCGCGCTGGCGGTGTCACCGCGTGTACCCTGGTTGAGGCTCAGTGCCTCGTAGTAGAGTCCGACGCTTTCAAAATGGCGAAAGAAGGGCAGGTTCAACAGAAGTCGTCCCACATGACCCACCACTTCAAACTGACGAACCTGGTGAGCGTCATCGGCGACTGACACGAGTTTGAAAACGAACTCAGCGAGAGCCTGCTTTGTATTCAAAGCTCTAATGAGATTCTGCGCGATTCCCTGATACAATCCCGCGTGGCTGACACGCTTTTCAAATTCAGCTAACCGCTTAAGGGAGGAAAAAGAAGTGAGGACAAGATTATTACTGGCAGCCGTATGCTTGCTCGCGCTACCGATGTGGTTTTCGCCTTCTAAGGGTGAAAAGCTCACTAACTCAGCTCCGTTCGCCACCGTTGCCCTTGCCGGCCATACTGTAATTGGCGGCTGGTGCGAATGCGGCGCACCTGGCTGCATCTGCGATCCCGGCGAAGAAATGACCTTTCATAGCGCTCGCCCAGTGTCGGATGCGTCGTCAACTCAACGCAACCACAAAGCCAAACCGGGACGTGTCTCTGAACTCGACTTCGGTTCCGGCGCGATCTTGATCGCGCTCGCACTGTTCGTTTGGAGCAGAATGCGCGCGTAGCCCTCAGGCTACGTTCATGCTTCAAGCAACTTGCTCTGCGGCAGAGATTCCGATGATGCCGGCGGCCTAGGGTACGTGTTTCCTCTCTACGCTCTGGCATTCTACTATAGCTTTGCCTTAACAACACAAGGGAAATTCATATCCGTCCGTGTATTCAACGCTATGGTTAGCCGCTCTTCTCGCCGCACGGGGGATTCTGGGACAAAACCAGCTCGCGAATCTCGCTCTCGGGGTTTATTGCCTCATCCCAATGATTGCACACTTCAGGATGCTCAACGACGAACGCCACGATGTTGGGAATATAGCCCGCGCTTGATTGCAATCATTATTACGCCGGTAACGCGTGGCGCGCGTTCTTCCGTATGAACTCGATTATGTCTTCCATCCTCGCGCCGGGCGTGAAGACTTCGGTAACGCCGCGCTCCTTCAACCGCGGAATGTCTTCATCGGGTATGATTCCGCCGCCGAAGACAATCACGTCATCGAGTCCCTCCTGGCGTGCGAGCTCGACCACTCGAGGGAACAACGTCATATGCGCGCCGGATAGGATTGACAGGCCGATAGCGTCGACGTCTTCCTGAACAGCGGCCGCTACAACCTGCTCCGGAGTCTGGCGCAAGCCAGTGTAGATCACTTCCATGCCGGCATCGCGCAGCGCTCGCGCGATGACCTTTACGCCGCGGTCGTGACCGTCCAGACCCGGCTTTGCGAGCAGTACTCTTATTCGTTCGTCAGACATAGAAACCGGTCATTTGCCATTTTCCATTTTGTCATTTCTCATTTTCACGCGATTTAGTTGCCAGGCGCGTGCCCAAAAATGACAAATGACAAATAGAAAATGACACATGGAAAATAATCAACTTCCTCCGCCCGATCTCACAGGCTTTCCTTCAGTATCATATATCTCAACCGTGCCGTACTGCTTGAGCACATCCGCGATCTTAGTGGCATCGCCTACCGCAACGATTTGCACGTGACTCAGATCGAGATATTTCTTCGCCACCCGCTGCACGTCATCCGCGGTGATCGCCGCAATCTTCTGAGTGTAAGTGTCCCAGTAATCCGCGGGCAGACCTTCCAGCTTCTGTGTAATGATGTTGTTCAACAACGCCTGCGGCGATTCAAGCTGCAACGCGAAGCTGCCGATGATCGTACGCTTGGCTCGATCGAATTCCTCCGGCGCCACCGTCTCGTCCCGAATTCGTTTCAGTTCATACATCAACTCGTCCATCGAGCCTTTTGTCACTTCTGTCCGCACTTCGGTGTTCGCGCGAAAGGTTCCCCGATACCTGCTCGCGGAGAACCGGCTATACGCGCCGTAGGTGTAGCCTTTATCTTCGCGAAGATTTAGAAACAGCCGCGCGCTTGGTCCGCCGCCCACCACCTGGTTCATTACGTCCAACGCGTAATAGTCGGCGTCAGTGCGTTCGATGGTGAGATTGCCTAGCAGGAGATTGGTCTGTACCGACGAAGCGCGATTGATTAGATAGATCTTCGCCGGGCCGGCCTCGCTAACTTTCGGGATCGTGGTCTGCGGCACATCCCCGCGCTGCCACGTGCCAAAAGTCTTTTCGAGCCTGGCGACTATCTCGGCTGGTTTAACATCGCCGACGATGGCAAAAATGGCGTTGTTCGGCTTGTAGTTCAGAGCGTGAAACTTCTGCAGTGCTTCTGGCGTCAGCCGTTGAATCTCTTCGACGGAGAGCGACGTTCGCGCGGCAGGATGCGAGCCGTACATGACTTTGTTGAACATCTCGGTAGCGAGGAAACTGGGATTGGAGCGCTGCTGCCGTAGCTGCGCCAGAGACCGCGTCTTGAGCTTGTTGAACTCATCCGCGGGGAAGCTCGGGTTGAGAATCACATCGGCGAACAGCTCCATGATCTGATCGAAGTTGTCGGTGAGCCCGGACGCCGAGACTCTGCTGTCCGGCGACGAAAGCCCCGAGGTTGCCCCAAGCAAGGCCCCGAGAGAGTCGACCTGCTCGGCGATCTGTTTGCTTGTGCGAGACCTGGTTCCTTCACGCAGCAGCGTGGCAGTAAACTGCGCGGCTCCGTGCTGGTCTTGCGCGTCAGTCAACCCGCCGCTTAACACGATCATCTGCATGTTAAATGTCGGCAGCTTGTGTTGCTCGAGCACGATGACTTGCAGGCCGTTGCTGAGTTTTGTTTCGTAAGCCTTGGGCAGCTTGACCTTCAGGACTTCTTTGCTGATCGGTGCTTTGCCCTTGATAACAAGGCCCTTCGAGGACGGCTTTGGAGCCTGCGCGGTTGCAAGTATGGTTGCGAGCGCCATCACAAGGACTGCCGCTAGCGCGCGATTCGATTTCGAGATCATTCGTTTCATAGCTTCTCCCTCTGACGTTCGGAGTTCGACCCCTTGTTTGATTGCAGCCTCAGGGCGAACCTCCAACATCTCTCCGTCGGTCATCGAGCAATATCAATTCGTAGGCGCTGCCCCGCCGGATCTTGTCTGCGGAACTGTGATCCCGACGGTGCGATTCGTCGCCTTCAAATACTTGTTGGCGACGCGTTGCACGTCATCTTTGGTGACCGCCGCGATCTTGTCGAACTGGGTGTTTATGAGATTCGGATCGTTGTAAAAGACTGCGAATTGCGCCAGTCGGGTCGCGGTTCCGAGTGAGTTTTGCAACGCTTGAATCGAACTGCGCCGCGACGAGTTTTTGGCTTTCGTAAGCTCCCAATCGGCGATTGGCTCACGTTGTATTCGGACGATTTCATCGTTGATCGCGGCTTCAACATCTTCTAGCTTCTTGCCGGGTGCGACCGTTGCGGTGATCTGATAATCGCCGCCGCCGCGCATTGTGTTCGGGAAGCCGAAGACTCCGGTGACTAGTTCCTTCTCTTTGACGAGCTTTTGATAGAGGCGCGAGCTTTGACCGGTGACAAGCGCTTGACTGAGCACTTGCATCGCGTAAGAGTCCGGAGTGTTGCCGGCGATTCCTTTATAACCGATGATGATTTGCGGCAGTCGAGCGAGCGGATCCTGTACAGTGAACCGTCGCTCGGCAGCTTGTTCAGGCTCAGCAGTGTCTACCGGAGGCGGCGCAGACTGCGAGGGTATCGCTTCAAAGTATTTCTTGATCCTCGCCAACGCGACATCCGGTTTGAAATCACCCACCAGCGCCAGCGCGGCGTTATTCGGCGCGTAATAGACTCGGAAGAAGTCCTTCACGTCCTGCAAGCTTGCCGCGTTGAGGTCTTCCATTGAACCGATCACCGAATGCTTGTAGGCGAAGTTGTCGTACATCACCTCCTGAAATTTCTCGCCGGTCTTGCCGTAGGGCTGATTATCAAGCCCCCGCCGCCGCTCTTCCTGGACGGCGTTGCGCTGCGTATCGAGGTTGTCCTGGGTCACGTCCAGATTGCTCATGCGATCGGCTTCGAGAAACAGAATCATGTCGAGTTGATTCGACGGCACCGTTGCAAAATACAGCGTGCGATCCTCGTTCGTTGTCGCGTTGTTTGCGCCGCCGTTTGTGTCAATGAGCAGCGAGTACTCGTTCTTGCCCACGTTCTGAGAACCGGTGAACATCATGTGCTCGAACAGGTGAGCAAACCCCGTGCGGCCCTGCCGCTCGTTGCGCGAGCCCACATCGTAGGTGATAGCCACTGAAACTACGGGCGCGTTGTGATCTTCAACCAGCAGCACTCGCAGGCCGTTTTTCAGTTTGATCTCCTTGAAGTCCACTTTGATCTTTCTCGACTGTTGAGCGGACGCCGTCAGGACGAGCAAACTCACCAGGGCAAAGGCGAGCAGGTGTTTGATCTGTTTCATTGCGGGAACTCCCTTTTCAAATTGGCTGGCGATGCGCGCCAATGAACTCATAATCCGTTGTGGCCTCGAAGCGACGCGACGCTGCTTTTCAGAGTCCTGGCTCCTGGTACTCGCCAAAAATCGGTCGGAGCGCGTCGCACATCTCTCCCAGCGTCGCATAAGCACGGACGCAGTCCAACAGCAACGGCATCGTGTTTTCGCAGCCCCGCGCCCCGTCTGCAAGATTCTTCAGCGTCCTATCGACTTGCGCGTTGTCGCGTTCGGTTCGCAGCTTCTTCAACCGCTCCTCCTGGAGCGCGGCCACCGATTCATCGATCTGAAGAAGCCGCAACTCCATCGGCTCGTCTTGCATGACGTAGTCGTTCACGCCGACGATGATCTTGTCCCTGCGCTCGACCGCTTTCTGAAACTCGTAAGACGAATCCTGAGTCTCGCGCTGTGGGAAGCCTGCTTCGATAGCTTCGACCATTCCGCCGAAGTCGTCGATCTTGCGGAAGTACTCGAACGCGCCTTCTTCCATATCGCGGGTGAGCTTCTCGAGAAAGTACGAACCGCCTAACGGGTCAACCGTGTTCGTGACTCCCGACTCGTGCGCGATGATCTGCTGCGTTCGGAGCCCGATCAACGCCGCTTCATCCGAAGGCAGCGCCAGCGCTTCGTCATAGGCGTCTGTGTGCAGCGATTGAGTGCCGCCCAGCACACCGGCCAGCGCTTGAATCGCCACGCGCACGATGTTGTTCAGCGGCTGTTGGGCGGTCAGCGAAACGCCCGCCGTCTGGGTATGGAAGCGCAACATCCACGAACGGGGACTCTTCGCCCCGAACCGTTCGGTCATAACTTTGTGCCAGATTCGCCGAGCGGCGCGGTACTTGGCTATCTCTTCAAAGAAGTCGTTGTGGGCATTGAAAAAGAAACTCAAACGCGGAACGAATTCGTCCACGTCCATGCCCGCATCGATCGCGTACTGCACGTATTCGATCCCGTCGCGCAGCGTGAACGCCAGTTCCTGAAGCGCGGTCGAGCCCGCTTCGCGAATGTGATATCCCGAGATCGAAATCGGATTGAATCGCGGTACTTCTTTTGTGCAGAACTCGATCGTGTCGGTGATCAGCCGCATCGACGGCCGGGGAGGATAGATCCACTCCTTCTGTGCGATGTATTCCTTGAGTATATCGTTTTGAAGCGTGCCCCCGACTTTCTTCCAGTCCGCGCCCTGCCTTTCCGCGGCCGCCAAAAACATCGCGAAGATCATCGACGCGGGCGCGTTGATCGTCATCGAGGTGGTGACTTGCTCGATGGGGATTCCATCGAAGAGCGCTTCCATATCGGCGAGGCTCGAGATCGCAACACCGCACTTGCCCACTTCGCCTTCGCTGAACGGATGATCCGAGTCGTATCCCATGAGCGTCGGCAAGTCGAATGCAACCGACAACCCGGTCTGCCCGTTTTCAAGCAGGTACTTGAATCTTTGATTGGTATCGAACGCCGAACCGAACCCCGCGAACTGGCGCATCGTCCACAGTTTTCCTCGATATCCGGTCGCGTGAATGCCTCGTGTGTAAGGCGGTTCACCGGGAAACCCAAGCTCGGCCTCGTAGTCTAAATCGGGAATGCTGTTCGGCGTGTACAGTCGCTCGACGGGCGTCAGCGAAACAGTAGTGAAAGTCTGTTTGGTTTCGGGCGACCGCTTCAGAGTCGGATTGAGCGTGCGCTCTTCCCATTCGCGTTCCGCCTCTTGAAGCGGATTGGTCAGGTTGATCGTGCTCATCAAGCTCTCCTAAGGCAAGGTACACAGGCGGAAATATCTAAGAGAAGTAAGCTTGATGATAGGTTAGCCCCAAGCGGAGTGTCAACTTTCGAGGTTGGGAGTATGCGTCGAAAACCTGCGGACGCAATTCGCCGCTTATTGAAAATCCCGAAGCTTCGATGATAAGCTCTGCGTGCTCTTCGCTGCCGCTGGGGCGCGCCCGGCGGTACCGCCAACAAGCATGAATTTGGGAGGCCCATGCGTCTTGGCCATTGATCCAGGAACCGACATCGGTCCATACAAAATTATGCACACGCTGGGCGCGGGCGGGATGGGCGAGGTTTATCTCGCGCGTGATACAAGGCTCGGCCGGAAGATCGCTCTCAAGTTCCTGTCCGCCGAATTCACCAAAGACGAAGAACGGGTGCGGCGGTTCCAGCAGGAGGCTCGGGCCGCATCCGCGCTCAATCATCCGAACCTGATCACCATCTTCGAGATCGGCGAGGTCGAGTCGGTTCATTTTATCGCCACCGAGTTCATCGAGGGCGTAACGCTTCGCCAGCGGATCGCGCCGTCGAG
>DATLWF010000188.1:0-3392 GCA_035576605.1 Blastocatellia bacterium | reverse complement strand
GTATTGATGTGGAACGGGATCGACCTTGAAGGTGGTTCGCGGCCGTATTGATGTGGAACGGGATCGACCTTGAAGGTGGTTCGCGGCCGTATTGATGTGGAACGGGATCGACCTTCAAGGTGGTTCGCGGCCACCTTGATGGTGGAACGGGTCGACCTTCAAGGTGGTTCGTGACCGCATTGATGTGGAACGGGATCGACCTTCAAGGTGGCTCGCGTCCACCTTGATGGTGGAACGCGTCGACCTTCAAGGTGGTTCGTGACCGCATTGATATGGACCGTTGACGTTCGGAAATCGGACAGTTCTGGCATTCATGCGTCTAAATTGGACACGGATGTCGAACATGCCGGCTCCCTGCGCACAACTCGCTCATGGATAGACACTTAGTTAGTATAGCGCCGCGTGGGAGAGCGTCGAGTAGGCGGCTGACCGATTCGAACCAGCGAAGCTGGCTTAAGGTCGTAGCCCCCGGCTTCAGTCGGGGGAAACGCGGGCATCCATTGTTCCGAGCCCGCTTCAGCGGGCGACAGAGAGGCCGTCGATCACCGCTCTTCTGTCGCCCGCTCAAAGCGGGCTGCCAACTTGGGATACCGTGGGCGTCTCGCCTGCGGCCACCGCGGTGCAGACGCAGCCCGACCGGACAGCGTCTCATCACCGCCTACGCCGTGGCCCATCCCATCCTGATCGCCATCGCCGCGATCTCGCTGATCCCGTCCATCTGGCGCACGGCGCTACGCATCTTCACCACCACCCTCGACGAGGTGACCCTGAGCTTCAAGGCCGGCAAGGACCTGGCCGTCGGCGACGGCGGAACGTGCGTCGAGATGGAACCGAAGCTCCCGACGGATTGAGAAAGGACGACACCATGACCATGGAAATCCTAGTCGCCCGATCCATCCGCACCGGCGGTCCCCGTAACGATCCGTTACGCCTGCCACCACCCGAAGGCGATCTTCTGGAGTGTGTACCGAATCCGACAGCCCCGCAAGCTGGAACGCCGCGGGAAGTAAGCCCCAAGCAGTAACGCCGGGGCCCGCGCACGCGGGCCCCGGCGATTGCGCTGCCGAAGCGTACGCCGACCAAAGTCTGAGCACCGCAGAAGCTGTTCCCATCGACCGTTCTGGCAAAGTCGAGCTATCATGTGGCGGTAACGTTCGAATCGCTTCAGCCACCTGCAATCGCGAAACATGGATCCGCTATCTCAGGCAATCGTTGGCGTAGTCACCGATGTGGCTAAGGCCAAGCTGTCTCAACTCTTTAAGGGAACCGATAGGAATCCCATGGACGTTACGCAGCGCCTTGCGCTGCATATGCAAGAGGTTGGCAATTGGAGCAAGTTTACGCAGGTTTTTGGTACCTCAGACCCTACGGAGACGGACAATGTTACTGTTCGGCTGCGATTTAGTGAGGGAGCTCGGCGCTTCGCGTCGTCAGAGGGGACCGCGTGTGCCGAAAGCGATCTGCTCGAAACTAAAAACCACCAGTTAATACTTGGGCAACCTGGAGCCGGCAAGACAACTACATTGAAGCGCTTGGTTCGTCGTCTGCTTTACGCAGAACCATCTTCAGACGCCGACTATTACCAGTATCCAATCGTCATCCGACTTCGCGAAATCGATCCGCATATTCCTTTGCTAATCACTCTGGCTTCGGTGTTGGGTATACAACCGGACGGCGAAAAGCAGCTCGGAGACCCCTTCGCGGCTGTTGCTAAGCAACCATTGGAGCAGTTTCTCGCCACATATTTGAATGACACCCACGCGGTTATTATGTTGGATGGTTTCGACGAGGTAGTGTTGAGCCGGCGGCGAGACCTTCATTCCGAGATTATTAGTCTCGGGTACCTACTTGAGGAGTGCAAGATCTTAGTTACCTGCAGGACCGGAGATTATCAGAGCATTTTCGATGGCTTTGCGATCGTGGAAATCTGTCCACTCGAGCGTTCGGAAGTGGAGGAGCTTGCGCGTCGCCAGCTCAGCGAGCCTGATGAATTTCTTGCGCGGCTTGAAAAGCTCCCGTACTTTGACGTCGCTGACCGTCCGCTTCTTTTGACGCAGCTAATGTTTATATTTGAGCGTTTTGGCGACCTTCCTGAACAGCCGAACCTAGTATATCGGCGTCTCGTCGCGCTGCTGTTGCAAGATTGGGATGCGCAGCGCAAGATCGTGCGTCGGTCTAAGTACGCCAGCTTCGGACCTGAGCGCAAAGCCGACTTTCTCTCCGCATTGGCTTTTCATCTAACGTTTGCTACCCGCGTGCAAACGCGCTCGCTCAGTGACAGGGTTGCGGCTGGGTTAGCCCAGACGACTACTGACGCACGATACCGCGACCGGATAGCCGCGTTCACGGATCGCCAGCTGCGCGACGCTTATACCGTAGTACATCGTTCCTTCGGCCTTCCTGCCGATGAGGCAATGCAGGTTATCGTTGAGTTGGAATCTCATACAGGTATCATAGGGCCTACTCGTCTCGAACGATTTGAATTCTCTCATCTCTCCCTTCAGGAATACCTCTGCGCCAACTACATCGTCCGGGATCCCTTCGCACCACATATCGCCACATACCTTGCGGAGTATCCAGCACCAATTGCGGTGGCAATCTGCATAGCCTCGCATCCAGCTAATTGGTTTGCATCTGTCGTTCTGAAGCACACGCGACGTGATTCGTTGCCGTCAGCTGGTTTGCAAAGCTTTTTGTCAAGATTGTTTGATGAGGCACCGCAGTTTGATGTATCAGAGTTATTAGGGATCGCTGTGATGAAGCTGCTTCATGACTATCCTGTAGGCAAACATCCTGCGATCGATGCGCTGATGGCGAGGTTCGTGGAGGTGCCAAATGTCAAGGAGTCGATGCAGCTAGGATTGACCTATTATATGCCTACGGACCGATGGAGCCCTTTGCCTGGAATGGTCGAGTTCTATAGCACTGACACAACGATCGAGGGATACGACGTACCGTTACCTGATGTCGTGGCGATAACCGAGGACCTATTTAAGGAATTCGTGGACAATGATCGGGATGGCCTCCTATCGCATCTCTACCAGAGACTTCGAACACCTTTTGGAGTAAGAGGCGAGACGCCTCGTCGTCCGGCTCGGTAGGTGTCGAGCGTGAGGACAAGGCATAGGTGACCCGTTCGGTCTTTTGGCCGCCCGTAACTCATCGACCACCAAACAGCTTCGGGTCAGCTCTATAAAGTGTGTGCCGAATGAGGTGCGTGGCTTGGGCGGCTCTGGCGTCGGCACTAGACTTTAGACCCCAAGCTGTTCATCAAGTATACGAAGCCAAAACTATCGGCGAGCACCCACAATTAGCGTTAGGACGCGCCAGTCGGGGTCGTCCATCAGAGTGACCGCGATCCCGACATTCCCAAGCTCCGATGAAATGACCGT
>DATLWF010000187.1:0-6776 GCA_035576605.1 Blastocatellia bacterium | reverse complement strand
ATCACCGCCATCTGCGAACAAAAGCCGTTCAATACACAGGTCTGGATGTCAACGCGAGCTTCATCACTCGATTGATTCGGCGAGGCGGCAGCGGACAGGTATGGGACCTTCGAAGCGAAGAGGCGCTGCCGCCGGCAGACTATGTGATCATGCAAGCGAGTCTTTACCACTTCCTGCCGGACGCTTCGGCGGTCGTCGATCGAATGCTTAAAGCGGCACGAAAGCGAGTCATCATCGCGGAGCCGATTCGAAATCTGGCGACGAGCAACTCGCGACTTCTTTCGATGCTCGGCCGATTATTTACCAACCCCGGCACCGGTGAACATAGCCTTCGGTTCACCGAAGCGAGCCTCGCTGACTTCTTTTCGGGTTACGCTTCGCGCGTGGTTGAGTCCTTCACGATTGCCGGGGGCCGGGAGAAGGTGTATGTGCTGACCAACGGGATCGCTGTCTTATGAGTCACCGCGTCAGCTCATTGCTGCTTGCGCAGATAGACGCCGGTGTAGCCGGGTATTTCTAATTCTAATTCTTCGTATTTATCGTCTACCCATTTTTCAAAGTCGTCTCGATGGGATACAACTTTCATCCGGGAGAGGGCTACGATCTTCGGAGCCTGAGATTCCATCTCGTCTATTAACGCGCTAAACTCTACGCCCCTGCGCGAAGCGGCAAATCCGTCAGCACCCCAGTCCAGAAAGACATATGGGTTCATGTTTGCCTTGTTTAGCAGCACAAGTATTTCAGTTGTGCCGTGAACGTAAATCTTGCCATCCGGGCCCAGCAAATCTGAAATACGCCTGAATGCCTTATCCTGGTCGCGGAGCGCTGGGCCTTGCATCCTGTAGCTTGCGGCGCGAACGAGAACCAAAGCAAGCAGCAACCCCATGGCGAGTTGGGGAATCAAGGCAGCCCGGCCAACGATAGACGGTCTTGCCTTTCGAAGGTGTGAGATTATTAACCTTCCCGCATCCAACGAGAACTTGGCGGCGAAGATCCCGATGAAGGGAATAAATGGAATCAGGTCGGGGCCCGCTTGAAAATTGATCAGGCAAAATCCAAAGTAAATTATCGGAGGAATCAGAATCGCGTCTCTGAATAAATCGGGCGAGCGGAACGACTGTTTGTCCCTGAGCTTTAGCAGAATGCGTTCGGCAGCGAATAAAAATAACCCGATTACACTCAAGAATACGATTACCGAATCCCCTTGTAGAATCTTCCTCGTAACCTTCCAGATGTGTTCCAGGGAGGCCATCGCCCCGGGGTTAGCGTCCGGACCAAACACACCGTAGTTGTAAGTGATGGTCCACGCCCACAAGTCATCAAGGGCACCTCGCAAAGCAAAATATAGGACCGTAACAGCAAGCGGGATGATTGCACCGATCATCGCCTTGATCGCTCGCATGTCTCGCCAACTTGTCAGATATCTTGAGAATATCAGGACTGTGACACCCGTGAACATCAAGCCGGGTTGCCAGGAGAGGCACGCGAGCATCGAGAAGAGGCCCGCCCAGAATGGCTGGTCCCTGGCCAGCAGCAGCAGCGACAGCATTCCGAACACAATAAGCGATAGCTTTGGTTCGGTGCCCGCAACCATCCAATCCGCAAAGCGCGGTAGCATCAATGGAACCAAGAAGGCGATGACCGCCGCCGTGCGGCTCCGCAAGTATGTCTCCGTCACCAGAAAGATGATTGCGGATAATGAGCCCACCAGGAAAATGTTTAGCAACCGTACAGCGATCAAATCCCTTATGCCGAGCGGCTTGCCGACGAGCATCGCCAACGCGCTCAGATGAGCAGCGGCCGGCCATTTAATGTCTACTACGTCTCGATAAGGGACTTGGCCGCGCAAAACTGATTGGGCGATATAGTCATAGATGGCCGTATCGCCCACTTCGCCCTGGCTGAAGGGACGATGAAATAACATTACGAGCGCGCCGATAAAAAAGGCGGCTATCGCAAGGGATCGCACGCTTCCAATGCGAGCGAGCCGTAGCCGCAACGCGGCAGGTCTACTCTCTGTAGATTGCTGGGCTATACGGTAAGTACCATGGTCCATCATTGCTTGCGGATATAGGCATAGTAGCCAGTTATTGGAAGCGTTTCATAGTGCTGCTCCAGCCATCGCTCAAGCGCCACTCGCTCTGGAACCTGTTTCAGGCGCGAAACGGCGACCAGCTTTGGACGCTCCGCCTCGATAGCATCAACCATAGCATCGGTTGACCCACCGAACTTCTTCGCCGCAATGTAGCTGGCTTTCCCGTGATCCCACATGATGTAAGGGTTCAGATTCGGTCGATTGAGCAGTACCAGTATCTCGACCGCGCCGTGAACGTAGATCTTATCATTCGGCCCGATGAGGTCTGATATCACCTTCAACTGCGTGTCCTGATGCCAGAGGGTCCAGTCTGCCAGCCTGAAGGTTACCGCGCGAAACAAAGTCACCGCGCAAACCAGCGATAGCGCAAGCGCCGGAAGAGCTTCAACGGCACGGAGCAAAGCGGGCCGCTTCGTCACCGCACCAATCGAACGGAGCCACCGCGACATCTCGGTAATCAACCACCCGGCAAAGATGCCGAGGAACGGAAACAAAGGTAGAAGGTCCGGCCCCGATTGAAGGTTGATAAGACAGAACGCTATGTAAACAACCGGCGCAATAACAATCGCGTCTTTGAACAGATCTGGCGATTCGAGCGCTTGCCTCAACCTCACCTTTGCGCGCAATTGCCGGGCGGCAAACATCAGCAAACCAGCCAGACCAAGAGCAAACCAACTGATATCTACCCTGAAAACTCGAACTATGACCGTCCACGAATGCGTCAGTGTTTCTCCAAAACTTCTTATTCCTTCCGGCGCATAGACTTCAACATTGTAAGCAACCGTCCAGATCCAAAAGTCGGCCAACGCGCCTACCGAGTAAAAATACAATACTGTGACCGCAAGCGGTATCATAGCCCCTAACATGACCTTGCACGCGCGCAAGTCCCGCCAGCTGGTTAGGTATCGGGAGAAGATCAGGACTGCAACTCCGGCGAACAATAATCCGGGCTGCCAGGACAGACAAGACAGCATTGAACAAAAGCCCGCCCAGACCGGTCGGTCTTTTGCGATCAGCAGCAGCGCGAGCATACCAAAGAGAATCATCGCGAGTTTGGGCTCCGTCCCGCCTTCAGTCCAACTCACGAAGTGGTCCGACATAAGTGGAAACATACAGGCAATAAGTGCCGCCACTCGCTGGCGCAGATAGGTCTCGACCACCAGGAACGTAACGCTGCACAGCACGCTCGCAAGAAGAATCTGAACGAATCGCACAGCTATCACATCGCGCAAGCCGACCAATCTTCCGAGCAACATCGCGACTGCGCTCAGGTAGGCGCTTGCAGGTCCCTTAATCTCCACTACGTCTCGATAGGGTACTTGACCTCGCAAAATCGCTTGAGCGATGTAATCCCATATCGCCGAATCGCCTGCTTCCAACTGTATGAACAAACGCCATGCCAACATTACCGCGACACCCACCAGGAACACTTCAATGGACACAGTGCGAGCATCCGCGGTACGCGTTAGATGAACCCACACAGCCTCAGCTCGCTGTTTCATTCCTGAAAGAAGGGTTATTTCTGAGCGAGGTGGCTGTTCAGACATTCGGTTTGAGTCCGCAGATTCATCTGTAATTTCCATTGCTGTTGTCCGCAGGCAACAAGGCGATTTCCCGCAGGCTAATGGAGGAAATGGTAATGGGCGCCGCAGCAGAGGGTCTGCCTGGTGAGCGCAGCGCCAGCTTGATTTTGCTGGCGCCGCCGGCTTTGAAGATACTTTCCACGTTCTTGGCCTCCACGCCTTCCACGATCCTGCATTGGTCAATCCAGACTCCGGTTCGTTGGTCAACCACTACAAGTTCCCATTGACCCGAAGACCTGACGCGCGCCTGCAACTGGTAGATGGCGTCCGGTTTGAGATCGATATCAGCAAGCGCGATCAGTCCTCGATCGACATTTTTGTTGGGCGGCGGTTGAATCATCAGCCCTGCAGGTTGCATCTCTGCAATTGCGCCGAGGGCTCGCGCCAGATCGCCGGGCTGCGACGACCACACTTCGCGGGCGTTGGCCATCTGCTCATCGCTCACGAAGCCGCGTCGCACGCCGAAGAACCGATAACGCTGCGGCGCAAGCGCCAGATACTCCGGATTTGTTCCAGTGTAATAAATCTCTATGTCCCCGTAAGGTGTGTTTTCCATCTCGCCGAGCAGGTGATATTTCCCGGCTGAATCACCGAGCCAGGCCTCGGCCTTGTGAGAAGGCACGAGCAGCGCATATTCGTTCACGTCCAGGTCGTTTCTGTATTCCATCCGACCCTCAATTGTCGCATAGCAGCGATCCTGTTCTGGAAAGACCAGCCAGATGGCTGGTCGTGTGACCGAGAGCGGACATACGCCTTTGGGGATGATGCGGCGGAGCGTCACGGCGAAGTCGTCAAAGGTAGCCAGATCAGGATTGCGCACCTGACGAATGAATGTTCGATTCTGCCTGACGAACATAAGCGCATAGCCGATGACGCCAAGCGAGAGCATTGCGAGCGCGGCTTTGTAAAGCAGGCGACTTCGGCGCCGCGAATCATAGCGCAGGCGCCCGAAGCGCTCCAGCGCATCGCGCACGAGCACGCCGGAGCAGAGCGCGAACCACGAAGACAGATGAACCATGTAAAGCAGGCTCTTGCGACGCGGCGAGCTGATGAAGGCGAAAAAGAGTATCGCGACCACGGCGACGACCAGCAAGCGAACGCGCGCATCCTCGAGCGCTTTGCCTTGCTTAGCTCGCCAGATAGCGATGCCAATCAGATACAGTAATGCGATGACCGTCAGCAACTGAAAAAGATGAAGCAAGGTGACGGGGACATTGGAAATTGGATAAGTCTCGCCGCCGCCGTACCAGCTTTGATAGCGGAGCGGCTCGTGTACAAAGTTCTCCCACAAACCCGCCGGCGAGAGCGCCGTAAAATGTGCCTTGTCGCCGCTGTTCTGCAAGAGAAAATTTTTATAGTCAAGAAGAGCATAGATAATTTCATAGGCCATCACGGCGAGAGCGCTGCCTGCGTAAAGATACAGCTTGCTCGTCGTTAAGGCACGCCACCCGGTTCTGAGCAGAATCAGCAAGGCAATAGCCCCGAACATATACATAATGTTGGTGTGGCACATTACGCCGGCTCCAGTTGCAAGTCCCGAAGCGATGTAAAGACGCGCCGACTTTTTGTCCTGGGCCAGTTCATAAAGGTAGTAAGCCAGCAAGGCAAAGAAGGCTCCGGCAAAGTCGTTGCGCAGCAAGCGACTGCGTTCGAGAAAGCTAACGTCGGCAATGAGCAGCAGCACCGCGATCATCCCGACTCGCCAGTCGAAGCGTCGCCTGGCGGCGAGATAAAGCATGACGAGTGTGGCCGCGGCGGTGAGCAGATTAAAGATGCGAGCCTGAAGGAGTCCAAAGCCGACGAGCTTATGGAATCCTATCATCAGCAGAAAGTAGATCTGCGTGCGAGAGTGCCATGCGTTCTCAATGTTTCCGCCGAGATAACGCATCATCGGAACCGCCACCTTGTGTCGATAGAGCATCTCATAAGTGACCTGCATCATGTATGCTTCATCGCCTTCCGGGACTGGCACCGTGGCCAGGCGTTGTGAGGCAACGAATAAGAACGACGCGATCACCAATGCGATAACGATAAAATCTAGGTTGGACCCGAGAGCCTTCATATTTCTATGGCAAGTACGGTAGGGCGTTCGGCGATCTCTGAACCATGGAGTCGCAGATTCTACTAGCGATCTCGGCGAAATGTCGAATCTCATTTTCGATCAGAATCGAATACTTCCTGCGAGTTGCTTTGCCGGTTGACCACGAGGTATACAATCCGCGATGCTCAACGGGGGATTCACCCGAAAAGGACAATAATGTACCGGCACCAAAGCGTGGCAGTTGTGATGCCTGTTCACGACGAAGAGGCGCACGTCCAGCAAGCAATTCAAAGAGTGCCCGGCTTCGTCGACCTCATAGTAGTGGTCGATGACGGAAGCACGGACCACACCTGGGAAGTACTCTCTCGAGTCGCGGATAAGCGGCTTACAAAGCTTAGACACGATCGCAATCGCGGCGTCGGCGCGGCAACAAAAACAGGTTATCTCTATTGTCTGAATGCTCGGGCAGACTTGATAGCGGTGATGGACGGCGACGGTCAGATGGATGGCCGTGACCTGTTCCGGCTGGTCGAACGCGCGCTGAAAGGAGTCGAATATGTAAAAGGAAACCGCTTTCTGGATCCGGCGAGCATCGGCTGCATGCCGTGTCTGCGATACATCGGGAACCATTTCTTTAGCTGGTTAGCAAGGCGCACTGCGTCATTCAATCACAATCTTGACGCACACTGCGGCTACACGGTCATTCAACACCAAGCTTTGAGGCGTCTACATCTGGAAGAACTCTACGATCGCTACGGATTCCCGACTGAAATGTTCTTCGCGGCATGCCGGGCGGGGCTTGCGGTCGAGAGCGTTCCGGTGAGGACCGTGTACGGTGACGAGGTGTCGGGGATCAACCCGTTCATCGTGGTCCCCGCAATATTCTTTCTGATAGCTCGAAACTACTTTCGCGGGTTTCTCTGCGGCGCGCGGGGAGCCCAGGCATCCCTGCCCGATTTGCGTTGCGCGAGAAAGAGGCAGGCCTCGATAGCTGCGCCCCAGGGCTACCACCTTGAAGCATGACGGCAAGCCGGCTCTTCTGGTGCTGACGAGTTCC
>DATLWF010000186.1:0-7325 GCA_035576605.1 Blastocatellia bacterium | reverse complement strand
ACTCCTCGAACCGAGCATCGGCCCGAATTCCGTCGAACATAGGCTCAACGTTGAGATATGCGAGATACCCGTACCTCTCATCAAGAGCTTTGTCGAGCAGTTCAAATACGCGCTCAATGTTGCCGAGACCAAGATGAACTCTCGCGACCAGATACGACGGCACGTACCTGGATTTCGCAAAGCCTTCAAGTTGGTTCAGAACCTCATTCGCCTTGTCGGTCTCTCCCACGGTTGCGTAGAAGTGGCCGCGGGCAGACAGCAACTCAACTTCGTCACCCGAGAGCATGAACGCCTTTTGAAACTCCGCCTCTGCTTCGCCATACCGGTGGGTTTGCTCGTAAGTCTGCGCCAGCCTTCGATGGGCAAGCGGAAATCCATCGTCCAGGTCAATCGTCTTCAAATAATGTTGGATCGCTTCATCGTAGCGGCGCGCCAGATACAGAAGCCATCCCAGGTTTGTGTTTATCGGGAGCGAGAGCGGATCGAGATCGTGCGCATTACTGATCTGCACGAACGCCTCGTCGAATCGCCCAAGCGCTGCGAGGAGCACGGCGTAGAAATTATGAGCAAACGGATAGCCGGGATTGAATCGGATCGCCTGTTTGAACCCTCGCTCGGCTTCTGCCCAGTCCCAGTCGTATCCAAACGTCACGAACGCCAATGAGGTGTGAGCCTCGGCTAGCGTGCCATCGATCTCCAACGCTCTGGCCGCCGCCGCTTTGGCCTTCGGGAATGCTTCGTGCGGGGCGAGCGCGCTGTAGCTCACAAGAATGTTGTAAGAATCGGCAAGCCCCGAATAGGCGAGCGCGTAGCCGGGGTCGCTGTCAATCGCCTGCTGGAAGTATTCGATTCCCTTCTTGAGCCCCTCCGGGGTCCGCTTGTTCCAGTAAAACCGGCCCTTGAGGTAAAAGTGATAAGCATCCGTGTTTTCAGTGTATCGCTTGGTGAGTTGCTTCTTCTCGGCGCCGCTCAGCTTCAGCCGAAGCTTGTCGGAGATCTCTCTCGAGATCTCGTCTTCAATCACAAAGATGTCCGAAAGCTTGCGATTGTATTGCTCGCCCCAAAGATGTGACCCGTCTTCGGTATCGACCAGTTCCGCCTTGATGATCAGTAGATTGCCTCGCTGAAGCACTCGGCCACTGAGCGCCGCGCGCACGCCCAGTTCCTGACCGATTCTCTGCGGATCTACCTCCCTGCCTTTGTAGCGGAAGACCGTGCTGCGGGCCATCACTCGCAGCCTGGGAAGCTGCGACAGGTTGTTTATGATGCTTTCGGTAATTCCATCCGACAGGTACTCGGTGTCGGGATCTCCGCCCGCGTTGATTAGCGGCAGGATTGCAAGCGAGTCAATCGACTTGCGGGAACGCCCGCGCCGCGGCGATTGTGTTTTGCGAAAAGCTGCCGCGTTTGTGACCGCGATGGTGTCACTGTCACGCTGGAGGTTCCGCAGGTCAATCGATAACTCACGACAGGAGTGGTACCGCCGTTCGCGATCTTTTTCCATGCACTTGCGCACGATGCGTTCAAGCTCGGGCGGCACATCATAGTTGAAACGGGCGATGGCTGGATGTTCCTTATGAACTATGCCATCGATGATCTCGGTAGCGCTGGCGCCTTCAAAAGGCAGTCTTCCAGTCAGCATTTCGTAGATAACTACGCCGTGCGAGAAGATGTCCGAGCGCTGGTCCAGATCATGCCCCAACGCCTGCTCAGGTGACATGTATGATACGGTTCCCAACACGATGCCGACGGCTGTTTGCTCGCCGAGCGCCACGGTAGGATCTTCGCTATCGAGCGAGTTTCCCACCTGGATCATCTTGGCAAGGCCGAAGTCGAGCATCTTCACCATCCCCCGCTCGGTAACGATCAGGTTCGAGCTTTTGACATCCCGATGAAGGATGCCCAGGGTGTGAGCTTCATCAAGGGCATCGGCGATCTGCATCGCGATATCGATTACGTCACTGGTCGGCAGCGTCCGCCGATCGATGCGCTGTGAGAGCACCTCTCCTTCGACGTACTCCATAGCGATAAACATCGCGCCGTCGTGTTCACCGATGTCGTATATCGCCGCGATATTCGGCGAGCGCAGCGCCGATGCAGCCCGCGCTTCTTTCAGGAATCTGGTGCGCCGCTCGGAGTCATATTGATAGGAAGCCGGCAGGAATTTGAGAGCCACTTGCCGCCCGAGGCGCATGTCCTCCGCCAGGTATACCTCTCCCATCCCGCCGGCTCCGAGTTTCTTTTGAATACGGTAATGGGAAACGATTTCTGAGATCACACGCTTGTCTCGTCCGGGGAGTTGGGCGTTATTGTGATATAACGCATCAGCGGCTCCTTCAGTTTTGCAGATAGCCGCGGCAAGCAGCTGATTCACGGCATGCTAATCAACATCCTTCTTCTCGGTGGCGAAGAATTCCTTTTTTTCCTCAATGACTCTCCTCTCAAACCTGCTGATGACGTAGACCGTTGCAATAATGATCGCGACGACCAGCAGTATGATTTGTATTCGTTTGAGATCACCGACCAGCTTCTCAATGCCCGTAGCAAACGTAAAGCCGAGGCCGGCAAGCACGCCAACCCAAACGGCGCAGCTTGCCAGAGTCAACAACGCGAACCTCAAGAAGCCGAAGTGGGCAAGCCCCCAGAATATCGCGCTCGTGGTCCGAAGTCCGTATACGTATTTTACGATGAACACCGACAACACGCCGAACCTGCGCATAAGCTTCTCAACGCGAGGCCGCGCGCGAACAAAGAAGTGCCAGGTTCGGGCTCGTCCACGAAACCGCGCCCCGATCATGTAGCTGAGCGAGTCGCCAACGAAGCCGCCTGCCGTACCTACCACAAGCGCCTCCTCGAAAGTGAAGAGTCCCGCGCGGGCGAGCACACCCGAAAACAGCAGCGTCAGATCGCCCTCGATCATCGTCCCGAAGAACACCGCCCACAACCCGTATCTTTGCAGCAGCTCGTACATTCGATAGTTTCTGGCCGACAAACTTCAGTTTGTCGGCAAGGTCCGCTCAGACGACAAACTGAAGTTTGTCGGACAATCACTCAAAACGCCACTGGGGTTGTAGTTTCCGGTTTTGCCCGTTTCCGGCGGCCGCGCAAATCCGGCTGAAGCCAGAAACTAGAAACTACGGAACAACTTAAGCCGGAGGATTCTAGCGCACTTTGCTAAAATTGACATCCCATTCCAGCCTTTGCTATCCTCAGAAACTAGAGCTTAATAGCTTGTCCGCGACGGCGCGGGTACCCCTCTATGACGACAAACGGATCAGTCTTTATCGGCATCGACCTCGGCGGAAGCACCCTCAAGGGCGCGCTCATCAGCAACACGGGCGAGATCATTGAAGTAACGCGATTCGAGGCTGAACAAAAGGGCCATGACGCCTTGTTCGGCCAGGTCGTCGAGACCGCGCTTAAGCTTCGTGATCACAAGAGCGCTGGCGGACCAGTCGCCGGGATCGGAGTCGGGATACCCGGACTTGTCAATCGCAAGACGAACCGCATCGAGGTCATGCCAAAGCTGCCGGCGCTTTCTCAGATCGACATAACCGCCGAGCTCTCACGTGAGACAGGGCTGCCGGTGATCCTGGATAACGATGCCAACACGGCGGCTTACGGCGAACTTCAGGTCGGAGCGGCACGCGGCAGGCGCGAAGTGTTTTTCGTAATGCTTGGAACGGGCATCGGAGCAGGCTTGATCATCAATGGGCAAATCTATCGCGGAGCCGCGGGTTTCGCTGGAGAGTTCGGCCACATGACGATCGACCCTGAAGGCATTGAGTGTGCTTGCGGGAACATCGGATGCCTGGAAACAATCGCATCCGGGCCGAACATCGTGCGCCGGACGCGCGAACGGCTTTATCGCGACCGGACATCCTCGCTTTCGAGGCTCGCGATCCCGCGGGACCGTGAGTTCACCGCGGAAGACATCGCTCACGCCGCAAGAGATGGCGACGAGATGGCTCAGGTGATGATGGAACGCACCGGCATGTTCCTCGGCATTGCTCTGGCTGCGGTGATCAACTTGCTGAACGTAGAGATGGTGGTCATGGGCGGAGGAGTGATGGAAGCCGGTGACCTGATATTGAAGCCCACGATCAAAGAGACTCGGCGCCGCGCCTTCCCGCCTTCGTTCAATAGCTGCGAGATCGTTATCGCCAAGCTCGGCGCTACGGCCGGGATGATCGGCGCCGCACTGATGGCAAGGGATCAGGCGAGCTAGTCTTAGCGAGTTGCAATTTAGGATTACGACCGCGAATCCAAACGTTGACGCCACTTCTCCGGGTCACGAGCGTTGTGGAAGACGCAGTAGACTGTCACTGTGTTCTGAGTACATTCGTAAAAGACTGAGTAAGGAAACCGCCTGACCAGAGCCCTTCGATAATCTTCATAGACTACTGCATACATTTCAGGGTTGCGACAGATGGCTTGAATGCAAGCATCAACGCAAGTCAAGAACTCTTCCCCGAGACCGGGCCGTCGGCCCTCATACCACGCGTAGGCCTCAAGGACGTCCCATTCGACTTCGGGCGCGAAGAGAAGTTCAGCGACCATGTCGACTGCGAACTCTGCGCTGGATTTCTTCCCAGCTCAGCGCTGAGCCCGGATTGCTGAGGAGATTCTGTTTGCGCCGCGCGAGTTCTTCTTTCTGCCAATCGTGTACTGGCACCTCTTCGGGGGTGGACGCTATGTCATCCCAGAGATCTTCCACTAACTGAAGCTTCTCCGACAGACTCAACTCGAAGACGGATTCGGATGCGGAACTCATGGGCTCATCGTACCATTCTGTCCAGCTCGGTTCAACGGCGGTTCTTTTGTTCGCGCGGTCAGCCCCAGTCAGCATGCCGTTGGCGCTGGTCGGCACATTTCGGCTCACTACTGGTATACTTCCTACTCAAAATCAAGATTCACCAAATTCCTATGGTTGACCGACTGCACATCCGAAACTTCTCGATCATCGCCCATATCGATCACGGCAAGAGCACGCTCGCCGACCGGCTCCTCGAAGTCACCGGAGCGCTCTCCCACCGCGAGATGTCCGAGCAGGTGCTCGACGCTATGGACCTCGAACGCGAGCGCGGCATCACTATCAAAGCGCACGCAGTCAGGCTCGACTACAAAGCGCGTGACGGCCAGCAGTACGTGCTCAACTTGATCGATACTCCCGGCCACGTTGATTTTTCTTATGAAGTTTCGCGGTCCCTATCGGCATGCGAAGGCGCGTTGCTGGTCGTGGATGCGTCGCAGGGAGTCGAAGCCCAGACGCTCGCGAATACCTATCTGGCGCTCGATCACAACCTGCATTTGATTCCGGTCATAAACAAGATCGATCTGCCGGGCGCGGAACCCGAGCGCGTGCGCGAAGAGATCGAACAGACGATTGGCCTCGACACCCACAATGCGTTGATGATCTCAGCCAAACTGGGCACCGGAATCGACGAGGTCCTCGAAGCAATCGTGCGCGAGGTGCCGCCGCCCGCGGGTGACAAGACCGAGCCGCTCAAGGCATTGATCTTCGATTCGTGGTTCGACAGCTATCGCGGCGTGGTCGTTTTGATGCGCGTGATCGACGGGGTCATACGGCCGGGGATGCGAGTCCGCTTGATGGACGCCGAAAAAGAATACGAGGTGGACGCCCTCGGAGTGCTCACCCCAAAGCCGCGGGTGATCGACGAGCTGGGGGCCGGCGAAGTAGGATTCTTCACCGCTCAGATCAAGACCGTCAGCGACGTCGAAATCGGCGACACGGTGACCGAAGCCGCGCGCCAGACCCTCACTCCTTTCCCGGGATTCAAACGCATCAAGCCGATGGTCTTCGCCGGTCTCTACCCGATCGAGGCCAACAAGTACGAAGAGCTGCGCGACGCATTGGACAAGCTGCGTTTGAACGACTCGTCGTTCTTCTACGAGCCCGAAGCATCCGCCGCGCTCGGGTTCGGATATCGTTGCGGTTTCCTTGGGCTGTTGCACATGGAAATAGTTCAGGAGCGGCTCGAGCGCGAGTTCGACCTCGAGTTGATCACCACGGCGCCGACCGTGCGTTTTCGCGTAACCACGACCTCCGGCGAAGTAACCGAGATCGACAGTCCGGCTAAACTGCCCGACCCCGGAAGAATCGCGACGATCGAAGAGCCTATCATTCGCGCCATGATAATGAGCAACGACGAGTTCGTGGGCCCGCTGTTCGCGCTGCTTGAAGAGAAACGCGGCACTCAGCTTGGATTCGAATATCTGACTCCAAAGCGCGTGCTGCTCACCTACGAACTGCCGCTTGCCGAGATAATGCTCGACTTTTATGACCGGCTTAAGTCGCTGTCGCGCGGCTACGCATCGTTCGACTATGAGTTGACCGGCTATCGCGAGGGCGACCTGGTCAAGCTCGACATGCTGGTCGCCGGCGAGCCGGTCGATGCGCTATCGCTGATCGTTCACCGCGAGTTCGCGTACACGCGAGGGCGCTCGCTGGTGGAAAAGATGCGCAAGCTCATCCCGCGGCAGCTTTTCGAGGTTCCGATTCAAGCGGCAGTGGGCAGCAAGGTAATCGCTCGCGAAACGGTGAAGGCGCTTGGCAAGAACGTCATCGCCAAGTGCTACGGTGGCGACATCACGCGAAAGCGCAAGCTGCTGGAAAAACAAAAAGAGGGCAAGAAACGCATGAAACGAGTCGGCAAGGTAGAGATCCCTCAGGAGGCGTTTCTTGCAGTCCTCAAAGTCGACGACTAACGGCTGATTTGGACTGCCGCCCTCGGTTAGCACATTCGCTCGGCTCCTACCGACAACAGGGCGCCCGTCGGGTTTTCTACATACCCAACTCTGTCAGACATAAGTCCCCGATGCTGGAGCGTACACTCGAGCTATCAATTAATAAGTTCCACTTAGGCCGTAACATCAGGACTCAGCTCTCACGAGAGACTGTCCTATGAAAACGCCAGACCATAGCGGCCGGCGGCGAACCTCAGCACAATAACAGGTCGGGAAGGTGGGCTTGCCCCCGCTGCTTGATAGTCGACGATTCGAACACCTGAGGCCCGTATAGTCTGAGAATCACAAGCAGCGGGGGCAAGCCCACCTTCCCGACCTGTTATTGTGCTGAGGCTCGCCAACGCCCTATGCTCTGTCATTTTCACGCAATCTCTCACGAGGGTATTCGCGAAAACCTGAACCAATCCAAAAAACGCTGGCGATGACGCGTTGGCGTCATTGGCAACCGATGGTCGCGCACTCCGAAGTTTACTCCCTTCTCCCACTCCTCCAAAGTTTGACCGCCGCCGCCGCAAGGGCCCCCGAGAGCAGCATCATCAACCCGCCGACGTAAAGCC
>DATLWF010000185.1:0-7610 GCA_035576605.1 Blastocatellia bacterium | reverse complement strand
CACCCCCTCGTTATCTATCTGTCGCCGAAGCACGAGGATCAGACACTGCTTCAGCAGCGCTTCGACCAGGGTACGCGAGCCAAACCCCGGACGCGCGGACTCCGCGACCAGCAAAACGAACTGGTCTCTCAATCCTGACTTGCCGTCGAACTGGGCGACGAGCGGGTGTCGCAACGTCTTGAACGGGTCACTGCCCGAAGTCGTGTCAAGACGCAGTTCCCCACATGCGGTGGAAATACCGTTGTCGCCACCACCGACTTGGACAATCGGAACGGTCTCTTGCCAAGGCCAGTCACCGACACGCGAGCGATTCGTTTCGCGCGTTGCGCACGATTTGCCGCTCTCGATTTTGTAATCGATACCTGGCGGCAGAAGTACGAAACTGTGCGCGCTGAGCGATACCCGTTCACCGTGTTGAGTTATTAACACACCGCTTCCGTCCATGCAGTAATGCAGACTCGCCGTTGCGCAGGCCTCGAACCGAGCGCTCCAGCCATCGCGAATGTCACAGAGCGTGAAATTCGCCACGCCGATGTCCAGAGCGGCAAGAAAGCGTTCCAGGACAGGAAGCTCACGTAACTGCGCGTCATTCATGGGCGTGTCCGAGACCAAGTCGAAACTTCGAAAAATAGCACCTCCTAGTCTACTATGAACTGGCTGTTCCGATATCACGGGGAACTGACTTCTCCTGCCTGACCACGATAACAACGTCAGCTCCCGTGCTGATGGTGTCAGGGCTGGGATATTCGTCCTTCCGAATCCGTGAACCCGCTATAGTATGCCGCCGCGTCCTTTATCTCTGTTTCGGTCAGATTCCGGGCGATATTCCGCATTTGCTCGCCGGAATCATTATGTCGTTGACCTGCTGCAAAGGCATCTAGTTGAGCACCTAGGTAGGATGCTGAAAGACCCTGCAGAAATGGTGCTCCGGCCTTGTGATCAATGCCTCCGTGACAAACAGCACAGGAAACGACATTCTTTGTAGGGTTTCCACGCGCGACGATCGGCGGCACTACCTCCGTCGCAACGCCGCCCGTCAAATGCCCTGATGAAGCGAAGTAGTGTGCGAGGTCACGCATATCTCTCTCGGATAGTCCTTTGACCACCGAGGTCATTATTACATTGGTTCGCGCACCACTTTGAAAATCTGAAAGCTGCTTATAGACGAATGCAGCGTCTTGGCCGACCAGAAGCGGCGCAACGGCTTGAGATGCGTTGTGGCAGGCAGCGCATCGTGCCGCGAGCACCTCGCCGCGCTGCACCGCGTCGGGGGCGTCATGAGCAAGTGTCTGCGGCGTTATAGTAACCGCACTCACTGCGCCGTCAGCAGGATAGACGATTGATTCGTTCTGCGCCCAGTGGCGGGACACTCCTGCCGCGCTACAGATCGCATTCCATATGCCTCGAAACTGAGGGCCGCCCTGCGCCGACGGCAGAAGGACAAACCCTATCGCAGCCGCGGTGGCCGCGACGGCGAGGGTGCCGCACAGGCTGCCTACCAGCCATCGGTTCGTCAGCGAAAACACTGGCTTCGCGTCCATGTCAGTGCCCCTGGCCGATCGGGATTCCAGGCACGGAGGTGTCTGGGCGGGCGATCAGCGACGCAATCGGATATCCGTAGTTAAACAATGTCAGACCGATCATCAAGGCGAGCCAAAGTCGAAAACCGTTCAGCGCAGACGGCACACTCTCTGTTCGATGAATCGGCAAACTAAAGGTGTAGTCCTCCACAAGATCGACCGTCGAGCGGTGGGCGCGAACCAAAATGAAAATAAAGAGAAGACCGGCAAACAGACAGATGACTCCACCAATAACCGATACGATCACAGGCAGCGCCTGAGACGAAATTTCACCATTCGTGTAGTCGAAGTATGCCATTCTTCGCGGCATACCCATGATGCCGACCAAATGCCACGGGATTGTCAATACCATGATTCCGATGAACCAGAGCCATAGCTGGACACGGATCAGTCGCATGTCTGCAATCGCGCGACCAGTAATCTGCGGCCACAGGTCGTAAGCGATCACAAAGTACATGATCACGACCGCTCCGGCGAAGATGAGGTGAAAGTGTCCAGTCACCCATTGAGTGTTATGTATAGTCGAATCTAACTGGTAACTCATGTTGATAAGTCCGCCTGCTCCTCCAAAACCCAACATCACAAACGAAAAGGTGATGGCGAGCATCATGGGGTTACCCCATGGAAGGGCTTTTAACCAACCCATGACACCCTTCCCGCCCCGTAGCCGCCCCGCAATCTCAACCGAGGCACAGATTGTGAACACCGTTAGCAAAGTAGGAATTGCGACCAATGCCGTGAAGACCGAGTGCATGAATTTGAAACCAGACCCCACTTGTGGATCAGCGAACAGGTGGTGTATGCCGATCGGCATTGATACAACCAGAAACATTACGAAAGATACCCGCGCCATCAAATCGCTATAAAGTCTCCCGCCGATAGCACGTGGAACGATCGTGTAATACGCGATGTAGGCGGGCATCAGCCAGAAGTACACAATTGCATGCAGCGTCCAGGAATAGAAAACTCGTGCGAGACCGGCATCAATGTTGTGTTTCCACCCCAAAGCCACCGGAATAATCTGAAAAGTGATTTCGATTGCGGCACCGACGGCCGTCCATCCCCAAAGGTACGCGCTCGCGACACAGGCAAACATCGGAAGCGGAACGGGAACACCCGGATTATCGCGCTTCCATATCGCGAGGTTTACACCCATCAGAGCAACCCATATCCATGATCCTACAACGATCAGGACGACGCCTATATAGTAAATCGAGCTGCCGATCATCGGCGGATAGAACGTGTACAAAACGGAAGCCGTACCTCTCCCTATTGCGATAACGGCCAGCATAAAGCCCAAGGCAACAGCGCCAAAGCCTACCCATGCCAGCTTCACCCCGACAATGGCGCGCTTAAGCGAAAGCTCTATGACCGCGTATCCGAGAGCCATCGCGACGAGAGTCGGGAAGACGTATGCCATAGTCGAGCCGTGCGCTGACACGGAACGATAGTAAATCTCTGGATCCTTTATCCACGGATGTAGCGGACTTCTCACGTACATCTGCCAGGCGCCCAATGCCAATGCTACAGCGAAACTCGCAAACGCAAGCCAGAAATGAAGAAGAACAAGCCGCTTGTTAATTAACACAGTTCAGCCTCCCGTTTGCCCCTTTTCGTTTAAGCATCTCAAAAAAGGTGGCGCGCTCTATGACTTTGACGCGCGCCCACATCGCTTGATGACCCGTCCCGCAGTATTCGTGACACGGCATCAAATGCTCGGCTGGCTGCGGAAACACCGTTTTAAAAGTTGATATGTAGCCTGGTTCGATCATCGAATTGATGTTAGTCCCCGTTACAAGCATGCCGTGGATCGCATCCGCGCTGGTTGCTCTGAAAGTGATGGGCGTGTTAGCTGGAAGAAGGATACATTGAGGTGTGAACGAATACTGCTGCGCCAGTACTCGGACGATAACGGATCCGTCTTTTGATGCGGCACTTCCCAAATTACTTTCTGAAAACTCGCTATTGGTTTCCAAGGATGCAATCCGTATGGTTTCCACTCTGGACGGCGGCATCATCGCCCAATGCAATCCCGTGAAGACGACTGTGAGCATCAGAATGAGCATGATTGCCGACATCATAATCGCCCACCTTCGTTCGATTTTGTGGACGATACTGACTGACGGACTTTCCCTGATATTGTCGCTCATTGGATTACGCCACGCGGAAGGAAAACAAGTACATAAAATACGATCCATATGAGGATCACGATTGCCGTCGCAGTACCTGCTAGAACAATCGCGCCCTTCGGCCCATCGAGAACGATGCGTTCAAGCGCTTGTTCCTCATCTTCTTTCGGCTTCACTTGGTTTTCCCATGGCAATTCAGGACAGGGTTGAACATGTCCAGCATGCAAAGCTTTAAACGGATCCGGGACGTTGGTCGACACGGAATCCGGATCGGACACGCACGAAAATCCCATACGGGCAAGAGTCCGCGTTTCCGCGCCATCGCGAACACGCTGAACCGACAGGTGAAGCTGCGGCAGATTTACATACAGCGCGACTCTGGCTCGTCGCTCCGACAATGACATGGTTCGCGTTGACAAACAGCAATCGCGCGGCGCCATTGCCGATTAGCCGAGCGACGGCAGACTATTGCAAGAACCGTACACCGCGCTTCAACTTTCTATCATGCGGCGCCGAGTTACCAAACGCTAAGGAGTCTCTGCACAAGCAGACATCGCATTTTCCAGGGAGCACAACACCGGCACCTGCCTCACCGCGCTGATCAAGACGGAGGGCACCCGATGACCAGCGCGGTGTCAGCATATGCGCCGATGGATCTACCTAGCCGGTACAACCACGGCGCACAACCTTATTGGGCTTCGGGCTTGTAGTTCGGGTTCAGGTGCCCATCATCGTCAAGCAGTCGATAGAACTGCGTCCAGACGTCATCCTTCTTTGCACTAGCAATGTGGCAGTATGCGCATTCCTCTTTCGCCTTGACTTTCGCCATCTTTGCCTTCGGCTCGAAGTGATTGAAGTTGAAGTATCCCCAACCGTCTGTCGCGGCGAAACGCTTTGAATCTTTCACCGTGACATCAGCGCCGTTGAACTTCCCAGGGAACAGGCCTCGACCGGACGGCTCATTTCTTGAACCATCAGGAAACTGCTGCGGTGTCGTCAGCTGAAGTTCTTTGACAAAGATGGTCCCTTCAGGGAATTCGCCGGTTTTCTTGTAGATTGCGTACGAACCCGGCTCAATGTAGACGTTGTGGTACTCGGGGAAGTTTGCCTTCCCTCCGTTAAGGGCGTTCGGCGTCAACGGACTTCCGACGTAGATCCATTGGTGGAAGTTCTTTGGAAGCAGAAGCTGACCATCTGCGGTGTATTGCGGCAGTTGCCGCTTTACGGTGGGAAGGTCTTGTCCATCCGAGTCAGCCCAAGCGCCGGTGCTAAATGATGCGCACGCGATCAATACTGCACTAATGACTGAGAGTCGCTTCAACATGCGGATTCTCCTATACGTGAACGAGATAACCGGAATCTAGTACGCTTTGCGACGTCCCAGTCCGTAGCCTGTATTGGCTACGGAATTAAATACTTTTGAGGCTCATCATTCAACGATCCACAGGTATATGAATCATGCCCTTATGGTCGCGCCAGGTTGATGCCGTACCCCAGCGTATCGTGACGCTCTCCCAGCTGCCCGCCCAATGGGAGACATCGCCGGCGGGACGAGCTGATGACGCCGTCCCGTTCGATATACGCATGTATAGTCAGCCCCTCTTTGTTCTCACCACAAACTCGTGTAGAAACCAGAATTGAGGATTGTTTTAATTATCCAAAGCACGCCGACAGTCGGAGTGACGATGATACCAATCCTTTACACCGTCCCACCTACCATTATCTGGAGTGCCCTTGAGCGAGCGTCCGACGGCCGAAGGCCAGATTTGCTATAGAGTTCGTGGAAATCCATATGAGCTCAAGCACGCCATTGATCTTCTCCGGTCGATGCGTTTTGCCATCGCTTTGCTGGTGATACTGGCGATTGCAAGCGTCGTGGGCACTGTCCTCACACAGGAGGATACCTACGTCAATTACGTGAACCAGTTCGGTCCATTTTGGGCTGACATTTTCCGCGGGCTCGATCTATACGACGTCTACGGATCCTGGTGGTTCATGCTGATCCTGGTCTTTCTTGTGAGCTCGGTCTCACTCTGTTTGATTGACAATGCCCCGAAGATGATCCGGGACGCGCGCAGCTGGAAGGACCGCGTGCGCGAAGCAAGCCTGCGCGCATTCCGCCACAAGAGTGAGTTCCGCGCTACTGCCCTAGGTGGCGTCGATACGGCCGAACTGCTGATGCGCCTCGGACGTCAGCTGGGCTATAAGCTAGTCACCCGTAATACCGATACCGGAGAGATCCTGATTGCAGGTAAACGTGGTGCTCTTACAAAGCTAGGCTACATTTCGGCCCATTTGGCGATCGTGGTCATCTGCATTGGCGGCCTGCTGGACAGCAATCTGCCTATTCAGCTGCAGATGTGGTTCTCTGGGAAGACTGCGACCGAGTTGGATACGGAGGTAGAGGCGGTTTCTCCGGATCACCGACTATCCCCTTCAAACCCGACTTTCCGCGGGTTCTCTCTTGTACCCGAAGGGCGGCAAACTAGCACGGTCGTACTTAGCCGCCGGGACGGTTCCTTGATCCAAGACCTGCCGTTTTCAATTCAGCTGAAAAAGTTCGTGGTTGATTATTATTCAACCGGCATGCCCAAACTTTTTGCCAGTGATATCGTGGTCACGGACCATAAGACTGGGCAACGCGTTCAGGCACGCGTCCAAGTGAACAAGCCGTTCACCTACGACGGCATTTCAATTTATCAATCCAGCTTTCAGGACGGGGGATCCAAGGTCGCGATGACCGTGTGGCCGATGGCCGGCACGGGAGAATTCACGGAGCAGCTTCAAGGCGTAATCGGGGGCGTTACGCAAATTCACCTTCCGGCCGCCGGAGAAAATAGAGAGACCGTGGAGCTGACCGACTTTCGTTCGATCAACGTCGAAGACACTCATAACGCGGACGATGTCCGTAGTGCGCGAGGCGCCCTGAAGGAACATTCTCTCGAGAAGGAGATTGACGCACGACTCGGATCGGGCGCGAAAAGTAATCTACCTACGAGATTACGAAATCTAGGGCCCTCGATGCAGTACAAGGTTCGCGATATCAACGGGCAGGCCCACGAATATCAAACCTTCATGCTTCCAGTAAATATCTCCGGCCAGCAGGTGTTTATGACCGGCGTAAGGCTGGGGGTCAACGATTCATTCCGCTTTCTCAGGATCCCCGCAGACGATCATAATTCAGTAAGGGACTGGATGAATCTTCGAGCCGCCCTGCAGTCTCCGAGCATGCGGAGCCAGGCCGTATCCCGATTCGTACGGCGTTCGTATTCGGATGCAGATACTGACGCTCAAAAAGTTGCTGCATCCGACGTATCTCGGCTGCTAGACCACTTCGCTGGGGCCGAGGGAACTGAGGGCCCAACGACAGTCCCGGCATCAGCCGGCGGCTTCATGGCGATTGCTGGCTTGATCGACCACTCCATGCCAGCGGCGCAACAGGAGAAGGCGGTGATGGCCCTCCTACGCACGCTCAACGGTGTTATGTGGGATCTATGGCAGCTATCTCGCATTAAGCATGGCGAGCCTGAGACGAAACAAGATCCGTCACATATGTCCTTTATCCGGGCTTCGGTCGATGCACTGTCAGACAGCTTTTACTACGGCGCGCCGATCTTCCTCCAACTTGACTCGTACACGCAAGTTCAGGCGTCGGCATTCCAGTTGACTCGGGCACCAGGTAAGCGCTTCGTATATATCGGTAGCCTTTTGCTGGTGATCGGGATTTTCTCGATGTTCTATGTGCGCGAGCGGCGCCTCTGGTTCTGGATCAAGAGTTCAAAAGAAGGTGGCGCAGAAGTCTTGATGGCGATGTCCACCGCTCGACGTACGCTTGACTTCGAGAGGGAGTTTGTACGTATGCGCGTCGCGGTACACATCGCACTGGACACGAAAAGCGCTC
>DATLWF010000184.1:0-6543 GCA_035576605.1 Blastocatellia bacterium | reverse complement strand
GCGCGTCTTTTTCTTTTATTATCGTGTCTGCGATTGGGTTGAAGATCATTGCTCCGTCCGCGCGCCTGATCGCGATGACTATGACTCCGTGTTCCGACCGAATGCCGGTGTCTTTCAGCGCGCGGCCGATGAACGGTGATTCCTCGCCGATTTCCACTTGTTCGATTTCAAGCTCGAGCCGTTCAGTCATCGTCGCCAATTCTATAAAATCCGCGACCGCCGGGCGAAGCAGCATCTGTGCCATGCGGGTCGATCCGGTCAGTGCGGGCGATACGACCTTGTTAGCTCCCGCCTTTAGCAATCGGCCAACTGCCGCCTCGTCATTGGCACGAGAGATAATCCTCACGTCTTTGTTCAGATCGCGTGCTGTTAACGTAATATAGAGGTTGTCCGGGTCGGATGATACTGCGCAGACGATGCCCCGAGCTCGTTCGATGCCTGCGGCCTTCAGCACGTCTTCGCTGGTGGCGTCGCCCATCAAAACCAATTGGCCTTGCGCCAGAAGCCGGTCGGCGATCGATTCGTCGCCTTCGATGACCACCAGATCGTGCCCGCTGCGAGAGATGTCGCGGATGACTCCCGCGCCCACGCGCCCGGCCCCGCATACGATGTAATGACCGTCGAGCTTGTTAATATCCTTGTACATTCTTCGCTTCCCAATAGTGGACAGCAGTTCGGACTCTATCACGGCCTGAGCGGCTGAAGACAGCGCATAGCCGAGTGTGCCAACACCGAGGATGATCAGCCCCGCCGTGAAAATCCGTGCGCCCTCGGTCGTGTTCTCAGGTTCGCCGTAGCCAACTGTGGTGAGAGTGATCAGGGTGAAATAAAAGGAATCGAACCACGACAGAGGAAGGATCAACTTGAAGCCAATAGTGCCGAACGCGATCAGCCCGACGATCGCGCTAAGCGCAACCTGGAGTTTCTTCTTCGGTGACATAACGGTAGAACGCGACGCTGTATGTTATCGTCGCGAGAGATTTGAAGCAAGAAATGAAAACGCGAGGCAGCTCTGGAAAGGTTGGTGCTCACAAGAGAAAGGAGGCGCGATCTGTCGCGCCTCCTTTTCAGGAATGAGGGATGTTATGCGCGCTACGCGACGCTCGATCGTTTCGTGTATACAACGGCGCGGCGGCGCGGAGTTGGAGGCGTGCGTTTCTCAAGGGTCACGTTAATAGTTTGTTCAGCGCGATTGCGCACTATTTTGACTGCGACTGCCCCGTCGGTCTTGCCCGAGAGCGCCTTAACTAACGCCCTTACGCTGTCGACCTTTTCGTTGTCAATGGCGACGATCACATCTCCCGCCTTGATCCCCGCCTTCGCCGCCGAACCGTTTTCTTCAACCGCGGCGACCAGCACACCCTTGCTGTCTTTGACACCAAAGAATTCCGCTAGCTGGTCGGTGAGCGACTCGGCGCTGATGCCCAGACGCGTCCCGCCAAAGAATGCAAACTCACCGGGGTTTACAAAAGCGAAGTCACCAAAGTCCTGCGGCAGCGCGTCCCACTTTCCCTTGAGCTGCTTCATTGATTCCTCAGAACGCTTGAGCGATTCTTCGGCGCGCTTCATCGATTCCTCATTCTGCTTCGTGAACTTCTCATCGAACCCCGGCCCCAGCATCCTGTAGCCCTGCAGGGACCGCTTGGCCAAAGTTGTTGCAAGCGCCTGCCGGGAACCCCCGCGAATGACTTCGATCTGGACCGAGCGTTCGGGTGGAGTTTCGTTCAACAAGCGCTGGAACTCGCGAACGCTGTCGACGCGGCGCCCATTGAAGGACACGATGACATCGTTCTCCTTCAGGCCGGATTTCTCCGCCGGACTTTCGGCGACTACCTTCATCACGATCGCACCACGCTCTTCCTTTAGGCCAAGCTCCTTCGTTCGGTCGGGCGTGACCTCTTCAAGATAAACCCCAAGGTAGCCGCCCTCGCCAGCCCCCAACTCGAGCGGAAACCAACCGGGAGAGGAGTCGAATAACGTCTTGTCTTTCTCCTTCTGCTCCTTGCTCTCGGTCTGGTCCTTGCTTTTTGCTTTGTCCTTTTGCGCTGCGGTGTTTGCTATTGCCGCGCCGGCTCCAAGGGCCGCGATGAGCAGGGTCGCCAAAGAAATACGTCTGAGCATCTTAAACCTCCGAAACTTTTCTATGTGAAGATTGCTTTCAGCCTTCAGCACGCGCCGGCGAAGGAAAAGTTCCAAAACTTGCCCATATTCGGGCCGCGATCAGTCAATCACTTTACGCGAACCGTTGCCGCCCCGGGTGGCTCGCAGCACCCGGTTGGTCAGGGTGGGCATGCGCGCCAAAACAGTCGCGGCGACACTTGCTGTCGGCGGTGAAAAGGCTGCTGCCCGGAGCAAACCTGCTACCCTCATCCGCTTGTAAAACTCACTCTCGTATTGACGTGCGTAAATGGCCAGCACTGAGTCGAGAACGGATGGCCGACCTTGGTGGCCGGCAATCTTGTCTTCACCCAATGCCGCCGAGCTCACAGAATCCATAACTTCGACGACGGCTTCGGCGACCATCTCACCGGTCCTCAGCGCCATCTGTATTCCAGTGCCGGTAAACGGGTCGATCATCCCCGAAGCATCGCCGATCGCAATCACACCATCGCGCGCGAGACACCTCCGTCCAAACGTGAGTGGCCCGGCACCGTACCATTTCCCTGTGACTTCGGCCCCTAGCAGCCGCTCGCGCGCCAGGCGGTTGTTCATCAGGGTGTGTTCGACAACTCGCGAGGGATTCCCTCCGGCGTTTTTCAAGGTGTGCTCGCCGACTATGAAGCAGAGGTTGATCCGACCGCCTTCCACCAGAGAGAGTCCACCGTAGCCTTGCGGGAAGAAGTAGAGTTCGACTTGCTCGTCGATGCCTTCGATGCCTTTGAAGTGTGCCTTCAGCGCATAAAGCCGCGACCCGCGGCGGCCGGCGACGCGTTCACCCCTACGAAGCATCAAGCGTGAGTTCCTGCCTGAAGCATCGATGACAACGGGCGCTTCGAAGCTGACCCTCGCGCCCTCTTTGAGCGACAATGCCTCGATCTTACGCGGACCGCCGTCATCGAACACGCATCCGTTCACGGCAACGCCTTCCAGGCACACGGCTCCAGTCTCCCTGGCGCGGTCAAAAAGTATCTGATCAAAGCGAGCACGGCTCAGGCTCATCGCCCACTCGGCATCGTCCGACATTTTGGAGATGTGAGTCTGAACAGACTTTCCGCTCGCAACGACCAGGTTCACGCGGTCGATCCTCTGCGCGCCGGCCGCGAGCATCCGTTCCATTACGCCCAGTCGCTCGAGCGTAGGGAAACATTCCGGCGTGACGAACTCGCCGCACAGCTTTCCCCTGGGCATGTGTTTCTCCTCCAACAGCAACACTCGCGCGCCGCGTTGGGAAAGAGAAATCGCAGCCGAAGAACCAGCCGGCCCACCCCCGATTATGATTGCGTCGTAACGAGGCATAAAGGATCGTCCGTGGTCGAGTCAGTAGTCAGTGGTCAGTGGTCAGTGGTTAGTTTCTCGTTGCGGTATGTCGCCAGTCTCAGGCATTACGGCTACTGACCACTGACTACTGACCACTGACTACTGACCACTGCTTTCTGCAACCATTGAGAGCCGATACGGAAACACCCGTTTCATCTCACGGACCTTCAGTCCCGCTCGCCGCGCCAGATCATTCATTTCTTCAGGCGTGAAGCCTCGCAGCACGGACACCGGTCCGTCGTTCCGGGTTAGAAAACTCCAAGCTAGAATCGGCCCGGCGAGCAGCGTAAAGTAGTACGGCACCAGATTCCTGATAAGGTCGTTGACGATGACCGCGCGCCTCGCGATTCGCCCAAAGTCGGCCAGCAGACGCACCACATCCTCGTCGCGGAAGTGGTGAAGGAAGAGCGAGGCCGTAACAAAATCAAAACTGCGCGCAGCGAATGGCAACCTCAACGAGTCGGCTCGTACAAGGTGAACCTCAGAGCTGACGCCCAATTGCGAGCGCGAGACCCTGAGATTGCGCTCGCTGAGATCCACCCCCGCAATAAAGGTCGCCATCCCTCGCACCCTGCAGGTTTCAGCAACCGCCATCGGCAGATCGGCCGAGCCGGTCCCGACGTCGAGCAGTGATACGTTCTCCAGGTTCGTACCGTCAAGGCAGGATGAAATCGCGCCCAGCACAACCTTTCTTCCGCCGAAAAAGCGATTGACGCGCCGCAAATCAATGAGGCTTCTCGCTACGTCTTCGTCGGTGCCCTCGCCGGCGTCGAGCAACTCCTCTTCGTAGATTCGTTTTGGGGTCAGCATGGTTGTCAGTTCTCTCGCGATCGTGACGATGCACTCGCCTTTCGATCTTCGCAGAGTGATCATATCCTCGATTGAGCCTTTCGTTAAGCGGCGGGCCATAGTCTGACCAAGATCGAGGGTCGCAATGCCAACGACGACGTGTACACAGAGGGTGCACAAGAGGTGTGCTTGACTTTGAGAATGGCACCCAATAAAATCGCTCTGACATTTAGCTTTTTAATTACATTCACCCATTCTCAGCCCCAAAACCGTGGATAAGATCGCAGATCGCGAGAGCAAAGGTCCGTTCCCAGGGGTCCCTTGATGGCAATTAAAGAAGCACCTGGCAGCCTTCGCATCGATGAGGCGGTAGCTGCCGGCCAAACTGCGATGGATGAGAGCAGGTTCGAGGAAGCGGCGAATAACTTCAGGGCCGCCCTCCGACTGGGATCGCGATCCAGCGACGAAGAGGCCCAGATTCGCTGCGTGCTGAGCGTAGCGCTCGAGAAGCGAGGTCTGAACCCGGAACAGCTTGAAGCTGTCTCCAAGTATGAAAAGCCAACCGATTTTGCGCGCTTATCCGCAGCGAACCGGATGTCGGTGCTCATTCGGCTGGGATGGGGCTACTGTTTCAACAACGACATCCCTCGTTCGATCGCTCTCTTCAATCAAGGGCTGGATCTTGCCCGCGCGGCCGATGATCACGCGCAGATCGGCGAGTGCTACTTCGGGATGGGACGGGCTTACAGCGTGTTCTCGGAGCTTCGCATAGCACGTGATCACTACACCTCGGCGCTCGAACACTACAGGCAGGTCGGCAACTGGAGCAAGCTCGCCGAGTCATACATAAACATCGGCTACATCAACGCGCGCGAGGGTGATTTTCGGAATGCGCTGCATGCGGTGAAGCAGGCTTTGACCATAATCGGGACGCGAGATGAACCCGATCTGGCTGGACGCGCTCACTGGTATCTGGCGGTCGTCTATTCCAACCTGGGCGAAACAAATAAAGAAATAGCTTCCTGGGAGAAGTGCATCGAGGACTTCGAGCGCGCGGACAACCCGAAATTTGTCGCTATCAACCAGAACAATTTTGCGATGCAGCTCATGCGCTTTGGGGAGTGGGGCCGCGCTGAGGAGCTTGCCAAACGCGCGCTCGAGACGCTTGGTAAGGTGAACAGCGTTGCGGCTCAGGGAGGAGCCCACGACACTCTTGCGCAACTCTACCTTTTGATGGGAAGGCTCGACGAATCGGATCGCGCGCTGGAGAAGTCGCTCGAGATTCTCTCGTCGATCAAGAACGGTGAGTGGGCCGAAGCCAGCACCCAGATGACTATTGGCCGCAGCTACCTGATGAAGGGAAAACGCGAGCTGGCCATCGAGCCGCTTGAACGCGCCGTCGACATCGCGACGCGCCGAGGCGAGCAGCACGACCTTCCCGAAGCGCGACTCTGGCTCGCCGAGGCATTGCTTCAAAACGGGCGGCTGCAGGAAGCCCGAGATCTTGTCGAGAACGTGCGGTCGTTTCTTCGTGAGACACCAAACCTGCTCGTGTGGGGACTGATGATGCGGATGGTCGCGAAGATTGAAGCGGCCGACGGCCACATCGCAGCGGCAATCCAATCGCTCGGGCAGAGCACATCCATCTACACCCTCCGACGGAATCCTTACCCCTGCGCGGTCAATCAGGTATTGCTCGCCGAGATGCTGGAGCGGCAGGGTAACATCGAGCACGCGATATCCGAAGTCGAGTCCGCGGTTGAAGCCTTCGATCATCTTGGCGCGGCTATCGACCTTCGCAACGCCAAAACCTATCTCCAATCGCTCGAGGCCAGGCCGACCGCGCTCGAGTCGTCCGCGAACGTTGAACCTCGCCCGCTGGAAATGGTTGGCGCCGGTGGCCGGCACGCCTTCGCCGCCGGTCTGGCCTCAGCCGTCGACGGATTCATTGCGCAGCGGCTGGTGCAGGCTTCCGCGTCGAAGGACCTGCTGCTGCACGAGCTTGTTTCGATAGTGAGGGAACAATCCTCGAGCCGCGGAGCGATCGTGGCTGAGATTCTCAACGACGAATCCCTGGCGAGGGAGGCGCTCAGGTTGAGACCCGTCGCCTCGATCGGTCTGAACGAGGCGGAACAAGCCCAGGAGATCGACTTTATTCGCACGCTGGCACCCGAACAATATCAGAGCAATTTTGTTTACAAGCTCAGCGACAACCAGGACTCTGACTTCCTGCTTCATATTGTCGGCCCGACGGCGCACCGTTATCTGTACGGCACA
>DATLWF010000183.1:0-11399 GCA_035576605.1 Blastocatellia bacterium | reverse complement strand
GTAGGTTTGGCGGCGGTCGATGCCGGTCTCTTCAAGCGCCTGGTCGAGCAGCCTTCCCGCAGGTCCGACAAATGGCCTGCCTTGAAGATCTTCATCGTTCCCAGGCTGCTCGCCGATAAACAGAACTTTAGCGCGACTCTTGCCTTCGCCGAACACTGTCTGGGTGGCGTTCTCCCACAGATCGCATGCCTTGCAATTGGCTGCGGCCTCTTGAAGTTCGGGCAGGGTCGGTTTTTCCGGAATCAGGCTTTCTGCTGAGTCTTGAGATTTTCGTTCGGCCACGAGTCTGCTCCTCAACTGGCGTCCTTAATAATCGATATTATGCTTGACAGCAATGCTCGAGCAAGTTAAAAATAATTTTCGAAAATTTATGTAAATTTTCGACTCCGATATAGGACAGATAGGTCGAATAGGACCTATAGTATTGCTTTGAAGCTAGCATTTTCAAAAGCAGAAATAGAATTCGAGCTGGCCCATCGTTTCGGCTCTGCTTTCAAGCTGCGCGAAAAACCTGCGCCCGAAGTGATGTCCACCGGCATCCCCGAAGTCGATCGCATCACAAGCGGTTTTCCTCGAGGCGCCATCACTGAAATCCTCGGCCCCGCATCATCCGGACGCACCAGCCTCCTTCACTCTGCGCTGGCGGCGTCAACTAATCGACAGGAAGTATCTGCTCTGGTGGATACCGGCGACTCGTTCGATGCAACGTCGGCCGCACATGCCGGGGTAGACTTCGATCAACTGCTCTGGATACGCTGTGGCTCAAATGTAGATCACTCGATCAAGGCGACTGATCTGTTGCTGCAAAGCGGCGGCTTTGGTCTTGTAGCCCTGGACCTCGGAGATGTTCCGTCTGTGCAGTCTCGCCGAGTTCAGTTGAGTTGGTGGTTTCGTTTCAAACGGGCGGTAGAAAACACGCCGACCGCCTTGATTGTGATCAGCCGTGACCCTAACGCGCGATCTTGTGCGTCGCTGGTGCTGGGTTTGAACCGGGAAAGCGCCGAGTGGTCACGACCATCAATATCACCCGACCCGGAAGAACGCGCGCTACCAACTTGCGCAAATCTTTTGGACGGGTTTCGGCTTCACGTCGAACGATGCAAGCCGGTGTGTCTGGATGAACGAGAAGCTCGCTTTGAAGCGAGAAGCTGGTATTACAAACTAGCGACTCGAGGGACACTATGATACCGTTCACCTGAATCAGTCAGGAGCAAGCTTATAAACAACAGCACATATACCGCCATTCTCGAAAAGGAAGACGATCTCTTTGTCGCCTTATGCCCCGAGTTGGATGTTGCGAGCCAGGGCGCCACGGTGGAAGAGGCAACTGCCAACCTGAAAGAAGCCGTGGAGCTTTTTCTTGAATGCGCAGACCCGGAAGACATACGACAGCGCCCTGCATGGTGAAATAGCATACCGCGTACCGAATTCGAGTAATGGTACAAAGCTGCCCTTATGATCAACACGTTAAAGGTATCACTCACCCTGGTTCTTTTAATCATATCTCTGTCAACCAAACGAGCATCGGCTCAGCAAACCAAAGAAGCCGCTAACTGGGATGCATTCCGCTTCCTCATAGGCGAATGGGCAGGAGAAGGCACAGGTGCACCAGGTGAAGCCAGCGGAGGTTTCTCGTTCAGCTTTGACCTCGAAGGAAAGATTCTGGTCCGAAGAAACCGCGCCGAGTATCCAGCGACGAAAGACAAGCCGGCATACTCACACACGGATTTGATGGTGATCTATCAGGAGCCCGAAGGACAGGCCACGCGAGCAATCTACTTCGACAATGAAGGCCACATCATCCGCTACGCCGTCAGCTTGTCCAAAGACCAGGCGATCTTGACCTTTCTCAGCGATCCTTCGCCGTCTGCTCCGAGGTTTCGATTCACTTATAACAAAGCCACGAACGATAGCATGACGTTTCAGTTCGATATCGCACCCCCAGGAAAGCCGGAAGCCTTCTCCAAATATCTCGAAGGCACGCTGCATCGAAAGACGGCCAGATAAGGTAGTGTCCTAAAGCGCGCCTAACCAATGCCTTTTCTAAGCGGTGGACAAGCATTATGCTGCGCTGGCTCTGTGGTACGGCTATTATGATTTTTGTCGCGTACATCGGTCCCTGCGCGTGACACCCGCAATGGAGGCCGGTATTACTGACCACGTTTGGGGCCTAAGGTTGACTGTCTGTCCAGTTCGGCGTGACCACGAATCGGTGGTAGAATCGTTATCAGGAATGGAAAGGCATAAACTACCATGGTGGGTCCGTTTACTCAGCTCGCGATTCCATGGGGCATGGCTCTGCAAGACAATGGCCCGGCTGGGAATCGGAAACTTTTACTGCCACATACACTCCGACAGCGAACCTGATTCTTTTGATACAGCAACGCACTAAAGGTACGCAGCCAACGAACCCAGAGCGGCGAAAGCTAGGTGAGCCAGCAACACAAAGATTAGGACACTACCCCAGGTAAACGCCGAGGACAAACTAAGAATTCCTGCCTCTGAGCTTTTCGACCGCCGCTTCGTTGATGTGCTTGTGAAGAATCGCCACCAGTTGGGAAGCTTCGACAACTGAAAGTGAAAAGACGACTGTGTTATCTCCGGCGTCGATCGTCAGGTTGATAGCTCCGCTGCGATGCTCGATTTCAAAGGAACTGCTCTTAGCCTGAAAGGTGTCCATTATGAGTCTCCCGATTATTCGCTTCCCATCTCGAATAACTGTTTCTCGGTGATCGTCTGCACTCCCAGTTTCTGAGCCTTGGCCAGCTTAGATCCCGGATCCTCGCCCACCACAAGGTAGTCCAGCTTCTTCGAAACCGATGGCAGCACCGAGCCGCCGCGCTCTTCGATCCATTTCTCGGCCGCGCTGCGAGGCATCGTCTCGAGTTTGCCGGTGATTATGAAGCTCTTGCCCACCAACGGTCCGCGCTTGACGGCGCGTTCTTCTTTCTCCATCTTCAGCCCGGCATCGCGTAGCCTCTCAACCAACTCGCGATTGCGTGGATCTCTGAAATACTCGTATACGCTGTGCGCGATTCGAGGCCCGATTCCCATGATGCCAGAGATGTCTTCTTCGGTCGCGTTCATCAAGCCATCGATGTCGTGGAAGGTATTCGTGAGCAGGGCGGCTACGCCTTCGCCGATGTGCCGAATCCCCAGCGCGAACAGAACATTTTCGAACGGGCGTTTCTTGCTCTCTTCGATTGCCGCCAGCAGATTCTGAATCGACTTGTCCTTGAAGCCGGGCAGCTCGGCGAGTTGTTCGGCGGTCAACGAGTAGAGATCAGCCGCATTGTGAATGAAGCCGAGTTCGAGCAGCTTCCAAATGGTCGACGGACCCAGCCCGCGAATGTCCATCGCCCCCCGGCTGACGAAGTGGTTCAGTCCTTCGAAAATCTGAGCGGGACAATCGCGATTGACGCAATAGGCCATCGCTTCGCCTTCTTCGTGAACGACAGGCTGCCCGCACGACGGGCATTTGTCGGGGTAGTGGAAGATCTTTTCCTTGCCGGTGCGCTGTTCAAGCACGGGTCCGACCACCTGAGGTATGACGTCGCCCGCGCGCTTGACCACTACCATGTCGCTGATGCGAATGTCTTTGCGGCGAATGTCGTCTTCGTTGTGCAGGGTCGCGAGCTTGATCGTCACGCCGCCGAGTTTCACCGGTTCGAGCACCGCGTATGGATTCATCGATCCGGTGCGGCCGACGTTGACGCCGATCTCCTTGAGCCTGGTCGTCGCGACCTGACCGGGAAACTTGTAAGCTATGGCCCAACGCGGATCACGGCTGACCGTGCCGAGGATCCTTTGGTGTTCGAGATCGTCAACCTTGACTACGACGCCGTCTATTTCGTAATCGAGCGATTCGCGCTTCGGCTCCCAACTCTTACAGAATTTGAGGACGCCTTCGATCGACTCGTGCCAGCGGTAGTTCGTGTTTACCGGGAAGCCCCACTCCTGCAGCGTCTCCAGAATTTCCTTCTGGGTTTTCAACTCGGCAGACTCGATATACCCGATCGCATAGCCAAAGAACGAAAGCGCGCGAGATCTGGAGACCTTTGGATCCAGCTGGCGAATTGCACCCGCGGCGGCGTTGCGTGGATTGGCGAACTGCGACAGCCCTTGATCGGCGCGTTCTTCGTTGAGGGCGTTGAAAGCTGACAGCGGCAGGTAGACTTCGCCGCGGACTTCCATTTCGGGAATGCGTTCGCCGCCGGCCTTCAGCTTCAGCGGGATCTGCTTGACCGTTTTCAGATTCGCCGTCACGTCTTCGCCGACAAGGCCGTTGCCGCGGGTCGCGCCGCGAACGAATCTTCCGTTCTGATAAGTGAGCGCCATAGCGACGCCGTCGATCTTCAGCTCGGTCACGTAAGCGACGTCCTCGCGTTCGAGCAAGCCGGACACTCGCCGGTTGAACGCCCGCAGCTCGTCTTCACTGAATGCGTTTGCGAGCGAGAGCATCGGCGCGTGGTGTTGAACTTTTGTGAAGCGCTCGAGGGGCTCGCCTCCGACGCGTTGAGTTGGAGAGTCGGGCGAGGCGAGTTCGGGATGCGCCGTCTCGAGTTCGAGCAGTTCGCGGAACATCCGGTCATATTCGGCGTCCGAGATTTCGGGCGAGTCTTTAACGTAGTAAAGGTAGTTGTGGTATTCGAGCTTTTGCCGCAGCTCGGCGATGCGGGCGGCTACGCGGTCTATGTCGACTTGAGTGGTCATGGTTTGTTCGGCGGCTTCAAAGAGAGTTTAGCGTAGCGTGGAGTTAAGGAAAATGCCTTTGGGGTTGTAGGAGCCTTCTCTGCGGTCTTTGCGAGTCTTGGCGTTCTTGGCGCGAAGTACAGGTTAGCGCAAAGGTCGCAAAGACTCGCAAAGATCGCCAAGTGCAGGTTGAGTCTTTTTTGGTCAATGAAAGTCGTGCGAAGCTGCCGCCGCCATCGCGTATGACAACGGCTCAATGCGGCGCGCTCGGACGTGAATCACGTTGTCTTGATTTTGCAACGGACCTTCAATCAGAAGCAGCGGCTGATTTACGAGCACGACTCGATTGCGGTCGAAGATGTCCGGCGTCACGATCACGTTAGCTATTCCGGTCTCGTCTTCCATGCTCAAAAACAAAAACCCTTTCGCCGTTCCGGGCCGCTGACGGACTATTATCCATCCGGCGACTCTTACCCATACGCCGTTGCGTATCTCGCGAAGATCGATCGCGCGCTTTATCCCGAGCTTGTTCAATTCCTCCCGGCGATAAGCCATCGGGTGCCGCCCGATCGTCAAGCCCGTGCCTCGAAAGTCGGCGTTCACGCGCTCTTCTATCGTCATAGGCGAAAGCGGCGAATCGGAATTCTGATCTTTCTGTTCTTTGAGCAGAGGCCCAACCGCACGCGCGGCGCGTTCGACTTGCCAGAGCGCGCTGCGCCGATGCAAGAACTGACCCTCGACCGTCGACCGCTGACTGTCGACCGTCGTCCGTCGTCCGTCTACTACAAACTGACCGTCGTCCGTCGACCGCTGACCGTCGTCCATCGTCCGTCGTCCGTCTATTACAAACTGACCGGCGACCGTCGTCCGTCGACCGTCTTTAATGAAATTCAGCGCGCCGACTTCCGCGAGCTTTCTCAGCTCGTCCTTGCGAAGCTCGGGGACACGATTGTGCAGATCGTCGATGTCGGCAAAAGGCCGCGTCGCGCGTTCACGCACAATCGCTTGCGCGGACTCTTCACGAAAGCCCCTTACGTAAAGCAACCCAAGCCGGAGATGGGGTGGGGTGGGGCCGGAGCTGGAGGTTAGGGGTTGGGCTGAGTATGCCATTTGATATTCATTAACTGACGACTCGCTCGACTCCCCAACCCTCACCCCCCAACCCCTACCCCGAGGCTCCCAATCACCAACCCCCCCTTCTACCGTGCACAACCAGTCCGAACGCGTGATGTCGATGGGGTTGACCTTCAGACCATGCCGCTGCGCGTCTTTGATCAACGTAGCCGGTTGATAAAAACCCATCGGCTGATTGTTCAGGATCGCGGCGGTGAACGCGGCAAGGTAATGACATTTCAAATAAGCGCTCGCATATGCGATCAGCGCGAAACTTGCGGCGTGAGATTCGGGAAACCCATAAAGCGCGAACGAAGTGATGGCCTGCACAATTTTATCCTGAGTCTCGCCGGTGATTCCGTTTTGTTCCATGCCACGCCGCAGTTTGATTTCGATCTCCTGCATGCGCGCTTCCGACCGCTTGAAACCCATCGCGCGGCGCAACTCTTCGGCTTCCCCTCCAGTGAAGTTCGAGCAGATCATTGCGATGCGCAGCAACTGCTCTTGAAACAGCGGCACTCCAAGCGTGCGTTTCAACACCGGCTCAAGCGAAGGATGCAAGCACGTAGCTTCTTCGCGGCCGAGACGCCGGTTCAAATAAGGATGAACCATGTTGCCGACGATCGGACCCGGCCGAATGATGGCCACTTGCACGACGATGTCGTAAAACTTTTGAGGCCGCAGCCGCGGAAGACAAGACATCTGCGCGCGGCTTTCGACCTGAAACAAGCCAATCGTGTCTGCCTTACACAGCGCGTCATAAACCGCGGGGTCATCTTGAGGAAGATGAGCGAGATCGACCGTCTCACCGTAATGATCGGTTATCAGCGTCAGGCATTCTTCAATCGCGGCCATCATCCCGAGCCCCAGCAGATCGACTTTGATGATGCCCATATCGGCGCAATCTTCTTTGTCCCATTGAACGACGACGCGGCCGGGCATAGCCGCAGGCTCGAGCGGCACAACCGAATCCAGTTGACCCTGACAGATCACCATTCCGCCCGAGTGCTGACCTAGATGGCGCGGCAGGTCTTGCACAGCCACATATAGCTCGCAGAATTTCTTGATGTGCAGGTTGCGCAAGTCGAGCCCGGCGTCGCGAAACTGGCGTTCGGGTGTGTCATTCGGATCCTGCCATTCAAAAGCGCGCACCAAACTCGAAAGCCGCGTGATTGTCTCTTCATCGAAGCCCATCGCCTTGCCTACTTCGCGCGCCGCCGAACGCCCGCGATAGGTGATCACGTTTGCGGTCATCGCCGCACCGTGTGTCCCGTAACGTTGATAGACGTATTGAATAACACGCTCGCGCTGATCGCCGCTCGGCAAATCGAGATCGATGTCCGGCCACTCGCCGCGCTCTTCGGAAAGAAAGCGCTCGAACAACAACTCCATCCCGACCGGATCGACGGCGGTTATTCCAAGCGAGTAGCACACCGCGCTGTTGGCCGCCGAGCCGCGGCCTTGAACGAGAATGTTCTGATCGCGGCAAAAGTTGATGATGTCCCAGACGATCAGAAAGTAACCCGCGAGATGGAGCTTCTCGATCAACGCCAGCTCGCGATCGATTTGCTGAAGCGCTCGCTGGTAAGGAGGCATCCCGTTCCTGCCGTTATAACGCCATCGCGCGCCCTCATAGGTGCGCTTGCGAAGGAACGAGTCCATCGACTCGCCGTCGGGTACGGGATATTTCGGGAACTCGTAGCCGAGGTCTTGAAGCGTGAAGCCAAGTCGAGATGAAAGCTCCCAAGTGTGCGCGATCGCCTCAGGCAGATCAGCAAACAGCTTCGACATTGCGGATGCCGGCTTGAGGAATCGCTCGGAATTTCCAGCGAGCAATCGCCCTGCGGCTTCAAGCTGCACGTGGTTGCGAACACAGGTCAACACGTCGGCAAGCTGACGGCGCGCGGCGCTGGCGTAACACACGCCGTTAGTGGCAAGCAGCGGGAGCCTGAGCCGACGCGCCACTTCAACCACCGCCTGATTGCGCGACTCTTCTTCACGATTGAAATGGCGTTGAAGCTCGGCGTAGACGTTGCCCCGGCCGAATATGCCCGCAAGCTTTTCGGTCGTCGTGATCGCTTCATCCAGACCGCCGCTTCCGAGCGCGTACGCGAGAGGTCCATCATCTCCGCCGGTCAAACAAATCAATCCTTCGGCATGCTCGGCCAGCTCATCCAGGCTCGCGGCGACTTCGCCGGGCTTTGCGTGCTTCGGCGCGCGGAGTTTCATCAGAGTGATCAGGCGGCAGAGGTTCTGATAGCCCGCGCGGTTCTGGACCAACAAGGGAAGAGTGAGTGATGAGTGGTGAGTGATGCGTGATCCGTGATGCGTGATCCGTGTTGCGTGACCGTTTCCTAAAGTCAAAGTGATTTCTGAGCCGATGTGAGCTTTGATGTCGGACTTTTTCGCTGCCATGTGAAAGCGTGGCGCGCCGTAGACTCCGTCGCGGTCGAGTAGCGCCATAGCCGAGCCCCCAAGGTTCGAGCAGACGAATATCAACTCTTCAGGAAGCGACGAGCCTTCCAGAAAGCTGAAGGCGGATCGAGCGTGGAGTTCAACGTAGACTTCAGTCATAACCTTACTTTGCGTCTTTGCGAGTCTTGGCGGTCTTTGCGCGAAACTGTTTTCTGCGAATCGTGTTTCGCGCAAAGAGCGCCAAGATCCGCAAAGCTCGCTAAGGCCATTAACAATCAGTCATAAACCCCTTCGACAAACCATCCATCACTCCGCAGGTCACGATAGATTCGAAACAGTGTTCCTTTTTCCTGCGAAGCTTCAGAACCAACGGCCACATCCCACTCGTCGCGAGCCCAACCATCCTCAGCCCACCAGTCACCTGACGTACGCCACGGACCCGCCAGCCGCAACACTTTGCCGCGTATGCTTCGACCTGCCCGGGCTTGCGCTTTTATTCGAGTTGGCCAGCCGTTTGGTGCTTCTACCTCCGCGCGCAACGGTGGCCGAAACACTCTGAAGCCCAGTAGAGAAGGGGAGATGGGGAGAAGGGGAGACGGGGGAGAGGGGGCGAAGGGGAGAAGGGAAGCCCCCGTCGCCCACTCGCCCTGTCTCCCCGTCTCCCCCTCTCCCCTTCTCCCTTTCTCCCTTTCTCCCCTTCTCCCCCTCGGGGTTTTTCGACCAGATTCTCTCTTCACGATGAAGCGCTTGATGCGAAAAGCTCCCGGCCGATGAGTGTCCACCAACTCAGGCGAGCCGACGTTGCTTTCGCCAACCAGCCTCGCGAGCCGCGCCAGGGTCAGCTCTAACTTTTCCGGCTCAGGCGCGAGCGGTTGAAACAATCCGTTCTGTATCGAACGAGGCTTCGCTGGTTCGCAAGCGATCGACACCGCGACGATCGCGAGCTGCGGCGGATGTGATTCGATGTCGAGCAACAGCAGTTTTAAAAAGACTCTACTGTCGCGCATCGGGAACGGCAGCCGAATCGCTCGCTGGTGTTCGGTTTTATCTTCCAGTTTTAATCGAAGCCTCAGCTCATCCACCGCCAGCCCGTGTGCTTGCAGGTTTGCGCAGAGCTGATTCAAGAGCCGCGCGAGGATGAATGAAAGCGGTTCGAGCAGCTCGATAGGATCATCAAGCTCGATGGATTTCTCGAACCCGGGCGCGGGCTTTGAGAGCAACAACGGACGCTCGCTTTCGCCGCGCGCGAGCTTCTGTAGCCGCATACCCTCAGGCCCAAGCCGTTCGGAGACTCCCGCTTCAGGCAGCGCCGCGAATTCTCGAAAGCTATGGATGCCCCAAAGACCGAGCGTCTCTAAAATCTCCGCCGCGTCACCGGCTTCGACGCGAGCCAAAGTCGCGTCCAGCGCCTCGAGCGGCAGATCACCAAGTCGTTTTGCTTCTTTGCCGGGAGCGATGACCGTGACGCCACTGAAGTATCTTGCCGCGTGAATGGCCGCATCGGGATTCTGAGCTGTGGCTACATTGGCTTTGAGCCCCAGCTTCGCAGCCTGGCGCGCGATCTCTTTTGCAATCTCGCGAGGCGAGCCAAACAACAACTCGCAACCTTCAATGTCCAGGACAACTGTGTTCTCGGCGGTCTCTTCCACCAGCGGCGAGAACGCGTAAGCACAGTTCACCAGCGCCGCATAATTCTCAAGATTAGGGCTATAAACGCACGCGAACATGATCACTCCCGCTACGAGTCCTGCCGCCCGAACCCCGCCGATACGAGCTTCTCAGATCTTCGCGACTCGAAAATCTATCGAAGATATACGAAAATTTCTGACAATCGTCAAGGCCGAATGTCCCTGGTTGATTGAGGTGCTTTGATATGTAGATAATGATGAAAATGCCAAAGGCTCGAAAGTCATTCCAGAAGATCATAGATGAGCTTGAGGGATTCTACGGCCGGCCCGAACCTCCCAAGGTTACCGATCCATTGGGGATGATTCTGCTCGACAACATCGCTTACCTTGTGAGTGACGACCGTCGCGAGCAGGCTTTCAACTCTTTTCGCGAGCGAGTTGGCCTGACGCCGCCTGAAATTCTCATGGCTCACGAAGAGACCTTGCTCGAAGTCGCTCACCTCGGCGGAATGCATCCCGCCGCGCGAGTGGAAAAGCTCCGGCGCATCGCACAGATCGCATTGCAAGAGTTTGATGGCGACCTCGACAGAGTGCTGAAGCAGCCGCTTGCTCAGGCGAAAAAATCGCTGAAGAAATTTCCAGGAATTGGCGACCCGGGTGCCGAGAAAATACTTCTTTTCTCGCGAACTCATCCGATTCTTGCGCTGGATTCGAACGGGCTGCGCGTGCTGCTGCGTCTCGGGTACGGCGAAGAGCGTAAGAGCTACTCATCGACTTATCGCTCGGCGCAGGAAGCGGTCGAGAGTGAGTTGAAGAAAGACTTCGATTGGTTGATCGCCGCTCACCAATTGCTGCGCCGTCACGGGCAGGAGTTGTGCAAGACCGCCCGTCCGTTGTGTTCTCGCTGCCCGGTGAAATCGGACTGCCGTTATTATCAGGAAGAAGTAAAACCGAAACGAGGGAGAGTGTGACGCGCTTTTGCGACTCGCGACTTGGCGTCTTTGTGTTATTAAGCCTGCTGCTCAAGTGAGCGCCGTAGCGAATAAGCCTTGTGGCGCACTTTTCCTTTTGATGAGATCAAACCATCGACTTGAAACCGGTTCAGGATCGTTAGCGCGCGGCTGTAATCGATCGACAACCACATCTGCAGTACCGCCGGCGAGGCTTGCCCGAATTCTGTGAGCACCACCAGCGCGTCATCGTATAAATCGTCCCGCTCATCTCGTTGACCAACTTCGCTCAGCGCGGGTGCGAAAACCGGCTCGGGCTCGGGAAGATTGTAGGCGAGGGCGATGTCCGGTTCCGTGGCAGCCGCATCATTTTCGTGAACCGGTAATACGGTCTCGTCATCCACACTTCGATTGAAGGCAGCGCTGTTGCTGTCCGCCCTCACCATCGCGAGAAGCTCTTCGAGCTGGCGCCGTAGTTCTAGCAGGTCGAATTCTGGTTCAGGTGGATGCATTGATGCCTCGAGCCGGCTCGCACAGCGGGGGTCGCCGCGACAGAATATACCACACAGCAGTGTCGCGGTCTGTTTGTTTTAAGGGGGTG
>DATLWF010000182.1:0-5296 GCA_035576605.1 Blastocatellia bacterium | reverse complement strand
AGATGATCGGTGAATAACGTCTGCGCTTGTCGAGCATTCCACGGCTGCCGGATTCCGCGATCAGGCGCGGGTAGTCTTCCGGTTCGAGTTGTGCCGGTTCATTCGCCTTGCGCGGAGGCGGCATGACCTCCAACGCCGACGCTTGGAACGCGCCGTTCAAGCTTTCATTTGCCAGTTCGAAGGTCGCGTCCGGTTTGAGCCGTCCCATCAAATTGAGCCACCAGAGGCCGGGGGCTTTTGGTGTGCCCAATCTGCTCCGTTCACCGCTCAGCAACCGCTCGCAGGCGATCGGCACAGTGACGACCGGGTGATAATCCACCTGCTGCGTGCCGGTGAACGCGGGCGGCGTTACGCCGATGATGGTGAAAGATACTTTGTTGAGTTTGAGCGGCTGACCGATGGCGTTGGGATTGCCGCCGAAGTGCTCCTGCCAAAACTCATGACTCAGCACAACCACCGGCGGAGCGCCCGGCTTATCGTCTTCGTCGGTGACCGCGCGTCCCAAGGTTGGGTGTACGCTCAGCCCGGCGAAATAGCCACCAGACACCGCTTGCCCGTTGATGATCTCAGCCTGCTGGTCTATCACCGCAGTCAATTCGCGGAGCGGCGCGAATGCAAAGAAATCGCTGAGCGGGCTGTCCTGCAGAGCAGCGGCGCGCGCCTGACACAGTTTCTCAAAGACATCATAGCGGAATAACGAGAGTCCTTTGGTGCCAGGCGGCACAGGCACGGACGAGGTGCCGCTCATCCCGTTTACTCTGAACGTAAGTCCCGCGCGCCATTCAAACAGGACTAACTGCTCGGGCTCTTTCACTGCCAAGGTCTTGAGCAGCACGGCATCTACAACACTGAATAATGCCGTGTTCGCTCCGATGCCCAGCGCCAGTGAAAGCACAGCAACCAGCGTGAAGCCTTTGTGCTTGAACAGCATTCGTGAGCCAAAACGCAAGTCTTGAAACATTTCATCCTCCAGTCTGTGGTGCTGCAACCAGAGCGCGTCCCAAAACGCACTGGTGCTGCGCCACAGCAGATCAAACTTATTGCGCCAATTGAGCCGGTCCCAGTCGGCAAGGAGCAGTTCGCGGTGGTGCAGCTCGGCTTCCCATTCCTGCCTCCAATCGATGCGCAATCGTCGCGGTACGATCACCCCGATCAGGCGAATCAACCAGAGATGCGGCTTCACCAAATCCCCTCTTTTCTTACTGAGTTTTGACATCAACTCAATCCGCTCACGCTCGTGATGGTTTCTGGTCGCGGATTTTGTTCGGTTGCGGCTGCTCCAACAGACGATAGCGTTTGACGGCTTCGGCCAAAGCCTCGCGCCCTGCGCGGGTCAGTTCGTAGTACCTGCGCTGCGGGCGCGGTTCGGCCTGCGAGATGCTTTGCTTTTCCCACTTCGAGACGAGATATCCGGTTTCCTCGAGCCGGCGCAGCGCCGGATAGACGGTGCCGCCGGGCACTCCGGTTATGTCAATGATATCGAACCCGTACAGATAGCCGTTGGCCACGGCCCGAAGGATGACTGCCGACGAGTAGGTGAGAAATCCTTTGCCCATTAAGTGCTCCTTAGAGCTACTGTGGATAGAATTCTATCTAGCCAGTATTCTATCTAGCAAGCATTCTACATAGGATTGCGGTAGGGAAGCAAGGTTGTTTTCGGGTGAGTCGTGTTTCGGCGACGTGAGCTTGAAGTTCTCCGGCTGAGATTCGACTCGATTCTGGCTCTCGGGTCAAAAGGGCGTGCCCCGCGGACAGTTCAGTCCCTCATTTCTCCGTTCAATTTCCCGGATGGTACTCCCGCTCTTTGTGAGCCTTGAGTTGCGAAGGGTAGAAATACACTTCCCTCAGATTGCCGGTGCTGTATCGCTTCGCCTGGTCGTTGAAATGCGGCGACGACGGATTGCCGCTCTCTCCGCCAGCTGTCACGGCTTTTGCTCGCACAGTCTTATCGAACTCAACGACGGCTACAAAGCTGTTGCCGCTGGTCCCGTAAATCTTTTTCGACCCCTTGTACGGACGTGCGCCGAACGAGGCCAATGAGCCCCAGTTCGCGGAGGTAAAGCCAACAGGAATACTCGGCCCCGCGTCGCTGAAAGGATGCACGATGTCGTCGGTAAGTCGCTGGAAGCGATTGATATCTCCCCACGCAGTCTTCCACGTCCCGAAGTCGGCCACCAGTTTGTCAGACGCTGCTGATAGCGACTGCAGCAGTTGCTCAGCCGTGCCTTTACTTGCGATATAATCGGACGCGGACATGCCTGCACGTTTGGCGTCGGCGCCCACTCTCCGCTGCAGATCTTCGCCCCAGAACACGGCTAGCGACGTCGGAACGGAAACCGCCGACCACCGCAGATCCCAACCGCGCAGAAGCCCGATCTGGCGGACAATTTCGTTTTGAGGGGGTCGGTCGCGGGCATCTGGTCCCACGCCTTGACCAGCGCTGGGATCGGCTTCTCAAACCATGTCAGATAGCTGTCGTAGGCCGCGGCGATGAGCGAGTCGAGCGTGAAATCCTTCTTGTTCTCCAGGACCCTGATCGCGTGTAGCCCACGTGCGGACTCAGTGCCCGAATCGACATACACGGGATAGTCAGCTTTCTTCGGGCTGCTTGGACCCGCCGCCGACCACGGCCAGTTGTTGCTGTTGTAGAGCCAGCCGCTGGCAGGATTCAGCAAGAGTGGCGACTCGTCCACTGACAGCAGACCGTGCCAGTCCGTTGCCGGATCGCTGCCGTCCACCGGCTTGGTCCAGTCGAATTTGAGATCGCGCTTCGGAATAAAGTTCCCGTGGAAATACGCGATGTTGCCATCGGCATCTGCGTAGATCGTGTTGTTCGACGAGTTCGTGTGCAGCTCCATCGTCTGCTTGAACGCCTTGTAGTCCTTCGCCTTAGTGCGCGTGAAAGACTGGATCAGCGCCTTCACCGGTTCCTGCATCAGACGGATGCTTATCCATTTGCGGTTCTCCGCACGGACGATCGGCCCGTGCTCGGTGCGATAGACAGTGAACGTTTTCTCGGCCATTCCCTTATCGGTCTTGTAGGGCACCGTGATCACGGACGTCGCGAACGGACGTTCTTCGCTGCCGTATTTGTAATAGAAGCGATCGCCCTTCTTCACTACTGTCTCGAGGTACAAATCGATATCGTCAACGGCGCTGGTCGTGTGCATCCAGCCGGCGCGCTCATTGAAGCCCTGATAGATGAAGAACTGTCCCCACGTTGCCGCGCCGTACGCGTTCAAGCCTTCTTCGCTCGTCATCTGCAACTCGGACCTGAAGAAGAAAGACGTGTGCGGGTTGATCAGCAACAGGGCATGTCGCCCGACCGTGTTCGACGGCGAGATAGCGATGCCGTTCGATCCAGTTGGCTCCGCTTCCAGTTCGCGTTCATTGTTCGACGTGACTGGCGCCTGGGCGTTTCCGTAGAAAGCCTGTAGTTGCTCCAGGCTGATCGTCTCTATGTCTCCGCCGATGCTGCCTTCGGTAAAGGTCAGCGCCATCCACGGTTCGAAACGCTTGATGACTCTCGGCTTCAACTGTGGATGCCTCGCGAGGTAATAGTTCAGACCATCGGCCCACGCGTCCATCAGTGCTTTCAACCACGCCGGGCTCGTCTCGTAGTGCGCTTTCATTGCGTTCGGGTCGATGAAGATCTTCATGCGAAGATCCCGCCACACCGCTGCCTCGCCCTCAGCTTCCGCGAGCCGCCCCATGGAGTTGATGTAATTCGTCTCCACGCGATTGAAATCGTCTTCGGCCTGTGCGTAGATGGCGCCGAATACCGCGTCGGCGTCGGTTTTACCAGAGATATGCGCGATGCCCCAGTCGTCACGGGTGATCGTCACGTTCCGGGCCCGTTGCTCCCAGCGCTTAAGTTCCGCGTTTTGGGCGCCCTGAGAAGCGTGAGAGCCGAATGCGAACGAGACCGCGAGAACTAAGGCGAGAACAAGCCTCTTCATGGGAGATCCTCCTTATGTGGTGATCGAGAGTTCTATCCTTTCACTGTCGCCCACGAGGTCTTTTGCAACTGCTCTGCCTCTGCTTGGGGCAGCGCCTTCAGGTCGCTGGCGATGCCGGCGGAACTCTCGCCAAACAACACGCCGAAGAAGACATAAGCGGCGAGGTACGACCCCGCAAGTGTGGGATGGCTCTTGTCCGCGTCGTGCAACTCAGGATGGCTGTGTTTGCGGATGAAATTCTGCCAGGCTATTCCGACGGGAACGATGACCGCGCCGAGTTCTTCACCAATAGACATGTAGGCATTGGTGATCGCCTTCTGCGTCTCCGGTGCGTTTTGACGGGCCCACGTCAGATACAACGCTGTCTTCGCCCCGGAGGCTTTGATTGCTTGATCAAAGAGACGGATGTTCTCGTGCATCCGCGACGGATTCTTAATCGGCAGTGTGCTTTGTTCCTGCAGCACAACGTAATCGTAGCGTGATTGCTGGATTGCCTTCTGCGCGTCGCCCTTATTCCAATGCATTCGAAGCGATGCTCCGCCTGCCGAGATCAGCCGATGCTGCAACTGCTTGCCGCGAGATTCTGCCAGTTGCGCGACAAGACCCGGAACATTGTTACGCGCGGTGAAGCTGTTGCCGATGAACAAGATGCTCATCGGCGAAGGAAGAGAGCGTTTGGTCATATTTGCCGTTCACCCAGGCAGTAACAGAGCCCGTCCGGCGCCACGACGAAGAAAACTTTGAAAGAAGTCGCTCCGTGTTTGTCGATGCGGAAGCCAGCCTCTTCTCTTTCCTCCGGCGACTTCCGCCCAGTCCAGCTTGGGTGGGTAGTCAAGCCATTAGACTTCAATTCATCGAAGGCCGCGTCGGCATTATCAACTTCAAAGAAACATCCATCCTGGGTCGGGTCGCCCCCATTCTCCGCTAGACCTATCTGAATGCCGTCTCTACCGAGAACAGCCGACTTAAACGGCTCATCTTTACGTGATACAACGCGGAACCCCATTATGGTTTCGTAAAACGGAATGGCAGTTTCCAGATTCCCCACCGGTAGGTTCATCGCATCTTCTTTATACGGATATGCAGTCTTGAATACTGCTGTCATTTCGACTCCCTCGCCTGACTCGAAGATGATTTCGTTACGTCTGCAGCCAGGCTTTCGCTTCATCTTTGGAACGAACGAAGCGAATCATACTGTGTGATGTATGCTCGTTAGCAAGCTCGCTAAACCGCTTACCATAGGCTTCGGGGTCTGGCAGAACAATCGCAACTCGTAACCTGTAGTTGATAAACTTCTGAAATAGTTCGCCCGCCAACCCACTATGAAGATCGAAGAA
>DATLWF010000181.1:0-6980 GCA_035576605.1 Blastocatellia bacterium | reverse complement strand
TTCGAAGTGGCAACGGCCGGGCTATCTCGAGTTACTCTTCGGGAATAGAACGCGCTCAGGTTCCGCGTTCAGTCTCGCAAGCAGCTTCTTGATCAGCGTCGTTTTAACTCTTCCGGCCTCTTTGGGATGAACCAGATACCGAACGATTGCTTCAATCCAGGTGTTCTCGTCGACGCGAAATAGGACGGCAGGATGTTCTCGCACTTCCAACGCATCCACCGGTGTTTGCGCCAGGAGCTCACGGTAGACTCTTATCCGCTCCATCATTGTCTTCCCTACTTCTTCCTCGGCGACCTCCCGCATCGTCATCGCCACAAAGTCAAGATCACTCTCGTAGGCTATGTTGAATTTGATCTCATTCCAGACGTAAGGGAACAGAGGCCAGGTGTAGTTGTATATCGCCGAACTGAGTACTTCCGAATTAGGAAATCTGATTATTCTTCCGGTTGGATGGTCAGTCGAGAGATACTGACCGCCAAATTCCCACAGCGTCGTATCAAGGTAGCTTACGTCAATCACGTCGCCGGTCGCGCCCCCTATTTTTATGCGATCGCCAACTCTATATGGAGCTCTGACCATCAGGTAGATCCATCCTATGAAGCTTGTGATCGGCTTCTGAAGCGCAAACCCCAGCATCAACGAGATCAGGCCCAGCGATACCACTGCCGTGTACCAGTTGACAAATAATACGGAGACGGCAATAAAGGCCAGTACCAGCGTTACGACCAGTCTCTGAATTCGTTTGAGGTTGTATCGGGAAACCGCATTGTCTATTCGACCGATCAGGTAAATCTCGGATGCCTTAGCGGCGCTCAGGATGAGCACTAGTAGCATCGCGCCCTTCGCGAACCTTTGAAGTACCGCTATGGCGCTCTGCGAGAGGCCGAAAAAACTGAGCGTGACCAGATAGTGGAAAGCGCCAATACCGATCAGAAGTAACACGTATCCGCCAAACCATACTTTGTCGCTTGTCTCGGCTACGGGTCCGGCGCCTTCCTGCTGGGCGCCGGTTTGTTTGAGAGCGGCTCTGATATCTTCCTGCTGTTTAAGCTGTTCGGCTTGCGCTTTTTCTTTCTTAATCATGGTCGATGATCGGATGTTGCCCGACTCCCGACTCGTCTTTTTCTGAGCGGTTCGCCAAGGGCGCTCTCCCTGATTTCAGAGATTCCCTGCGATGCGAAAGGGTCCACGGACAAATCCGAGAGTCGCGCCGGGATCGTCATAAACGCGAGAGTGCATAGATGCCGGCTTTCGCCAAAGCATCCTCCTCGGGCCGCCACCAGTTTACTGGGGCGAGCCCCGATCCTAAGCGGCGAGCGTCAGGAGAATGTCAGCCATCGCGCGCCGCTCGAGCTTCTCAGGGTGCTCGCACAGGTAACGGGCAAGATCTCTTTGGCTGATTGTTCCGATCACCTTGTACTCATCGTCTACGATCGGCATGCGCCTTACTTGATGCCAGGACATCGCAGACACGCAGCTTTCTAGTGAGCTATCGGCTGAGCACGCGAATACAGCGCTGGTCATGCAGTCGCTTACCTGGGCGTGAGCAATGCTCGAGCCTCGAGCTATGAGTTTCACGGTGATATCGCGATCAGTGATGATTCCAAGGAGCAGCCCGGAGCTGTCTACCACCGCAATGGCACCGCTGTCGGTCTCACTCATCACGCGCGCGGCGTGCTCGATACTATCCTCAGGTCGCAACGTTGCCACGCATATTCTCATCAAATCGCGCGCGGTAAGAGTTTCCTTCAAGCGACGTGTGCAGCTCACATCATCAGGATGCAGAACTGCCTTGCGATCGTTGATTGGTCGCCTCACGGTTGGATTCGGATTGCCGAACAACGAGTGAGCAGTGCTATCGGCGTGTGGGATGATCTTGAAGGTCTTCATCCTCGACTCTTCCAGAGAGCTGGCCTTTCCACGAACGCTACGAGGCGGCCCAGGGCGGGCCCACCATTGCCCTGTCCCTCTAGAGCCGTCCCGTGAGCGCAAGTATGATAACCACTAGCAGGATCACTCCGAGCAGTCCGGAAGGGTAATAACCCCAACTCCTGCTGTGCGGCCAACTCGGCACCGCGCCGATCAGCAACAAAATCAGTAGAACTATCAAAATCGTGCCCATCGATCAGTCCTCCTTCTGTGTGGTTCGCAAAGTCTCATTTGTCCTGCTATCGAAACTCGCTACGGGAGTCATCAGCCGACTCATCAGGCCGAGTCATCAGGCCGAGTCATCAGGCCGAGTCACTGCAAAGCGTATTCCCTTTGTTGCGCTCTCGACTGTGATCGTGCGTAAGGCTTTTCCGTCCTTCGGGATTTGTGATCGTGACGATCCAGCAATCGATGATGTGAATCGAAACAACTAGTGCATTCATAACGGACATCATGATGTGTTCGAAACACTGCGTTTTCGCAACGGGGCTGATCAATTTTCCAATGCGGCGGTATTTGGGAGATTTGAGATATTGGCACTGCGATTGCCGCTTCAGCAGAAGTCCAAATTGAAAGGAGCTACGCATGTCACAACCCAACAACCCAACCGGTACGTACAAGTGTTCGGCGTGTGGTGAGACGTTCGAATCGCAGATCGAACTATGGGAGCACGAAAAGGACTGCCAGCAGCGATCTGATCAGGCGACCGCCGGGCCGAAGAAATAGCTATAGCAGCGGACGCAGTCGGGAGGCCGCCCCGCCTGCGGCTATCCGGCTGTCGTCTGACTTCCAGCCAGGGCAATCGAACGACACGGGCTAGTCACTAGTCAGATGACTAGTCAGATTGCGGAGGAGGAGAGGTGCCACAACGCAACAAGACAAACAACGGCAGCTTATCGAAGTCGCCGGAGAAGCGAAAGATCCGATACGCCGTAGTCGGACTCGGCTACATCGCGCAGATCGCTGTGTTGCCGGCCTTTGCCAGCGCGAAGAATTCCGAGCTTGCGGCGCTCGTTTCGGACGACGGAGTAAAACTCGAGAAGCTGAGCAGGAAGTATAAAGTTCCTCGTAGTTATTCTTACGAAGACTACGATCAGTGCCTCAGCAGCGGCGAGATCGATGCCGTATACATTGCGTTGCCAAACAACATGCATCACGAGTACACAGTGCGGGCTTGCCGCGCAGGACTCAACGTGCTCTGCGAGAAACCGATGGCCGTGACCGAAGTGGACTGTGAAGAAATGATCACCGCTGCAGCCGATAACGCAGTGAAATTGATGATCGGGTACCGTCTCCACTTTGAACGAGCAAACATGGAAGCGGTTGAGCTAAGCCAATCCGGGAAGCTGGGCGAACTCAGAGCCTTCAACTCTGTGTTCACGATGCAGGTAAAAGACGGAGACATTCGTCTGCAAAAAGATCTGGGCGGAGGAACCCTCTACGATATCGGAATCTACTGTATCAACGCCGCGCGCTATATTTTTCGCGCTGAGCCAATCGAGGTTTTCGGCTTTGGCGCTAACAACGGAGAGAAGCGGTTCAAAGAAGTCGATGAAATGTTCAGCGCCGTTTTGCGTTTCCCCAATGAGCGCCTTGCTTCCTTCACAACCAGCTTCGGAGCTTCGGATATTTCGGCATATCAGATAGTCGGGTCTGAAGGCGACTTGCGCGTTGACCCGGCCTATGAGTTCGCCGCCGACCTGAAACATCACGTCACAATCAGAGGCAAAACACGAGAGCGCACGTTCTCGAAACGGGACCAGTTCGCGCCCGAGTTGATCTACTTCTCAGACTGTATCATCAACGACCAGGATCCGGAGCCTTCGGGGCGGGAAGGGCTCGCCGACGTTCGAATCATACGAGCTCTCTATCGGTCCGCCGCCACTGGAGAACCGGTCAGACTCGGTGAGTTCGGAAAAGCAGAGCGACCGACAATCGACCAAGAGATTGACGAGCCGCCGGTCAAAAAACCTGAGCTGGTGCGAGCCGCGGCGCCCTCGCGGGAAAAGTAGGAGAATAGACATGGAACCAACCAGAATCACAATCGACGAAGCAAAGGAAAGGATGGACCGCGGTGAGCCGCTGGTCTTCATTGATTCGCGCAATTCGGAAGCGTGGGCGAAAGCATCATCCAGGTTGCCTGGCGCAGTCCGAGTACCCGCAAACGAAATTGAGAGGCATCTCAAAGAAATTCCTCGCGATCGCGCGGTCGTTACCTACTGTACGTGACCACACGAGGCATCGAGTGCCCGGGTGGCACAGATACTTCTAGATCACGGTTTTAAGAATGTGCATCCGCTTTACGGCGGCTTTGACGCCTGGCGGGAAGCGGGCTATCCGCTCGACGCAAAGGAGGCAGGTTCAAGCAAGCAGGCAGGCGAGCGATGAATTGCCGAACTGCTTGCCTTAGACTGCCCGCCATAGAAAAACGCAGTGTCCAGGGAGAGCAAAACGTCCTGTCGGCGAGTACGATAACGCTAATACCAATAACCTCACAGTACGGCGGTGGAAACTAATGGCGCCGCACCGACTGTGCACAATCCGAAAAGAAGGGGAGACCAGATGAACGTATACGACTTACTGAAGGCAGATCACAAGAAGGTTGGTGGCATCTTAGAGAAACTGGAGGCAACAACCGAGCGGGCTCTCAAGACCCGCGAAGAGCTGTTCAGCCAGCTCGACAGTGAACTGGAGGTACACGCCGCTATCGAAGAGCAAATCTTCTATCCCTTACTCAAGCAAGCGGCCGAAACCCGCGAGATCACTCTCGAGGCGTTTGAGGAACACCGTATTGTTAAGGAGTTCTTAAAGGAGCTCGGTTCTACGCCCAAAGACAGCGAGCAATGGACAGCAAAGCTCACTGTTCTCAAGGAGAACGTCGAACACCATGTGGAAGAGGAAGAGGGCGAGATGTTCAAGAAAGCCCGAAAAGTTCTAACGGAGCAAGAGGCGGAGGATCTCGGCGCCCGAATGCAGGCAGCCAAGAAGAAACTCTCGGCGACGGCGCGCTGATTCGGATCACACGCCCCGCTAAATCACCACTAGTGTCCCTGACGTGATTTAGCAGCCCCCGAAGAGTCAGAGCCGCGGCTTTTGCGCGGCTCTGACTCTTGTGGCCAGTACGGATACCACATGAGTCGTTCAGAACAAGTCCCTGATCCGCCTGGAACCAGCCCTTTCGAGAGTCGTCAACTGGCTGGTGTCGTCGGGAAGAATATTGGCGCGATTGTTAAGATGCGCGCCAAAGAAGAGCGCAAGAAGAGCCTTCAGGACCGAATCGCTGATGTGCTGACGATCTTTTCTGGAAGTATGGCCTTCGTCTATGTGCACACTGTCTGGTTCGGCCTTTGGATCGCGTTCAATTTGGGTTGGTTCAGGAGGGCGCCTTTCGATCCGTTCCCGTTTAGCTTGTTGACGCTGATAGTCTCCCTGGAAGCGATCTTCCTCTCCACATTCGTGCTCATCAGTCAGAACCGGGCAGGCTCGATTGCCGACAAACGCGCGGATCTGGATCTGCAAATAAACCTTCTTGCCGAGCATGAAATCACGCACCTTCTCAAAATGGTCGATGCCATCGCGGTACATCTGGGGATCGATGCGAAGACGGGAAAGGAAATCGAGGACCTAAAGAAGGATATAGGCGCAGAACAGGTGCTGGACGAAATAGAGACTCGCGAGAAAAGTGAGCAGGGCAAAACTAGTGACCACTCTGTTAATGAACGTCAGTAACCGAGTGATGCCCTCATAGTTAGTCCGTCGACTCCGGGGCGTCTCGTTGGGCTGTCTGTGTTTTTTTGATTTCTGATTTCGCCGCCCGGCTTGCAAGACTTACTAATACCGTAACCAGTTCGGCCGGTTCCACTGGTTTCGGTACATGCATGTCGTAGCCCGACAAGAGCGCACGCATACGATCCTCAGCTCTGGCATGCGCGGTCAAAGCAACGGCCTGAATCCGTCCGCCTCGCTCGGCCTCTCTCGCCCTCACCCGGCTGATAAGAGAATAGCCATCCTCGTTCGGCATCTCGATGTCGCTGACAATTATGTCGGGCTTCACCTGCTCACTCGCTGCAAGGGCTTCAGCAGCCGACGCAACCACCACTACTTCGGCTCCACACCCTCTCAAAACAACAGTGAGCAACTCGCGCGCGTCAGCCTCGTCATCGACTACCAGCAAATTCAACCCTTCCAGCGACGGGACGTTCTCGAACAGCGCAAGATATTCATCAGTCGCACCTACTCGTCCGCTCCTCTCTACCGCGAACGAATCAAATTTCGGGACAATCATTGGCAGCTTTGCGGTGAACGTAGAGCCCTGACCCGGCCCGGGACTGGAGGCGTGGATTGTGCCCCCGTGCATCTCGATCAGATGTCGGACGATGGCCAGCCCCAAGCCGATCCCTCCCTGCTTTCTGGTAGATGAGGTATCCGCCTGGCGAAATCTATCAAAGACATATGGCAGGAACTCTTGAGTGATGCCGGCGCCGGTGTCGCTCACCGTGACTGCGACGTATGTCTCTATCCGCTCAAGCCGCACCTCGACACGCCCACCTCTGGGAGTAAACTTGACAGCATTTGAGAGAAGGTTCCAAGCCACCTGCTGCAAGCGGTTAGGATCACCCGAGATAAGGCCCACGGTTGGATCTAGAGCCACCTGGAGATGAATAGCCTTGGCATCTGCTGCCGGGCGAATGGATTCAATGGCTGCTTCAATAATCGACCCGAGGTTCACGGGCCTCACCTCAAGGCGCAACTTGCCGGTAATGATGCACGAGAGGTCCATCAAATCTTCAATAAGCTCGGCCTGCAACGCGGCGTTGCGTTCAATGGTCTCAAGCGCGCGGGTGCGTGTCTGCTCGTCCAGATTGCCAGCGAGCAGGATTCGCGCCCAACCCATTATAGAATTCAGTGGTGTGCGAAGCTCGTGCGAGACCATTGCTATGAACTCGTCCTTCATACGGTTGGCCTCTTCAGCTTCTGCGCGCGCCTCCTGCGCGCGGCCTAGCAGGCGACTGCGTTCCTCTTCGATCTGCTTGCGCTCGCTGATGTCGACA
>DATLWF010000180.1:0-4392 GCA_035576605.1 Blastocatellia bacterium | reverse complement strand
CGCTCGAGTAGCAAAGAGGTCCGGCACAAGGTCATCGAGATACTCGGGCGCACAGGAGATCAAGACACCATCAAGGAATTGGAGGAGATCATGCGTACGTCAGGCGCTTCTACCGCCGACACGGCGACGGTCGCGATCAAGCGAATCGAGTGGCGGATATCGGGCCGCCCACGAGCGAGCGACAGCGTGCTGCAGCGCGAGCGCCCGCGTCGCGCTTCCAACCCGTAAAAGAAGTAGAAAGTAAGAAGGCAAAAGGAAAAGGTAAGAGTGAAGCGGTCCTTCACTTTTGCCTTTTTCCTTTTACTTTTGCCTTCTTTCCGATCAGCACCTTAGAATGAAGCGTTCATCGCTATCAGCCACACGGAGAACGTTAATGAAGAAAAGACTAGCGGCACTGGCATGGTCGCTTGCGTGCGTGGTGCTGCTACTGGATTCGAGGGTAACCGCGCAAGACCTGACCGCTGCGGCCAGGCAAATAATGGAACGCGCAGACGTGAAGCGCGCGTTCGACCATGTTGACGGTCATAAAGATCAGATACTCGCGGAGTGGATTGCGCTTACCGAGATTAACGCGCCGTCCGGCAAAGAGCGCGACCGCGCCGAAGCGGTTCGAAAGCTCCTCGAGTCACGCAAGCTCGATAGAGTCTATTACGACTCGAAAGGCAACCTCATCGCCATTCGCAAAGGCACCGGCGGCGCCAAGCCTGTGGTCTTCGATGCCCACCTCGACACCGTCTTTCAAGAAGGCCTGAAGATTAAAGCTCAGATTCGGGACGGCAAAGTCTTCGCGCCTGGAGTCGGCGACGACACGCGAAACGTCGAAGCGCTGCTCGCCTCGATGCGGGCGCTCGATGAAGCGGGAATCCAAACGAAGGCAGATCTGATCTTTGTCTTCACCGTTGAAGAGGAGTCGTCGTTTGGCGGAGTGAAGAACTTCATTGCCGAGAACAAGGACCGCATCGGCCAGTACGTCGCGCTCGACGGCGGATACGAAGGGCTCAACTACGGCGGCATCGGCATCAACTGGTATAAGCATCACTTCGTCGGGCCGGGGGGACACACGACCTCGAAGTCACCGCCTTTCTCGGCTACGATTCCCGTCGCGCGAGCGATCACTCGGATCTACTCGCTCGAGTTCCCAAAGGACCCGGTCGTCCACTTGAACATCGGGATGCTTGGCGGCTCGGAGGTTGTGAACGCCAAGGCTGCTGACGCCTGGTTCACCGTGGACCTGCGATCGACCGACCAGAAACAGATCGATGACTTCGAGCAGAAAATCGCGCAGATACTTCGCGAAGAAGCTGAGCGCGTGGGAATGCAGGTGAAAACCGAACTACCGGAGGAAAAAGTTCCCGCCGCGCAGATTCCCGGGAGCCGCGACTCGTTCACCGTGCGAATGGCCGAAGCCGTTCATCGGGCGATTGGCTTCGAGAACGTGCCGGTGGGCAATAGCGCTTCAAACAACGCCAACGTAGCCTTGTTGGCGGGCTTGCCGGCGATCTCGACCGGCTGCGGACCGTGTGGAGGCGATCACTCATTGGGCGAGTGGTGCCAGATCGAGCCGCTCTATCGCGGTATAAAGAAGCTGATACTGCTCGAGGTAGCACTGACGGACAAATGAGAAAGAGTTTCGTAGTCCCGCCTTCAGGCGGAAGTTTGTAAGGCAGTTCATAACTTTGATGGAAGCTTCCGCCTGAAGGCGGGACTACGAACTCTCCAGAGGAGGCGTAATGAGAGGTTCAAACCTGTTGTTCATTGCAAGCTGGGTAATCCTTCTGGTCGTTTCAGGAGCGATCGTTCTCCTCTCGGTCGATTCGCTGTGGATCACGTACACTGGCCGGCAAGACGGCCTGACGAGGGAGTACACGCTCACCCAGATCGGAGAACAGGGCGGGGATCAGGCAGTCAAAGCGTTCCGCGGGCGCCGCGCTACGGCTGCCACCTGGGCGCTCGGCTACGCGCTTCTGGCCATCGCGGTTACCTGGATACCTTATCGACGAGGGGAGAAGTGGGCCTGGTGGGCGCTGTTTATTTCATTGGGCCTATCTCAGTTCCTGTCGCTTGGCCGCGCGGTGATGTTGGCGACAACCGCGGGCACAGGCGCGCCAGCCGTGTTGCTCGCCTTCGTCTTGCTTGGGCTGATGGCGGGAGCTCCACGAGTGTTCGGGGATCGAATCGGTGCACCCGAGAGATGAAAAGTCATGCGCGTGATGGATCTGAATGCAACTTAGTCAGATAGCGGTAGGGCGGGCTTCCACTAGCGGTCTGAACCTGCGCCATTGACACTGATTAACGCCGGTCTATATGATTCAGCGTCACCACATATGCTCGTGAGCTGAGAACTGGTAGGCCCTTTAACCGCAGGTCGACGCTCATCAATTTACTGGAGTTCTCATGCTAATCCGAAAAGCAGCCTCGCTCATTCTAACAATCGCACTCTTGATCGGACCGTCAGCGCTCGGACTCAATCATGGAAGTTCTGCGTTCGACACGCGTCAAAGCGCAGCGGCTACCCAACTTTCCGCTGAACGGATCGCAAAGCACATTCAGTTTCTCGCCTCCGACAAGCTACAAGGCCGCCGCGCCGGGACGCCCTTTGCCGATGAAGCCGCCGCGTATATCGAAAAAGAATTTCGCAGCTATGGACTGAAGCCCGCTTCCTCTGCGGGGTTTCTTCAGGGATTCACGTTTGTTTCAGCGGTAAAGCTCGGTGATCAGAACACCTTTCAGGTGAAAGCGCAAAACGGCGATCGCTTGCTTAAGGTTGGCGAGGAGTTTATGCCTCTCGCCTTTTCTTCTTCTCAACCCGCCGCCGGGGAAGTCGCGTTCGTCGGCTACGGGATAAGCGCGCCCGAGCTTGGGCTCGACAGCTACTCGGGCGTCGATACGAAGGGCAAGATCGTGATGATTCTGCGAGGGAGTCCCGACGGCGACAACCCGCACGGGAAGTTCGCAGAGTTCACGCAGCCCGGGCTCGAGATTCAAAACAAGACTCTCAAAGCGAGGGAGAAAGGCGCGCGTGGAGTTGTTTTCGTCAGCGACGAGAAGAGCTTTCATGAAGATCGCCTTTCTCGCTTGCGGCACGACTTGAATTTTTTGGATTCCGGAATTCCAACGGCGATCGTCAGCCGGGACGCCGCCGGATCGATCCTCGCTTCGGGCGGCACATCTCTCGCCGACGCAGCAACGAGGGCGAAAGAGTTGGCATCCGCTTTCTTGATCAAGGGCGTCACTGTTCAACTCAAGACCGATGTCCTGAAAATCAACGGCAAGAGCGCGAACGTTGTCGGCGTGCTTCCGGGCAGCGACTCGCAGCTCGCGTCTGAGTACGTCGTCATCGGAGCCCACTACGATCATCTGGGGATGGGCGGCCCGGAGTCATTGGCCGCAAACCCGGAAGGTCAGATTCATCACGGAGCTGACGATAACGCTTCGGGAACGACCGGACTGCTCGAGATTGCGCGTGCGCTCGCAAGCGAACGAGGTAAAATCAAACGCAGCATCATGTTCATCGCGTTCAGCGGCGAAGAACTGGGGTTGCTGGGATCCGGAGCTTACACGAAGAACCCGCTCACTCCGCTGGCGACGACGGTCGCAATGCTGAACATGGACATGATCGGCAGGCTCCGCAACGGCTCGTTGTTTGTAGGCGGAGTAGGCACGTCGCCCGCGTGGAAGCCGTTGCTCGAAAAGCTGAACGTCCCGGCTCAGCAATCAGTCAGCGCTGGTTTTCGAGATCCTGCGTCTGGAAATGGCTCTGGCAGCCGCTTTCAGCTTAGCTTCGGCGAGGACGGTTTTGGACCGAGCGATCACCAATCTTTCTATGTTCGAGACATCCCGGTTCTGTTCTTCTTCACCGGCACGCACGACGACTACCACAAGCCTTCGGACACCGCCGACAAAATCAACGCCGAAGGCTTGAAGCAGGTCGCCGAGCTCGTTCGAGAGATTGCGGTCTCGGTCGCCAATGAACCGCAGCGCATCGCATTCACCAGGGTGAGAGTAGAACAACGACCGACCGGTCGCGGGTTCCGGGTTTATCTCGGAACGGTGCCCAACTACTCCGATCAAAGCGACGGCCTGAAACTGGACGGCGTGCGCCCCGGCTCGCCTGCGGAAAAGGCCGGGTTGCGCGCGGGCGATATTGTGGTGAAGCTCGGAACGATGCCGATCAAGAACGTGTACGATTACACGTACGCGCTGGGCGAGATGCGCGGCGGCGAAGAAGTCGAAGCGGTGATACGTCGCGATGGTAAAGAGTTGACGCTGAAGATCACGCCTGAAAAACGGCAATAGGGTTTCTGGAGTTCGTAGTTCGACCTTCAGGCGGAAGTTGGTATATTGGTCTCTCTGCCGATGCGCTACCAACTTCCGCCTGAAGGCCGAACTACG
>DATLWF010000179.1:0-2374 GCA_035576605.1 Blastocatellia bacterium | reverse complement strand
GTTCACCTCAATCGCGACGCCTCAGCGTGGCAGGATCGCTTGTAAGGTTATTAGTCTTCAGGTTTACTATGCGCACTCAAATGCAGAAAGTCCTTTCCGCCCTCATATCGTTGGTCCTGGCGACAGCATTTCCAGTCGTTGCCTTCGCCCAGCGAGGCGAAAGTCTGACCGTGTCGGAGCTGCGGTGCGAATACCTGACCAATCCTCTTGCGATCGACACTCGCGAGCCTCGTCTGAGCTGGAAGATTGAAAGCAGTACTCGCGGCGCGAAGCAGACCGCCTATCAAATTATCGTCGCAACGACCGCGGCAAGTCTTGCGGCGAACAAGGGCGATCTTTGGGACACAGGCAAGGTCGCCTCGAACAAAACGATTCAGATCGCTTACCAGGGCAAGCCGCTCCAATCCCGGCAACAGTGCTCCTGGAAGGTCCGCGTCTGGGATCAGAACGACAAGGCCTCGAGTTGGAGCGGACCCGCGCAATGGGCGATGGGCCTGATTGAGCCCGCGGACTGGTCGGCGAAGTGGGTCGGCGACAAGCTGCCTTCAGTTGAAAACGTCTCGGCTACAATGCTGCGGCGCGAGTTCAAGCTCTCATCAAAAGCGAAGCGAGCAATCGTCTACGCGTCGGCGCTCGGCGTTTACGAGCTGCATATCAACGGGCAGCGCGTCGGAGATCAACTGCTCGCCCCGGAGTTCACCGACTATCTTACGCGAACTCAGTATCAAGCCTATGATGTGACCTCGCTCTTAAAACCGGGCGCCAACGCTTTCGGCGCGGTGCTTGGCGACGGATGGTACGCAGGCAGCGTCGGACTCGCACAGATGGCGTTGAAGAAGAAGCGAAACATCTACGGCGATCACCCGCGCTTTATTGCGCAGCTCGAAGTCGAGCTCGCCGATGGAAAGAAAGAACGCGTCGTCACTGATGAATCGTGGCGAACTACCCGCGATGGTCCTATCCGTAGCTCCGACATTCTCGACGGCGAGGCTTACGATGCGCGGCGCGAGATGCCCGGCTGGGATGCCCCGGCCTTCGACGACAAGGCCTGGCAACCGGCCGACGCCGTATCAAACGTAAAAACTACACTGGTCGCTCAGCCAAACGAACCGATCCGCGTGAGTAGAGAGATCAAACCGATTTCGGTGAATGAGCCAAAACCAGGCGTTTATGTATTCGACATGGGACAGAACATGGTTGGCTGGTGCCGGCTGAAGGCACAAGGGGCGGCGGGAACCACGGTCACAATTCGTCACGCCGAGATGCTCAACGACGACGGCACGATCTATACCGACAACCTGCGCGCGGCGAAACAGGCCGACACTTACACGATGCGCGGTATTGACGGCCCGGGGGGCGTCGAGACCTTCGAGCCGCATTTCACTTATCACGGCTTCCGTTACGTCGAAGTCGCCGGGCTTAAAACCAAACCGCGGCCGGATGCGATCATCGGCCGCGTGTTTCATTCCGCGATGACTGAAGCCGGCAGCTTCGAGTGTTCCGATCCGACGCTCAACAAGCTTTGGCAGAACATTCTGTGGACGCAGCGCGGCAACATGCTCGGCATTCCAACCGACTGCCCGCAGCGCGACGAGCGGCTCGGTTGGATGGGTGACATTCAAATCTTTGTCGGGACCGGCATCTTCAATATGGATATGGCCGCGTTCTTCACGAAGTGGATGCGCGACGTGCGCGACGCTCAAGCCGAGGATGGGCGCTTTGCCGATTTCTCGCCGCATCCTTTCGGCAAAGACAGAATCTTCACCGGCGTGCCGGGCTGGGGCGACGCCGGGATTGTCGTTCCGTGGCGAGTGTGGCAGCAATACGGCGACAAACGGATGCTCGCCGAGAGTATCGAGTCCGGCAAGCGCTGGGTTGAGTTCATTCGCACCAACAATCCGGACCTCCTTTGGAAGAACAAACGAGGCAACGACTACGGCGACTGGCTCAATTCCGACACGCTCATCTACGAAGGGTTTCCAAGCAAAGGCGGTCAAGTGCCGAAAGAGATCTTCGCAACGATGATGTTTGCCTATGCCGCGGATCTGGTTTCGCGAATGGCTCAGGTGCTCGGCAAAGACGACGAAGCGAAGAAGTACAGGCAGCTCTTTGAAGACATCAAAGCCGCGTTTAATAAAGCATATGTATCAGAAGACGGGCGGATACAAGGCGACACGCAAGCCGGATATGCAATTGCATTGCATTTCGATCTGCTTCCGGAAAAGCTGCGGCCGGCTGCGGTGAAGTACATGCTCGAAGGCATAGATCGATACAAAGGTCACATGTCGACCGGGTTTCATTCGACCTATCGAATGATGCTCGAGCTTACCGGCTCGGGCCACAACGACGTAGCCTACAAGCTGATCAACAACCA
>DATLWF010000178.1:0-9460 GCA_035576605.1 Blastocatellia bacterium | reverse complement strand
ACCGTAGTCACCGGTACTCTTATCGCCGGCGAGCTTTCGGTGGGTGATGAGCTGGAAGTCTTGCCCGCTGGCGTGAGAGCGCGAGTTCGCAACGTCCAGGTGCACGGTCACGACACCGAGCACGCGCTCGCGGGCCAGCGCACGGCGATCAACCTGCAGGGGGTAAACGTCGATAAGGTCGAACGAGGAAGTCTGCTGGCTCCCGCTGGAAGGCTTCGCGCGACATCGATGTTAGATGCGCGGCTCGAGTTGCTGCCGTCGGCGGCGCGTCCCCTTGTGCAACGTGCTCGAGTAAGGCTGCATCACGGTACCGCGGAAGTGATGGCGCGAGTGGTAATACTTCAAGATTCCGGGTTCCGGGTTCCGAGTTCACGGTTTGAATCGGAGGCCCAAAACCGTGGACTCGGAGCCTTGAAACCTGAACCCGGAGCCCATAACCCGGAACGCGGTTCGATTCAGCCAGGCGGGAGCGCGATTGTTCAACTACGGCTCGAAGAACCGATGACCGCGCTGCCGGGCGACCGCTTCATCATCCGGAGCTACTCGCCACAAGTGACCATCGGCGGCGGCGTGATCATCGATGCGCTGCCCGAAAAGCATCGCGTACGCGACGACTCCGCGCGTGTGCGGCTCGAGCAGATCGAGGCCGCTGATTTCGCTGAGCGTTTGGCGGTCTTTATTGAGATGGCCAGCGCCTACGGTACGAGCGAGTCTGAGATTGCTGCCCGCACTGGCGCCACCGATGAACAGATCGCCGCAGCAACTCGTGAGCTGATTAGAACCGGCCGCGTGCTGGAAGTAACCGCTGCGCCGCTTGTGCTGATTTCAGGAGAGAGCTATCGCGCGCTGGCGAGCCGTGTCACGGAAATGCTCGACGACCATCATCGTCGCGAGCCGCTTTCGCTGGGGCTGAGCCGCGAAGAAGTTCGCGACCGCATATTCGGCCAGGTTCGGCCTGAAATTTTCCGCACGGTCATCGCGCGGCTTGTAGAGGAAGGGAAGGTTGCCGCCGAGCGGGATGCGCTCAGATTGGCGGCGCACCGGCCCGCGTTGACCGGTTCGGACGAGGCCGCCAAAAAGGCTCTGGAAGCTGCCTTCAAGGCCTCGGGCCTGCAAGCTGGAACGTTGGAGGAGACAGCCGCCGCTACTGGAATAAAGATAGAGCTTGCTCGAAAGCTTTATAACCTTCTTGCTGCGGAGCGCCGCCTGGTTCGTGTCGGCGACTTTGTTTTTCATGTCGATTCCATCGACGATCTGAAGTCTCGCGTCCTGGCGCGGAAGCGCGCGAATCCGAAGATTGATGTCGCGGTGTTCAAGGAGATCACCGGTGGGTTGACCCGGAAGCACGCGATTCCGCTGCTCGAGTACCTGGATCGCGAGCGGATCACACGCCGCGTGGGCAACGAGCGGGAGATTTTGTGAAGGGGCAAAGAAGTCCGTAGTCCGTAGTCAGTGGCTCTTAAAATGGTGTTTCCTACGAGCTACGGACAGCGGACTACGGACTACGGACTAATGACTTCGCTCTTTGCCCTTTCCTTGACGACACCGCCCGTGGGCAATATTCTATCAAGCCGCTCACTGAAGGGAACCAGATGGCAATTAGTCCGGATCAGAAACCATTCAAAGTTGCAATTGTTGAAGCAGCCAGATTGGACGACCTGGCCGATTCGGTTATGAGCATTTCCCCGCAGACGGCTTTGGGCGACGCCAGTGTCATCACAGATGAAAACCAGCGTGGGAACCTGGCCGGAAACGGTGCAGACGGCAGCGAGCCCGAGAGTCCGGCCGGCGCTGTCGAAACATTCTTCGACCTGGTGATAGACGAGCTTAGCTCGCTTAGAACGCGCTCCGAGATCGACGCGATCGAGCGCGCCGCTGATCTCATTCTCGATTGCGAGTCTCGCGGCGGCCGAGTTCACGTCACGGGCATAGGAAAGAGCGAGCACATCGCGCGTTACGTCGCATCGCTTCTTTCAAGCACGGGGACCCCGGCTTATTTCCTGCACGCGACAGAATGCATTCATGGCTCGGCAGGGCAGGTTTGCCCCAACGACGTTGCGATCGCGATCTCCAACAGCGGCACGACGCCCGAGCTGCTTTCAGCCATCGAGACCCTGCGCGAGTTCGGGACAAAGATTGTAGCCGTCTCAGGCAATCGGGACTCGGAACTTGCCCGAATTTCGGATGTGCTCCTTGATGCCGGGGTCGACAACGAAGGCGGCGAGCTGAACCTGGTTCCTCGCGCCAGCATCCTGGCGAAGATCTATGTCTTATGTTCGCTGTCGGTCGCGCTTGAAGCGCACAAGGGACTGACACGTGAGCAGTACGCGCGCTGGCATCCGGGCGGCGCGCTGGGCAGACTCGCCCGCGGCGAATGACCGAACTGGGCGCGGCTGGCACACCTATCATTTCTGCAAGGTGCCGTTGGATAGTCTCACGATCTCTACGGATGCGCCACGATGTCGAATGTGAACTTCAGTTCGTCCTTGACTTTGATCGTTCCGCCGGCGACCGACACCGCCTTGATCCCAAAGCTCGATTGCTTCAGTGCGAATGCTCCCTTCGCACGCAACAGCTTGTCGCCAAACTCAAGCTGCGCAGGTATTGTAAGCTGCTGCGATACTCCATGAAGCGTGATCTCGCCCGTTATGCGAGCTTGATACTGTCCCGCACCGGTTCTGGTAGCGCTGACGCCGCTGCTCTTGAAAGTGATCTCCGGAAACTTTGATACTTCGAGTACCTCGTCGCGCATAGTGGTCTCGATCTTTTGCCGGTCGCTCGCGCTGATTTTGTCTGTGACCGCGAGCGAGCCGGCCTTGATCGTCAATTGAAGCGAAGCCGGTTCGACAGACACATAAGTAAAATCCGTCTGGCCGTCAAATTCGCGAATCGAGATGGTGTGATCGTGCGCTAACGCAGACAAGAACCCACCGGCGAAAGCACGCACGGTGAATCGGCTCTGCTGGGCATCGATTCTGTATCGAGCACCGTCTGCTGACGCCTCGACACGTGCGCCAGTAAGAGCAGGATCTGCCCAACCCGATATCGGCCCTTGCTGAAGCACTATCGGAGCAGACCAGACGATCACGCCAAAAGCCGTTAACAGTGTTCGCCGATTCAGCTTTCGATACATGGCTCGCACCTCCGTCGCAAAGATTCTAGCTGAGGAGCGAGGCCGTCGCCCACCCATTCGAGTTGTGATGGAAAATCGTAGGCAAAGAGCTGGGCCGCAACCATCGGCGGCGTGAGTCCCGATGGTGAGTTACCGATAGTCGCGGTCCCAGCTAAACGGCCGGCTAAGCAAAACCGGCCCGGAGGAGGACGATCCTCACGAATTTTGGTACCGGCTTAGAGTACAGAGTACCGGCTTTAGCCGGCTTCTTCAGAGTCGAGAACCGAGCCGGTTAAAGTCGGTACTCTGTACTCTGAACTCTGTACGCTGAACTCTGAACCTAGAACCTTTGAACCTTGAACTCTGATTAGTTCAAGAAGCGCCCGGGCATCTATCAGCGGGGCTTTCTTCAAATTGGTTCGGAAATTTGATCGGCGGGCGACACCAAAAGTCGGGAATTATCTTCTTCGATTAATCATTTGAAGGGGTGCTCGAGTGAAGGGGCTTGCCCGGTTAGCAATTCGGCTCGGTTCTCGGTGATGACCATTATGTCTTCGCAGCGCACTCCGAACTCGCCCGGAATGTAGATGCCCGGTTCATCACTGAAGGCCATCCCCGCTTCAAGCTTCGTCTTATTGCCGCGCACCAGATAAGTCCACTCGTGACCGTCCATTCCAATGCCGTGCCCTACTCGGTGTGTGAAGTATTTGTAGTCCGGACCGTAACCGGCGTCGGTGATCACTTTCCGTGCGGCCGCGTCAATCTCTTCGCAGGCGACCCCAGGCCGAGCGGTCTTCAAAGCAGCAGCTTGTGCGCCCTTGACGATGTCGAATACCTTGAGCTGTTTCTCAGTTGGCTTCCCAAAGACCGTCGTGCGAGTTATGTCGGACGCATAATTCTCGACACTGCATCCTCCATCCACCAACACAATGTCGCCTTCGCGAAGCTTCTGCGGAGTGACGGTGCCGTGCGGCAAGGCTGAATGCTCACCGAAAAGCACCAGCGCGCCGCCTCCCGCTCCCAGTTGCTGATGCGCGGCGGTGACCTTACCCGCCAAGTCCCTGTTTGTGATTCCTTCCTTCAAGGACTTCAAAGCGATTTCGAATGCTTTGAGAGTGATCTGATTCGCGAGCCGCATCAGCTCAATCTCGTGAGCCGATTTTACGCGGCGGCAACGAGCCGTAACCGGGTCGGCGCTTGTGACTCGTAATGCGGGAGCAGCCTTTGCCACCCCGTCGGAGAACGCAAAACGCACTGTCTCCTCTACGCCCACGTTGCCCGACGCAACTCCGCGATCTTTGAGGATAGACGCGACCAGTTGATACGGGCTCTCGTCCTCCTGCCAGGTTCGAACATCGTTGCCGAACTTGATCTGCTCGAGGGCTCGTCCCTTCTCAAACGCCGGCGCGACCCACGCGAGTTCGCCCTTCGCTGGAAAAACCAGCGCGAACAATCGCTCGCTAAGTCCCCACTGCGCGTTTGTGAAGTATTGCAGACTTGTGCCGCCGGTCAGAAAGACAGCGTCGATTCCCGCATCGCTCATATAACGGCGCGCGGTTTCCTGACGCTGGAGGTACTCCTCGCGCGTGATCGGCCTGGCCTGGCTCGCCATTGGTTTGATCGGCGCGTCTTGACTGGCAAGTGCGTTGCCGTCAACGGTCAGTGCAACAGTCGTCAGTGCTCCAATCTTAATGAAGTCTCTTCGATCTATAGCCATCGACCTCCTCCTCGTGCAGATCCCTGCGTCTTTGCGCGAAACTCTTCTTATGTAGTCGTTTGTTTCGCGCTGGGAACGATAAGACTCGAAAAGCGCAAAGGATGTAACCCGACTCCCCGGCTCAGTTTGCCCTTGCCTGCTTGAGGAAGTCTTGCACTTCACGAAGCTCCGGCAGATTCGCGTCCGCCTGGTTCCACTGACGCGCGAGCTTGGAATAGGCTTCCAGAGCCGCTTTTGTGTCACCGTTCTTTGCAGAGGCTCGTGCCAAACCCAGCAACGAACGCGCCCGGTTAGGCTGGCGCAGCAGCGCGATACCAAACTGCTCCGCGGCTTCCTTTGGACGATTCGCGCTCAGGAGGATCTCGCCAAATAGTTCGTGTGACGGCTTGATGAGGCTCGGAGGTCCGGACGGGGGTGATAACTCTTCTTCGAGGACCGTCGCACGTTTCATCATCTCGACCGCTTCAGTGTAGTTTTGTTTTGACGCGGCTGCGGCGGCGGAAACTTCGAGTTCTTTGATCTCCGCGGATTTTGCGGCGTAAGCGTCGCCCTTCTCTGAGATCTGTTTTCGCGCGGCTTGCAACTCGGCTATGAAGCGAGCGGCTTCCGGGGCGCCCGTATTTGCCGCCGCGAGACCCCGAATGAAGCTTGGGAGCGACTGGCTTCGTTGACCTCGCGACGGTGTTGCTGAAGGCGCATTGTGCGCGGCGTGTCCAGCCATCTCGGTGCCCGCCGGTTCCGCATCCGAACTAAAGTACTTGCCGGCGAGATCCCAGCGCTCGGTTTCGACCACAAACGCAGCGGTCATATCCTCGTTATAGCGTCCGGCCCCGTCCTTCCGATTCATCGGCAGCAACTCCTGGGCTTTGTTAAAGCGCCCTTGCTGCAAGTAAACGTAGGCGAGCCAGTGAAGGCTGTGATAGTCACGCGCGCTAAGCGCCAATCCCTTTCGTTTTACCCATCCATCCGAGACTGCCCATGCTGATTCGTTGGAGGCGGCGGCTTCGGGCCACATTCCCAATTGTAGAAAGATGTGCGCAGGCATATGCCTCGCGTGGTGAGCTTCGGGGGCTATCTCGGCGTAGCGGCGCGCGGCAGGTAGGGCGAGGATCGCATGTTCCGGGTCATCGAACGCATGAATGATGAAGTGAGCCGCGCCGGGATGATCGGGATTCTTCCGATAAAGATCGAGCGCGATCGCGCCGGCAAGCGCCTGGCGCCGGAACCCCTTGTCACCGGGGCGCACCGTACCAAGCAACGAAAGCGAATAAAAGCACGCCGCCTCGAGATCATCGGGAAAGTCCCGGTAAACCTTTTCCATCGCCGCCGAGTACGCCTTGTCGCGGGTCAGCTTGTCGCCCTCTCCATACAGCGCACGTACTGCTTCGACGTAAGCTCGCTCTCTCCCGCTTATCTTCGAAATGTCCTTGATTTTGGCGAGCGTCTTCCGCGCAGCGTCGGTGTCCTGCTCTGCCCACAGCGGATGGTTGTAAGCCATCGCTTCGCCCCAGTAGCCCATTACATAATCGGGTTCGATCTTCGTTGACTCGCGAAACTCGTCGAGCGCTTCCTCGAACCAGAATGAATGAAGCGCGGCGAGTCCGCGAAGAAAGTGGACCTGAGCTTGAGGGGACCCCGACGTTGGAAAAACCACCTTGCCGAGTTGAGATTGCTGCGCAGTTGCGTTGAGCGATAACGCTGAAATTATCAACACCATCAAAGCGAGCGACGATTTGATGTTCTCCCGGGCTTCCAACATTCTTTCACCTCCGGTGCGATGCCGAGTCCAAAGCGGCCCAATTCTATCCTCGCCTCCTCACGCTTACAAGCGCCCGCCGATGAACACCGCCGGCGTGTGTGCGTTTCTCTCGCCTGGTCCTTCGGTTCCAGGGCACCGCTGTCCCGCCCTCGAACCGAGCGCGCATGCATATCAGTTTTTCTGCTCGATTCCGAATGGGCGTTGTGCTAGTATCTGCGCCACGATGCGAAAAACCAATATGCAGAGGTGCAAGATGTTAAGCCTGATTCGCCGCTCCACAGCGCAGTCATTGGTCGCCGCGCTTTTGATCGCTTGTCTGTTCTCACTGGCCGCGCCCAAAGCGACCGCCGCTGAACGTCCGTCCGGGTCTGATAAGAGCGCAACTCGGGAAGCTTCGTCCTCAACCGACGCAACTTCTGGAAGCGCCGAAGCAAAGATGCCACGCGTGTTGTATGCCGCATTCAATGCCGCGATGAGTGCGCCGGCCGAGCCTGTTCCCGAACCCACAGTCAGATCGCGCAGCGTTGCCAAACTTGTTGCATCCGTCAACGCATTCCCCGCCAGGCCACTGCCGCCGCCGCCACAGAACCAGTCGACGGTTGCGAGCACCGCGCCCATGACCGCCGGAGAGAAGTTCGGGTATTGGTTTCACTCAAGGTTTCTGTCCTTTGGCGCATACGGCTCGGCAGTGGTCAACGGACTGTATAAAGAGGCGCTGGACAACGACGACTTCAAAAAGGACACGGTTCAAAACTACTTCGCGGATTCCATGACCCGGGCCGCGCGCAGCTACGCCTTCGCCACCACGGCTGGGTTCTATGAGAAGGCCGTCTTGGCCTCATTATTCAGGCAAGATCCGCGCTATCATCGGTCTGGAAAGATAGGCGCGGGCGGAAAGCTCGTCTACGCAGTGACTCGAGTGTTTGTGACGCAAGGCGATCGGTGCGGATGTCACCAGGTTAACGCGTCGTTCCTGTTGGGCGGCGCTGCCGCGGCGGCTACCGCCAACTTGTGGGAACGAAGCGAGCGTACCGGGCCAATGCACACCATCAGCCGGTATTACAATCATATAGCGATCACCGCGCTGTTCAACGTGGTGAAGGAGTTTGTCGGCGGACAGTAGAAATAAGGGAAAAAGAAAAAGTAAAAAGGCAAAAGTGAGGCGCCGCCGTTTCACTTTTGCCTTCACTTTTTCCTGTTTACTTTACCTTCTTACTTCGCCTTGTTCTACGCTGTGCTGAGCTGTTTGAGCAGAGATCGGGACCTGAGGTCACGCTCGAGAGCGTGACGGATGATCTGGTAATTGATCTCACCGATCTTCAAGATATGCTCGGGCTTGGCGAGGATGCGAGCGAACGCTGCGGGATGAAGCCGGAACATCTCGGCGATGACGCCTCGCAGTCCAGCGTCCACGGAGAAGCCTCGGCCTCCGCCGCAGGCAAGACAACGCGGAGTTCCTTCCGCGGTTAGAAAGACAGACTCGCCGGTTGAGATCGTCGCATCGCACACAGCGCAATGCGATGTGTCCGGGAAAAACCCTACAAGTTTGAGCAACCATGACTCGAAGTATCTCAGAATCTGGGAGAGCGCTCCGTCTTCGGCCTCGACCGCTTCAAGGGTTGCCAGGACCAGTCTGTAGAGGCGCTCGTTGGGCTCGTGCTCGGGCAGGAACTCTGTGAGCAACTCGGCCATGTATGAAAATGCGCTTGCCGTTTCGACGTCGCGCGCACCTCGCTCAAAGTGGGAGCGCAGGATGTCACAGGTTGAAATGCTGACGAGCTCGCGTCCTTCCTTTTGGAAGTAGCTGAGAGCGACTTCGGTGAAGGGCTCGAGCGCAGACCCGAACCGGCTTCTGATCTTTCTCGCCCCGTGAGCCACGCCGCGCACCTTGCCCTGGTCCTTTGTTAGAAACACACAAATCTTGTCCGCTTCTTTTAGCGCGTAGGTGCGCAGCAGAAAGGCTTCGGTCCTATGCAATGGCATTGATGAAATGGCCTCGCTCGCGAGATTATATCAGAGAGCGCTGAGACTAGCGCTGCAGCGCGCGAAATCGCCTCGTGCGGCGAGGTCTTGATGCTGGCTATAGCAACACCATTAGAGACACATCAGGGAGTATGAGATGAAGAAGATCGTTCTGCTATTCGCAAGTGTAGCGTCGCTTTCATTGCTTTCAAGCGCAGGCATTCGACAGGATCGCGACAAGCTCGACAAGGTTCAACAGGCGCTCAAAGACGACGTGCCGCGGATACTCTGCGTTGACGAACGAGTCGCCACGGGAGGCCAGCCGACTGACGCGGCCTTTGCGAAGCTAGCGTCGAACGGCTATCGCGCCGTGTTGAACCTGCGCACCGGTTCTGAGGGTATTGATCTGAAACACGAGCAGGAAACGATCGAGAAGGCAGGAATGCGCTATGTCAACATACCTGTCGTATCGAGCGCGCCGAAGCCTGAGCAGGTTGACGAGTTCATCAAGGCCGTCAAGGATAAAGATAACCAACCGATGTTGATTCATTGCGGCAGCGCGAATCGAGTTGGCGCGTTTTGGATGATCTACCGAGTCGTCGAGCAGGGCTGGCCCGAGGACAAGGCGCTTGATGAAGCCACAAAGATCGGTCTCACGAGTCCGGTGCTGAAGACATTCGCGCACGAATACATCCTTTCTCATCAGCCTAAGAAAGCGTCGGCGCGTTGATCGTGGATATAGCGGCGGTGCCTGCGCCTCTAGGCTTCCTGCAAACCGGCCTCGTTTGAGCGAGTCCCGTTTGCCCGCAGCTTCTCGACCTTGTACGATTGTCGCGTGATGGCTCAGCCAGAGTTAGCGCTTGCAAGCCAATCAGAAGGCAGCGAGTTAAAAGAAAAGGCGCTTCGGGAC
>DATLWF010000177.1:0-19316 GCA_035576605.1 Blastocatellia bacterium | reverse complement strand
GGGAACACCACCCACGGAAGTGGGTGTTTACACCTCACTTCAGTGAGGTGTAAACCGCGTAGCGGTGTCCTACCGATAGCTTGCGAGATTGGCGATGCACGTGGGCCGCGTAGCGGTTACCTATGTTTCTGCAGAATCGATTTACAAGGTCAAAGGATAACCGCGTAGCGGTGTCCTATCGATAGCTTGCGGGATTGGCGATGCACGTGGTTCGCGTAGCGGTTACCTATGTTTCTGCAGAATCGATTTACAAGGTCAATAGGTAACCGCTACGCGGCCCAGGAGAGCCCGAACCACGCAAACTATCGATATGACACCGCTACGCGGTATACACCTCAACTCAAGTGAGGTGTATACCCAACTGAAGTTGGTGGGAATCGAGAGGAAATGTCCAGATGCCGGGTCGCAAGCTGGCAGCTTGCGCTACGAAGTGCGTCGCGAAATGCGCTACTTGAGCAGCTTCGCAGAAACTACAACCACCAGGCCTTTGTCACCCATGGTCGTGCTGCCGACTACGACCTTCTCTCCCTGTCGCAAGCCGACTGGTGATCGGAAGCCAACATTCTGATACTGGACACTGGCTCCCAGGTTGAGCGGGACGCGCATATTGAAGTGGAACGAGCCCACCTGAACCGTTGGCGCCCCGGATCCGGAATCAATCGAGATCGAATTAAGAGAGTACTCATAGAAGATCGGGTTAGGAGGCGTGGGCACTGAAGAAAACATGTTCGATTCAGCGACGCCACTGTTGCCGACTTCACCCCCCTCTTTTGCGCGATGAATGCCCGAGGTCATCAGCGTGTAAGACTTGTACTTGAGCGCCGACTTCAACTGCGTAACCACATCAGCCAACTCTGCTGGGTAGTCTTCTCGGTTGCCCGACGCGTTCGACGCGATCAACACGTGCACGCTGAACTCGATGTCCGGCCGAGGCGCCTGAGGCGTATCCAGTCGCTTGATCGCTTCCTCGATCGCCGCGATGTTCTCCGGGAAGTCGCGCACTGTCAGTGTCTTGAACTCTCGGTCGACCGAGGTTGTCGCGCCTTTGAATCCGCTGCCGAGCGGACGGATCACCTGAAGCAGACCGAACGGGTCGCGGTATTTGATCTCGAAGATCTTTCCCTTGAATCCCTTTTCTTCAACGTAGTCAGGCGCTTTGGAAGCCGCCGATGGCGTCGGAGCGGCGGTCTTGGCTTCTTGACCGTACGTCATTGGCACAAGCGCCAGAGTCATCACGAGCAATAAGCCTGTTAAAGCGGCTATCGCGATTCTGTTTCTGAGAGACATAAGACCTCCTGTTCTTTCTTTCACTGGTTTGATTTCGGACTTTCAACTTCCTTCGGCGCGAACCAAATGATGCGAATGTTTGGATCGCTGGTTTGAATCTCGATTCGAAGCATTTCCGGCGAATCATCGCCGCTGCTCGGAAGCAGAACTGCCGGCTCTGCTGAGGCAGTCGCTGAATCTCCCAACCGGTGCGTCTGAGACACAAGCGGCATCTCGAATGTTTGCTCCGCTCTTGTCGGGTTTCCACCTCGCGACCTGGTGGTTGCATGGCTCTTGTGATGATGCCGCCCGCCCAAACCGGCTCCTGTAGCCCTTTCTGTGTCACCATTCTGTCGCGTTTCGTTTGACGGCGGGCTCTCGCTATCCGGCGCGTGGTCCGCCCTTTCAATGACTGGAGTTCTCCCGCCCATCCTGGCCTGATAGATGTAGAACACCACAACGCCGAAGATGATCAACAACGCGGCGGACAGAGCGAGGACCTGTCTACGGCTCCATTGCTGCATCAGAGATGCGAGCAGCGACGGTCTCGCGCTGGTCTCTTCAATTCGGCTCAGAACCCCGGCCTTAAGGTTGTCCAGGAACGCCTCGTCGAACTCCGGCGGATCGCTTGTGCGCAACCAGCTCTGACTCTCTTTGTACTCGTCAGCCAGCCAGTTGCATCTGCCACACCAGTCTAGATGGGACGCCAGCCGATCTGCGATGCCGGGTGCGAGATCACCTTCGACATAAAGCGGTATCAGCTTTTCAACGCGCCTGCAGTTCATTTCTTCACCCTCGCCGCGTTCTATTCTGCACGCGGTCCCGATACTGTTTGATCTTCGCGCGGGCCGAGCTTATCTGCGTTCGCACGGTGGTCTGGCTCGAGCCGAGAACGCGCGCAACTTCTTCGGTAGACAATCCCTCGAGGTCGCGAAGCACAAGAGCCGCTCGTTCTTTGGTCGAGAGAGTGTCCAAAGCCTCCTCGATCAGAGCGCGCTGCTGCGACCTGATCGCGTTTGCCTCGACGTCTTCGTCGCTCGCCAGCGCTCCAAGGGTCCCATCCTCTCGTTCACTTTCAAAGGAAGCGAACTGATGACGGCTGCCTCGCTTCCGCATATGATCGCGGCAGACGTTGACGATGATTCGATACAACCACGCAGCGAAATCCTGATCGGAGCGAAACCCTTTCAGATACTTGTGCACTCGCAGGAAGACTTCCTGGGCGGCATCCCGAGCGTCTTCGCGATTACCCAACATCCGCCATGAGGTTGAAAGAACTTTGCGCTGATAACAATCAATCAACTCTTCAAACGCCGCCGGGTCTCCCGCTTTAACGCGTTCGACGACCGAGGCTGTTGACAATGCGGCAGTCTTCGAAGAGTTATCGCGCAACCCAAGGCTGTCGGTCATCAGAGCTATGTCAGCAACCTCACCCGGCATTCGTTGTCATCCTCGCTCCTGTTATGATCTACCTCGGCTTGAGGGAAAGCGTTGAGAGGTATTTGAGCCGCATGCTCAAACGCTGGGGTGGCGGGCGGGTTCAAGATTGGTTGGGTCCAGGAGCTTTGCGATCTTTGCGGTGAAATATAGGACCTATATGACCTATATGAATTGGATTAGGGTTTTAAGTATTCTCGCTCGACCGCGTCAATCTTCTCGACCCGTCGGCGATGACGGTCTTCGGTCAATTCTGTCGCGAGCCACACGCGAACGATATCGCGCATCCGATCCGTGGAGATCATCTTGCCGCCCAGCGTCAGCACGTTCGCTCCATTGTGCTCGCGGCTGTTTCGCGCCGACGCTTCGTCATAGCACATAGCGGCGCGCACGCCCGCTACCTTGTTCGCCACCATGCACGACCCGATGCCCGCGCCATCAACCATGATTCCGAGATCGCAAGCCCTACCCGCGACCGCCCGCGCGACAATATGCGCGTAGTCAGGATAGTCGACCGCGTCGGTCGAATGCGTCCCGAAGTCTTGATAGTCGTGACCGAGATCCGCAAGCAGGCTCTTGATCTGTTCCTTCATCTCGAAACCGCCGTGGTCGGCTCCCAATGCGATTCTCTTTTTTTGAGATGCCCTGCGCCGGCGAACCCTTTCGATCTGTAAGCCGCGCTCACGGACGAGGTCCTGGGCAAGCGGGGTCAGCATTGCGTCTTCGTCGATGCGCAAGGTGTCACCTGGTGCAGCCGCACGAATCTCGTTTTCAGTGATGACGTGTTTGGCTCGCTCATCGATGACGCTCATATGATCCTGAATTCTAATTTGTGAGATACGGATTGTCGACCGAGGGGTGGTGTTTGGGGATCCACCTCCGACGAGGTGGGTATGAAGAAACGGGAGAGCACGGAGCGCTGGCTTAGGCTACATCATAGGGACCCACCTCTCACGAGACAGTGTGAAAAGGCCGGCTAACCGCGTAGCGGTGACCTCTCGATAGAACCGCGCGCGTTCATAACGCCGGGCCGCTAGCGGTCACCTGTTTGATTGCAGCGCACTTCCAAGGAATAGCTGACCGCTACGCGGCCTCGGCATTTCCGACCGCGGCATCCTATCGAGAGGACACCGCTACGCGGTTAGCCGGCCTTTCACACAGGTCTCTCACGAGGTGAGTATGCGCGAAGATCTGATGCGCACCCGCTCGACACGCGCTCGTTGACACCGCATTCAGCCTTTCGTATATTGCACGCGCACCCAATTCCAATCCGCTTTCGAGGAGCCCCGATGAGCGCTACTGAACGAACCTCTTTCATGCACGACCCGAACCTCAAGGTCCTGATCGATGCCGAGCGCGTGCAAGCCCGTGTGCTCGAGATGGGTCAGCAGATCACTCGCGATTACGCAGGCAAAAACCTCCATCTGGTGGGTGTGCTCAAGGGCGCGTGTGTGTTTCTATCGGACTTGATGCGGTCAATCGACCTGCCGCTCTCGGTAGACTTCATTGGCATATCGAGCTACGGCGCATCGACCAAGTCCTCGGGCGAGGTGCGGATAACCAAGGACCTGGACGTGAGCCTTGCGAACAAGGACGTTCTGATCGTCGAAGACATCATCGACACCGGGCTGACGTTGAACTACATGGCGAACATTTTCCGTTCACGGGAGGTGAGTTCGCTGGCGATCGCCGCGTTGCTGGACAAACCCGACCGCCACGAGATCGCGATCGATGCGAAGTACATCGGTTTCACGATCCCGAATCATTTTGTGGTGGGGTATGGATTGGACGTAGGCGAGATGTATCGCAACCTTCCGTTCATTGCGATTCCCGAAGACCCTGAACGGTTGTTTAGGAAGTAGGGAGGAGGCGTTGAGTAACATCTGCCGCCATTCAGCGGCGACTCGAGTGAGACTCGCAGTCGCGATAGACGCTTGCGGAGATATGCTCATCGAGCTTGAAGACAACGGCCGCGGCTTTGACTCTGACAGGCCTGGGAAGTTGGGCGGGGGCTGACCAACATTCGCTCTCGCGCGAGCCTCATTGAAGCTAGCGTGACCTGGAGCGCGATGCCTGAAGGCGGGACAATATTCAGGTTGCGCAAGACCCTTGAGTTGGTAGTTCGGCCTTCAGGCGGAAGTTTGTAGAATAGAGTCTCAGACAAACCTGCTAAACCTCCGCCTTCACCGCAGCTTCTCTCCCGAATCCCACCAACTGCGTTTGTGGGATTCGGGACGAGCGTGCGGCAGGCGAGATTTAGGCTGAGTATGAACGATCCACCAACGCAGAGATTGTGTGAAAAGACCGGCTAACCGCGTAGCGGTGACCTCTCGATAGCACGGCGCGCATTAACAACGGCGGGCCGCGTAGCGGTCACCTGTTGATTGCAGCACACTTATGAGGAATAGGTGACCGCTACGCGGCCGAGCATTCCAACCGCCGCGTGCTATCGAGAGGCCACCGCTACGCGGTTAGCCGGACTTTTCACACAATCTCTGCGTTGGTGGGATTATCTGGTCTCTGTGGCTTTCAGGATGCTGGTAGACGGATGTACGCGAATGAAGAAAATAATGGCGGTGAAGGAGATCTTCTCCCGGCTCGCGATTGTGGTGCTTGGCTCAATGTTGTTTTGCGGGCCGGCACTGTTTCGCCAAATATCCGCGTCATCGGCCGAGTCGCCCGATCGTGTCCAGCAGAAACCCGCCAAAGTCGATCCTACCCCGGCGGATTCACGGCTTCTTAAACTCACACCCCATCAGATCGTGTTGAGCAAGACCAGGAAGTTCAATCTCAACCTGCCGCCCGGTTTTGAAATAAGCGTAGCCGCTCAGGGCTTGAAACGCGCGAGATTCATGGCCAAGAGCCCCGACAATCGAATCTTCGTCACCGACATGTTCAATCGCACCGACAATCAGAAAGGCGCGGTTTACGTGCTCTATGGTTTTGACGCCGCGGTCGGAAAGTTCAACAAGGTAACGGCATACCTCAAGGGTTTGCACAATCCCAATAGCATCGCTTTCTACACGGACCAGAATGGTGATCACTGGTTTTATCTTGCGCTGACAGACCGGCTGTTGCGCTACCGGTACGTGTCGGGCGAAGCCGCTCCTTCAAGTGAGCCGGACGTGATCGCGAAGTTTCCGGACTACGGGCTGAACTACAAATACGGCGGGTGGCATCTCACGCGCACGATCGCTATCGGTAGCGGAAGGCTCTACGTCTCAGTGGGCAGCAGCTGTAATGCCTGCGAAGAAGAGGAGCCGATCAGAGCGACGGTGCTCGAGATGGACCTGGACGGCAAGAACCAAAGAGTATTCGCAAGCGGTTTACGCAACGCGGTTGGGATGAAATGGGTTCAGGGCCAGTTGTTCGTGACCAACATGGGCGCCGATCATCTGGGAGATTTCAAACCGGACGACACGATGTACATCGTCGAGCCGAACAGGAATTACGGGTGGCCTTATTGTTTTCAGTACAGAAAGAAGATGTATGCCGACGACGGGTTCAGCAACAGTGAAAAGAAAATTGATTGCAATAACGTGCCTCCTGCCTATGTCGGGTTCAGCGCTCACAGCTCTCCTCTCGGGTTTGAATACTTTAATTCGAGCAACATCAGCCCGGCGCTGAAGGATAGTTTTCTGATCGCCCTGCACGGCTCCTCGAAGCGATCTCTAAGACGGGGCTACAGTCTGATGCGAGTGAGAAAGGGAGGGCTTGTGCAAGACTTCATCACCGGCTTCCTGCAGAACGGCAGATTGTATGGCCGGCCCGCCGATGTTCTGAACATGGGCAAGGACACGTTCTTGTTTACGGATGACTATGCAGGCGTGGTCTACTATGTTCAAAAGCGAAAGCCGTAGTCGGCGAAGCTGCGCTACGAATTCAGGCGAGTTAGTCGGATCTTCTCGGCTCGAGCACCATTTGTGTTTGCGTGACCACCGCGATCAGTCGCCCCGCCTCGTTTGTTATCCGTGTCTGCCATGCCATAGTCCGCTTGCCTCGATGTAGAGCGACAGATTCGCCGAACACCCTGGTTCCGACAGTTGCAGGCGCAAAGAAGTTTGTCTTCGACTCAATAGTGGTCGTTCCGCAGCCCTCGCGTAGATTGATAACCGTCGCACAGGCGCCGAGAGTATCTGCAAACGCCATTAAGGCTCCGCCGTGTACTGTCGTTTGCGTTGTGCACAAATCTTCCCGGACGAGCATCTCAGCAGTCACTCGTTCAGGCGCCGCGCTTAAGAACCTGATGCCGAGCAACTTTGCAAACGGAGGCATTCTCTCCTGTAAGCTGGAGACTACTTCGGGGTTTTCTTCCATGATTGCTCCTGGCGTTTGAAGCTTAATCGACTTCTCATTTGGGCGGGTTATCGGCGCCAGCGCGTGAGAGCTCATTCAGCAAAGATTCCAGCGTGTCGAACTCTACAGGCTTGACGAAATGGTAATCAAAGCCGGCGTCCATGGCCCGCTCACGATCCCGTTCCTGGCCGTAGCCCGTCAAAGCTATTATCACGAGATTCTTGTTCTCGGGTAGAGAGCGCAGGCGCTGTGCTACTTCGTAGCCGTGCATACCGGGAAGCCCGACATCAAGCAGTATGATCTCGGGCTGGAAATCTCGTGTCTTCTCCAGGGCGGACTCGCCGTCGTGCGCTGTTGCGACTTCGTGCCCCGACAGCTTCAACAGCATCTCCATCGTCTCTGTGGAGTCTGCGTTGTCATCGACAACCAGGATTCGACGAGCGCGAACAGCAGCGGCCTTATCCGGATATCGCGCTTCATCGCGCCTCTGGCCCGGTTCCTTCACGACCGGCAAGCGAAGTACGAACTCGCTCCCCTGATTTGGCCCCGCGCTGAACGCCCGCACGGAGCCTCCGTGCATTTCTATGATGCTGCGAGCAAGAGTCAACCCGATGCCGAGACCTCCCTGTGATCGATCCAGCGAGCGATCCGCCTGGGTGAACAGATCGAAAACGTGGGGCAGAATCTCCTTCGGTATCCCGACGCCGCTGTCGCGAACTCCGACGACGAGCTCGTCCCCTTCTCGTTCCGCAGTTAAAGCTATGTTCCCGCCCGCTTGCGTGTACTTCGCAGCGTTATTCAGGAGATTGCTTAAGACCTGTGCTAGTCGTGTTGGATCAGCTTTCAGCCACACCGGTTCAGAGGGTAGCGAAACCGTTAATCGATGCCTTCGAGCTTCGGTCAGGGGGCGTGTCGTCTCAATTGCGCGGCTGACTACGCCGGCGAACTCGATCGTCTCTATCTGAAGCCTCACTTTTCCGCTGCTAATGCGCGACGCATCGAGCAGGTCGTCTATCAAACGCGCCAGATCGTGTACCTGGCGGCCAATCACATCTCTGGATGCTTGCAGATCACTCTCGGCAGGACCGGACCGCTGTAGTACTTCGAGTGCGTTGGCGATCGGTGCGAGGGGATTGCGCAGCTCGTGAGATAGCATTGCGAGAAACTCGTCTTTTCGTCGATTGGCCTCGCCCAGTTCCTTGAGAAGCCGTTCGCGTTCCTGGTCAGCTCGCCTTCTTTCGGTGATGTCGCGCATATATACCGACAGCCGTTCCTGCGACGGATAGGCGTGGACCTCAAACCATTTGCCTGGCGACACCATCGACGGAGCTTCGAAATGCGCCGGCCTCTGCTTTGCCATGGCCTGGTGCAACTCATTATAGGGCTCGCTGTCCACGGTGGCTGGGAACATATCCCAGATGTTATTCCCGATAAGCTCATCTCTCGTCACGCCAAATATTGCCGCCGCGCGCACGTTCACGTCGGTGATAAACCAACGCCGGTCCAGGGCTATATATGAGTCGGTGATGCTCTCGAGAATGCTCGAGATGTTCCGTTCCGCCGCCTCAGCCTGCTCGCGCAAGCTTCGCTCCAATTTCGTCGCGGTCTCAAGCTCCTGGTTGTGCTTTTGGTCGGTCAGATCCGTAACTACGATGCACAGACCGTTCGTTTCATCCAACTGAAGCGTGCTGACGGAGAACAAAGTTGGAAACGTCTGACCGCCGGCCGCTTTCAGCATTATTTCATCTTTCCTGTTAGTGGCCTCGTTTTTGGATAAAAGAGTGTCCAGCTTTGGCGCGTCGGCAACCAGACGGAATATTGACGAGCCTATCAACTGATCAGGTGGCGCGCCGACCATTTCGGCGAACCTCTTGTTGCAGTATGTGATGTTGCCGTTGCCGATGAGGGTCACTGCTCCTTCACTCATAGTCTCGATCAGAACGCGGTAAGGATGCTCTGCCCCCGAAAGCATGTAGACCCGCTCGCCGTCCGCTCCGGCCACAACCACCCCATCGACCTCTCCGCCGCGCAACGCCCGAAGTATGCTTTCAGCCTCAGGCAGCGGCAAATTCAATTCTTCAATTTTCAGAAATACTGTATCTTCGACGGCGTTCGATTTGCTCATAGTCTTACTCCTCGACTGATGTGGTTGAGCATTTTTCGCAGACCTTCGACGTTTCACAAAAGCGGGCCCGCCTTCAGTCGGCGGCGCGGATGTCGAGCCCCACAAGTGTCCGATCGGTGTTTGAAAGATCGCCGATGATCTTCCTCATTGGCGAGGGCATCGTCCGGACCAATGTTGGAATCGCGAAGATCTGATGTCCTGCAGCGAGTTGAGGGTTCTCCAGGAGATCGACGACCTCGATCCTGTATCTGCCCGCCAGCTTCTCTTCGCAGATTCTATTGAGATTTGCGAATGCCTTAATGGACTTCGGAGTTTGACCTGCAACATACAGTCGCAGCTCCCATATTTCGCTGTCGGTGTTCGGCTGTGACTTGGGCTTGACTGTCGCTTTCATCTCGCCCTCCTCTTTCCGTTTATCCGAATGGCCTGGTTGCGCCTCGCATCTCGCTCGACAGGCTTCAAGGCGCCGTCGTCCGCTTTACGGACCTGCGCCATCTCCCTGCGCTGGTCATCTATCGATACTTCGAGCGTCTCTTCCTGCGCAACAATAGTCCTGATCTCTTCTTCTTCGGCTTCGAATTCATCGCGAAGCGCGCTGATCTGCGCCTCCAGTGCCCTGCGTTTGCGCACGAGAGCTCGTTCCTTCCGGTCGATCTCCTGTCGCCGAGCCCTCGCCTCAAACGCCTCCTTGGCTTCCTGTGCCGCGCGCGCGGAACCAGTTAATACTCCGGCAGATCCGAGATAGACGTCGCTCAAATGAACGCCGGTGTCGCTTAGTTTGAATTCCCGTATCTGATTCGAGTGCGCCATCCCGCGAGACTTGAGTATGTAAATCCCGCGATTTCGCTCACCGTTGCTTTCAATGTCTCTGAGCAGAATCCACGTATCCATCAATGACGACATTCCGACCTCGCTCCGCTCGAGATTGAGGTTGCCGTGAGTGAGGCTTGTAAAAAACAGGGTGATCCCGTGCCCCTTCAAGAAGTCAATCAGCCTGGTCAAGGTCGATTCGACTTCTTTGGCCGTACCCGTCGAGATCAAATTCGTCACCGGATCCACAATGGCGGCCGATGGGCGAAACTCGTTTATCTGTTTGTTCATAGTCACAAGATGCATCTCGAGCCCCTGCGCTGTCGGCCGCGTCGCGTGGAATCTCAAAAGCCCGCGCTTCACCCATCGCCCCAGGTCGATCCCAATCGAGCGCATATTGCGAATTATCTGTTGCTCAGACTCTTCGAATGCGAAATAGATACACCGCTCACCGCGGCTGCACGATGCGTCGGCGAAGTGCGCCGCCATTGACGACTTGCCTGTGCCCGGAGTGCCCGAGACAAGAACGCTGCTGCCGCGATAGAAGCCTTCGCCCCCCAGCATAGTGTCGAGGCGAGGAATGCCGCTCGGAACCCGTTCATTTGACACTTGGTGATTTAGCCCAATCGAGGTGATCGGCAGAACCGAGATGCCCTGCTCGTCAATCAAGAAAGGATATTCGTTTGTGCCGTGCGTGGATCCGCGATACTTCACGACGCGCAAACGCCGCGTGGAGACCAAATCCGTCACTCGATGATCCAGAAGAATCACGCAGTCCGATACGTATTCTTCCAGGCCGTGGCGGGTCAGGGTCCCGGCTCCGCGCTCAGCGGTTATTACCGCGGTCATTCCCCTCGTTTTGAGCCATCCGAACAAGCGGCGAAGCTCGGCGCGAAGTATCGCTTCATTCGGGAGCGCAGCGAATAGTGATTCAAGGGTATCCATGACAACGCGTTTTGCGCCTATCGAGTCGATCGCATAACCCAGGCGAATGAATATGGCTTCGAGATCGTACTCGCCGGTTTCTTCAATTTCGCTTCGCTCCACCTGTACGTGATCGATGACCAGTTTTTTGGTCGCAATAAGATTCTTTAGATCGAACCCGAGAGAGGCGACATTCTTCGTCAGTTCTTCGCCGGTCTCTTCAAACGACATAAACACGCCGGGCTCGTCGTACTGCGTAGCGCCGCGAACCAGGAATTCCGTCGCAAACAAGGTCTTGCCACAACCGGCGCTCCCGCAAAAAAGGGTTGGACGCCCTTTGGGCAGTCCTCCGCGGGTTATCTCGTCGAGCCCCTGAATTCCGGTTGGGGACTTCTGCACCGGTTCAAGCGAGCCGCTCGCTTTGTGCCTTGCTCTGCTCATAGATATGCCGTCATTTCAGCTTGTGTGCCGGGCTGTCAGCACAGCGATTGCTGAAACTTGAAGCTAACTTAAAATGCGTCCACTCAGGGATTAAGTCTTGCAGAACGAAACTTGGTTTCGCCTTGCTCGGTCTCGATACTCAATTCCTCGACTGACCGGTCCCATCGTTCGTAATACGTATTGGTTCGTCCTCGACAGGCGTATTAAACCTTGCCCGGGCGCGGCGGGTCAAGTTTACGGAGAGTGCGAACGCCTAGAGCACACGAAGACCCGACGCGAAGCGCGTAGTGTGAAGCGCGTAGTGTCGACAATCGTCTCCTATTGCGTTAGACTGGACACCTCTTCACGTATCGTTGCTTACGGGGCGGTCGCCCATTCGCACCGAGATAGTTAGAAGCTTCCAATAGGAGAACCAATAATGAAAAGACTCGTGTGTACACTGCTCGCAGTTCTTTTTCTCGCTGAGGCGACGGCTTATGCGGGCGTCGGCAGCAAGAATACCATATATGTTGGTGGTACGATTACCAGCATTAAGGCAGACTCGGAAGGAAAATCTTCAACAGCGGATGATAAGGTTTTCGTCTTCGAGCACAAGAAAGATAAACTGAACATTCCGTATTCGAAGATCAACGGCCTTGAATACGGTCAAAAGGCTGGACGCCGCGTCGCTATGGCTATTCTTCTTTCGCCCATTGCGCTCTTCTCGAAGAAAAGAAAACACTTTCTAACCGTTAACTTCATGGACGAGGCCGACAAGCAACAAGCTGCGGTTTTCGAACTCGGCAAAGACGTGGTTCGGGTGACTCTGGCAAGCCTGGAAGCCAGAAGCGGACAGAAAATCGAGTATCAAGACGAAGAGGCCCGCAAGAGTTCAAAAGGCAACTAGGAGGCTTTATGGTTTACTTAACTAGCCTCGTCTTAGCCGGCTGCATCGCGCTGCCGGGCTCTGTCGCGCACACACCGCAGCAACAACCAAGTCCGCAATCGCCGGCATCATCCACCGATGCGGAACTCGCGGGCAAGGTGTTAAAGGTGCGGCGCATCTACGTCGAGAGTTTCGGCGATGACAAGACTTCGAAAATCCTTCAGGCGATGGTGATCAACAGCCTCGCTGCCAGCAAGCGTTTCATCCTCACTGAGAACAAAGAGAAGGCTGATGCCGTGCTGAAGGGAACTGCGATTGAGAAGACTTCTCAAGAGGTTCACGCCTCGGGAGAAGCCACCGCGGTGGCCGGCGCCGCGGGCACGATCAGCGGCTCGGCTAATCGCTCATCGGCGTCGGTAACCGGAGCTTCTGTTGCGCACGCCGCCAGCATAGAAGACTCAGTGCTCGCGACTGAAACGATCGATCGCGCTGCTGTGGCAGTGCGTTTGGTGGCGGCAGACGGCGACCTGATTTGGGCTACGACACAGGAGAGCAAGGGCGCGAAGTTCAAGGGAGCCAGCGCCGATGTCGCCGACAAAGTGGTTAAGCAACTACTTCACGACATCGAGAGATTCGAGAGGGTTTACCCCCGATAAGAACCGAAACCAAATGCCCATCATGGAAACACCGCTCTTAGTTGCCGGCGTTTTGGTATCGCGTTTGGTTCGATATTTTCTCGCTCTGATGGCGGCGACTTACGGCTCCTCGTGTTCGTCTGGGCCACGACGGGTCTGACCCTTGTCCCCTACCTGTTCGCGCTCGCGATTCAGCTCGACCATATCGATGCTGTCGGCCATCTCGCCCAACAGATGTTTGCAGAAATAATCCGCCCGCACCCAGAAGAAATAATTTCCCGCATCGGCGTAGCCGTGCCGCTTGCCCGGCAGGATGACCATATCGAAGCGCTTGTTAGCTTTGATCAACGCATCGGCCATCCGCAGCGTGTTGGCCGGGTGGACGTTGTTGTCAATGTCACCAGTCGCCAGCATCAAATGGCCTTTCAGGTTTTTGGCCAGCTCGGAGTTCTTCTCGATGTTGTATTCGAACTTGACGTTGCCGTCCTTGTCGGTGACCTCTTTGACGCCGTGGTGTTTTTCGCTCCACCAACGGTTGTAGATGTTGTTTTCATGATTCCCCGACGACGAGACGGCTACCTTGAAGAAGTCAGGATAGACCAGCATCGCCGCGGTGGACATGAATCCGCCGCCGGAATGACCGTAGATTCCTACGCGGTCGATATCGATAAAAGGATGCCGCCGCGACAGTTGTTCGATCGCTGCTTTCTTGTCGGCCAGGCCGTAATCGCGCAGGTTGCCATAGCCGAATGTGTGATACCACTTCGAGCGTTGAGGATTCCCGCCGCGATTGCCGACTTCGATAACTATAAAACCGAACTGCGCCAGCGTGATCCGGTCGTTGCGGGTCGCGAAGTTCTTGGTCACGCTTTCGGTCTGCGGCCCGGGATAAACGAACGCGATGATCGGGTAGCGTTTGTTTGCGTCAAAATCGAAAGGCTTGTACATCACCCCGTAGAGATCGGTGATGCCGTCATCGGCTTTCACCTTGAATGGTTCGGGGTACTTGAAACCAGCTTCGACCAGCGCGGTCACGTCGGTCTGTTCCAACTGCAATACGCAATTGCCCAGGACGTCATTAATCATCGCGACCGGCGGCGTATTGATCCGTGAAGAGTTGTCCACGAAATACCTGGTGGAATCAGACATCGTCACGTTATGCGTCGCATCGCCCGGATCGAGCAGCTTGATCCCGGCGCCGTTCAGGCCGACGCTGTACACGTGGGCGTAATACGGGTCTTCGTTCGCTTCGCGGCCGGTAGCTGAAAAGTAAAGCGAGCGCGTCTTTTCATCTATGCCTTCGATATCGCTGCAGACAAACTCGCCCGAGGTAAGCTGAGACTTCAACGTTCCGTTCGCGTCGAACAGATAGTAATGTCCCCAGCCGTCGCGTTCCGACCAATGGATCATCTCTCCAGTACTGAGCAACCGCAGCGGTTTGGTTTCAACATAAGTGTTCAGGCGCTCTTCGATCAATGTCTTGACCTCTCCGGTCGCGGTGTCTGCCACACACACGTCAATCTTTTTCAAGTCGCGGCTGGTGCGGTTGAAATAGAGCTTGTCCGATGTATCACTGAGCCACTTCGGTTCGACCTGGCCGGTGGTTGGCGGCCCTTGCTGTTGCTGCTGCTGCTGTTCCTGATCGCCGCGATCAACCTGGAAGACGCGCGCGCGTTCGCGCTCGACGTGAGTGACCGCCGCGGTGTAGACGGCCAACTGCTGATCTTTGAAGCGATCGGTCTTTATCTTGACGCGCCCTTTGGACGACGGTTCAAACACTTCGATCTCGGCTTGGGGCTGATTGACCTCGCCGGGCATGCCGTAGCGGTAGGTTTCCAGCGTCGGGCGTGGGCTGGCCAGGGAATTGATGACCCAGAGTTCGCCGACCTTGCGTTGATCGTTGCGTTGAACGGCTAACTTTTTGGAATCCTTCGACCAGTAAACAGTGATGGCCGGGACACGCGGCGTCTTGTTCTTGTCGCTGAACCGATAATTCCGTTTTTCTTCCTCGGCCAAACGCCGCTCGAAACCATAGTCAGCTTCGCCGTCGGTGGTGAGTTGAGTCTCGACGATCGTCGTGTCGTCCTCTTTCGCCTGGGCCTTCGCGTAATTGGCGGCATCCATCATGTACAGATTGTGGCCGCGCGCGAAGACTACCGTTTTCTCATCGGGTGAAACCGAAGCCCAGCGCGGCTTCTGCGGCGGTTTGAAATCGGTCAGCAGTGTGAGCCTGGCGCTCGCGAGTTCGTATTCGAAATAAATCGGACGCGTGCGCGGCGCCGGCGGCTGAGCGCCGGGCGTTCGCTGCGTTTGCTGGTCCTGATTTTGATCTTGCTCGCCGCGAGCTTGCTGGCCCCGAGTCGGGGGCTCATATTTCTTGACGCCCGGAATCTCGGCGTCGATCGGCACGTTTGCGTCGAACTGCAGCGTCGTATCGTTTTTGGTGAACTTGATCGTGGCGATTGGCAGGTGCTGAGCCTCATACGGAATACGCGTCAGGCCGGTCAACAGCGCGGCCATTTTTGCGTTATCAAACAGCGGAGTCTTAGTCTTTTTCGCGGGATCAACCATCCACCACTTCTTGCCCTGGCTGGTCTCGTAGCTGTACCAGAAACGTTCGCCGCTCTCCAGCCAGTGCGGCGAGACAGAGGTATCGAAGACCAGCTTTGTTACCTTGGCCGTCGTCCAGCGCGAAGCTAGATCGTAATTGGGCTTGCGCGCGCGATTGTCGGCGGGTGCTTTAGCGTCCTGCGCAAACGACGCGACAGGGGTGAGGCCCAGACTGAAACAGAACAAAACAACGAGTGCGCGTTGGATGAGGCGCTCGAATGCGTTTCGAAGCTGCATAACTCGATTCCTCCTATGTGGTGGTTGCTTTGAGAGCAATTTCGAATCAGACGGCGTGAAGACTGCGTTGCCGTTGAGGCGTACTACGGGGATAGCCCGGTCGGCGTTACGATAAACTGGCTGGCGTGACTTGTGGAACTCTGCGTCTTTGCGGATCTTTGCGACTTTGCGCGAAACGAATCAAGCGTGAAGCAGGGTTTCGCGCAGAGACGCAAAGTTCCGCAAAGACGCAAAGAGTCATATCAATTGATCAGCATCAATTGATAAGCCGGCGGGCAATCTCTTCGAGAACGGCTTCCGCTTTGGCTCGGATCTCTTCGTTCGTCTGATCCTGGATCGGGTGTGCAACATAGACCGCGTCGAAATCTGGTCTGCCAAGCGCGCTCGCCTGCGCCCGAGCCGCCGTCATGAATTCGCGAGTTGCCACAGGTACTGCTGGGATGCCAAGCCCCTCGAGCTTCGTTGAATCGTGCAAACTGCACGTTGTGCACGAGCCTCAATCTGCGAGCGCTTCGATCACCGCGTCGCATTTTGCGTCCAGGAGTTTTGCAATCACCGCGTCGGGTGCCGGCTTCGTGAATGTAGGTTTCATAACTCGCACGACCTGCGCGACGCCGAAACGCTGTTTCAGGAGATTTTCGAGATGATCGAGGAAGACGCTGCCCCCGGTCTTGCTGATGTCGAGCAAACCGATCGTCTTGCCGGTCAGATTAGCGAGCCGCGGCGCCGGCTTCGAAAGCACGCGCGGCGTTTCGTCGAGCGGGTTCACAAGTGTGATTGGCATTTCGCCTCCATTAGATATGTAACCTTTAGCAGCAGGTTCTCGCTTTTGCGATTCTTTTGCGGTCTTTGCGGAACTTTGCGACTTCCCGCGAAATTTGACTTCAAACAGAGTGTGTTTCGCGCAAAGCCGCAAAGTTCCGCAAAGACCGCAAAAGAAGTCAAATCAGTCATCAATCGGGTACGTAACCATCTGGCTTCCTCGCGCGCCGGCCGCCCAGCTCCCGATCACCGCTGAAAACTTTCCGGCGGTTCCACCGGCGACCACGAGCTTGATCGCCGAAGGTTCAGTGAACTTCAAACAGCAAGGCTCACCGTCGATCACGGCCTGCTTGTAGAGCTTTACGTGAGGAGTTCCTTCGCCCGTTCCTTCTTCAAACTGTCGAAGCGGAATGCCGGTGTTTTCGAACAGGAACTCGCGCACCGCCCGCTTCGTGAAGCCGTCGCGCTGAAGCGTCTTCACGTGCTCGGGGCACAGCACGACCATCGCTTCGACCCCGGCGCATACGCGATATGACCACACGGTTGCAAGCGCGCGGCTGATTGTCTTCAGAATCTGTCTTCCGTCACGCGCAAGGTGTTCGCTGACGCCGTGCGGTGATTCCCCCGCGAACAGAGTGACCGTGCTCTGCTCCGGCTTGAAGCCCATCTCGACGTTCAACGGCTCCCACGGATTCTCCTCTTCGTTCTCGGCGATACAGTAGGAGAACTTACCTGCGTTTCCGAGGGTGGACATATCGATCTCGCCCGGCCGTGCGCCTCCCAGATTCGTAAGTATCAACTGCAGAGCGCGGCCCAGCGTGCTGTTCGCACGCGCCACGTTGCTGAAGACATTGCTTCCATAAGCAAAGCCCAGCTCGCGGCGAATCGGCCCGTTGACGATCACCAGCGGGGCGGCGAAGTGGGTGGTCGCCTGCACGCCGTGAACGTTGAAGCGTTCGTCGCACACAGCGCGCACAAGCGGGATCAGCACTCGCATCATCTCAGGCTTGCAACCTGCCATCACCGAGTTGGCGGCAATCTTCTCGACAGTCGCTGCTCCGTAATTAGGCGGGATGAGCGCGATGACTTCATCGGCCGCAAGTGAGCACGCCGCAAGCATGCGATCGACTCGATCGACGGTCGGTGGAATCACCGGCAGCGGATCGCCGAACCGCATGCAGTATTCGAAGGGATCGATCGAATCATCCAGTTCGATGCGCGCGGCTCGAGCGGCGCGTTTTACATAAGGGTTGGCGGCTGCGGCAAGCTCTTCTTCGCCTGATGCTTCAATATGGCGGGACGTGCATCCGAACTTAGTGTCGGGCGCACCGTCGAAGGCCTCGGCGATGACGAGTGGGGCACCTGACATCGCAGTTGCGATTTCATTCAAGGCGCGCTTGTCGAAGCCACCGAGAGTTTGAATGATGCGTCCATCGCTCCCGATCAGGAAGAGCGTTGGGACGGCCAGCGGGTCATAAAGCCTGGTCACTGCGAGATCGACATCAAGCGCGACTGGGAACTCTATTGGAGCTTGCTCGACCAGTTCGCGAGTGGGAGTCGCCGCGTCTTGCGATACGCCGAGGATATCTGATGCTTTACCAAGCTCACGCGCGAGACGATTGAGATAAGGGATCGCGAGCCGGCACGTCGGACAGTCGGTCTCAAAGAAAACAAGCAGACGTGGCTTCGACTGTGGGGCGCTCTCGAATCGCCACGCTGTTCCATCGAGTCGCGTGAGAGAAAAGCCTGGAGCCTGGTCGCCTGCGTCAAGCATAGCGCATAGTTAACCACGCTTCTTTGATTGGTGCGACCCGAAAGTCTCGCGTGTACGCTAAGCGCGGATGTGAGTAGCGGATGTAAGTGAAAGAGTGATCTTTGAGCACAGGCCCAGTAACAAGTGTTTTTCCGGACTCATCTCAGAATCGATTAACACCCTCAACTTCAGTGAGGTGTCTGGAGTTTGGACATTCCACTTGGCAACCTTCAACAACGCAACAGAGGATAACCGCGCAGCGGTGTCCTATCGATAGCTTGGCGATGCACGTGGGCCGCGTAGCGGTTACCAATGTTTCTGCAGAATCGATTTAAAAGGTTAATAGGTAACCGCTACGCGGCCCAGGAGATCCCGAACCACGCAAACTATCGATAGGACACCGCTACGCGGTTTACACCTCACTGAGATTGATGTGGTAATAAAGAACCCTGGAAAAGTTAGACTGTGAATAGACCACGCTCAACGCTGCAGTGCTCATTCCGATCCCTTGTCGAGGGTGCGGTTGACTCGCTTGTCCATCTTTGTCGTCACTGCGTGCGCTGCGTAGGCGAGCAGCAACGTGGCTAACGCTGCCAAAGTTGGGACCGGCTGAGACCGAATGCTCCACACGGTGGCCCAAAGAGCGAACGCCAGAAAGATCAAAGGCGTGACCGGATAGCCGACGCAAACTTGCTTGATCCCTGCTCGCCTGCGAAGCCGGAACAGGCTGAGGACCGTGAGCGCCGCGAAGATCGTCAATGTGAAACCGATGTAGATCAGAAGCGGCCCGAACGATGAAGTGACGGCGATTACGGCCGCCAGCGCTGCTTGCACGAAGACTGCAGTGGCCGGCACGTTTCTCCGATTCAATCTCGAAAACGACCTCGGCATGAAACCATCGGATGACATTGCTTCGAGAACTCGAGGGCCAATCATCACGTAAGCGCTCACCGGACTGATCAGCGTTAGCGCAATCAGCGCCGAAACAAGATCGCCGCCGGTCGCTCCCCAGAGCCGCTGTGCGGCCACGTGCGCGACCTCTTTCACCCCCGACAGCTGTGCCACAGGCACCGCGCTCAAGTACGAGACGTTAACCAGCACGTACAACACTGCGACAATTCCCGTGCCGAGCAGCAACGATCGGGGCAGAGTTCT
>DATLWF010000176.1:0-6984 GCA_035576605.1 Blastocatellia bacterium | reverse complement strand
ATTTCGTTCACTCGTTCTGTGGAGCAGTGTCCGGCGCCTTGGCTTGCACCTCGGACGCTTCCAGGAACTCCGTCGTAAACTCCGTTACGCTTGGGTGTTCTACGGACAGGAGCGCGAGTCGCACCTTGATGGTTGGTTCCGGCTTCTGCAATAGAGGTTTTCGCGACTTCGGCTTGCCCCGCGCCAGCTGAAGAAATGGATAACACATCAATCCCATTCCGAAGATCGCGACCACCACAGCGATCACTGAGAGGTACGGTGTGAACTCGCCGACGGGGTGGATGCCCTCTTTGCCTAAGATCTTCAGGCTGGCTCCGACGGCTGCGGCGCCGAACGTCATGATCAAGCCCCAGATCAGCATCGCCCTTTGTCGAGCCTGCAATGTTGATTCTTCCGAAGTCTCCGGCCTGACCATTGGGGTCTGATCCCGAATGAGTTCTGCGACCGCCAGCAGTTCCATCCCGCAAGATCGGCAGAATTTTTTGCTCCTTTGATGCTTCAGCTGAGCAGTTCGGACAGTACATTGGTTGCCTCAATACTTCACTTCGATCTGATCGATGATGTGGCGCCATCAATCAGGAAACCGCCAACCATCGAGCCAGCGGCGCCCCGCTGGATTCCGTCAACCGTATTAAGAGCGCCGCCCGCAGCCAGCGCCGATCAGAAGTGATGCACCGCTTTCATTACTTCTTTTACTCGGTTGTTCGCCGGTTGCTATACTGGCGCGTGAAACGTGATCGTGATTCATGATCCGAGATATCGAGTTCAGGAATCCAACGCGTCTCGACGCGGCCAACACCTCCATCACGCGTCCTGACTGAGCACGCATTACGTTTCACGCATCACTTTCGCAGTATACCGGGTGGAGGGTTCATCATTCTAGCACGAGGAACAAATGGCGAAGCTTGACACCACGAAGTCGGATAGCCTTTTCAAACGCGCGCAGCAAGTGATACCCGGCGGCGTCAACAGTCCTGTCCGCGCGTTTCGCGCAGTCGGTCGCACGCCCTTATTCATCCGTGAAGCCTCGGGTGCTCTCATCACCGACGCCGATGGCAATTGCTACATTGATTACGTAGGGTCGTGGGGACCGATGATACTTGGCCACGCGAACCCGGTGGTTATCGAAGCCATTCGCGAAGCCGCCGCACGCGGAACAAGCTATGGCGCGCCGACTGAATTGGAGGTCGAGCTCGCCGAAGAAATCATTTCAGCGTTTCCTTCAATCGAACGAGTGCGCTTAACGAGTTCCGGCACCGAAGCCGCGATGAGCGCGATCCGGCTGGCGCGCGGATTCACCGGCCGCGACCGGATAGTCAAATTCGAAGGCTGTTATCACGGACACAGCGACAGCTTGCTGGTGAAGGCGGGGTCGGGCCTCGCGACATTTGGAACGCCGGACAGCGCGGGGGTGCCGGCCGACTTCGCCCGAAACACGATCGTGGTTCCTTACAACGACGCGGAGGCTTTGAGTCGTACTTTTGAGGAGCAGGGAAGCGGGATCGCTTGCGTGATCATCGAACCGGTTGCGGGAAACATGGGTTGCGTTCCTCCCGGTCCCGGATACCTCGAAGCCGTCCGTGAAATCGCCTCACGTCACGGCGCGTTATTGATCTTCGACGAAGTGATCACCGGCTTCCGCCTCGCCTACGGCGGAGCGCAACAGGTGTATGCTGTGAAGCCGGACTTGACCTGCCTGGGTAAGATCATCGGGGGCGGCCTCCCTGTCGGGGCGTTCGGCGGAAGGTCGGACGTAATGGAACAAATCGCGCCGCTCGGTCCTGTTTATCAAGCTGGAACCCTCTCGGGAAACCCGCTTGCGGTGACGGCCGGCCTCGCGATCCTGAAACTGTTGAGAGATTCAGACCCCTACGAAGAACTAGAACGACGCAGCGCAAAGTTAGAGGAAGGCTTACGGGACACAGCCGTTGAAGCCGGCATACCATCAACTGTGAATCGAGTCGGCTCGATGCTGACAGCGTTCTTCACCGAAGACCCGGTCACCGACTGGCCAGGCGCGAAGCAGTCTGACGCTGAACGCTATGGGCGCTTCTTCCAAGCGATGCTTGAAGACGGAGTCTACCTCGCGCCTTCGCAATTCGAGTGCGCATTCGTGAGCCTCGCTCATACCGACGAGTTGATCGACAGAACGATTGAAGCTGCGGGCCGCGCAATGCGAAATCTGACTGATTGATACGACCCCAGAGAGATTGCGTCCCAACGCCATCGTTGCCGTAACTCGGATACGCCCACGGCGGCTATGCTTTGTCGGGCTCATACTTCCTGAAGACCAGCGCCGAGTTCTTCGATCCGAATGCGATGCAGTTGCATAGCGCTGCATCGATGCGGGTTTCGCGGCCAGTATTCGGCACATAATCAAGATCACACTCGGGATCGGCGACCTCGACGTTGATTGTTGGAGGAGCGTAGTTGTGCTCCATCGCCATCAGGGTGGCGACCACCCCTGCCGCCCCGGATGCGCCTTGCGCGTGACCGATCATCGACTTGGTTGAGCTTGCCGGGATATTTCGCGCGCGGTCCCCGAAGGCCATTCTGACCGCCGCGGATTCAGTGCGATCGTTGATCTTCGTAGCTGTGCCGTGGAGATTCAGGTAGTCGATCTCATCCATCGTAAGCCCGGCGCGCTCGACGGCCATCCGCATGGCTCGAGCGGCGTCGTGACCGGTCGGTGCGATCTGTACTCTATGATAGGCGTCGCAGGTCGAAGCATAGCCCGCCAACTCGGCGTAAATCCGCGCGCCGCGATTGAGAGCGTGTTCGAGTTCTTCGAGTATCAGGATCCAGGCGCCTTCGCCGAGCACGAATCCATCGCGGTCGCCGTTGAAGGGGCGCGAGGCGCGAGCCGGTTCGTGGTTCCATTTCGTGGTGACCGTGCCCATTCGGCAGAAGGCGGTCATCAACCCGAACGTAATGCAAGCTTCCACGCCACCCGACACGACCGTGTCTATCTGGCCAAGCCGTATAGCGTTCCAGGCATAGCCCATCGCATCCGTTGAGCTGGTGCAGCCGGTCGAGAGAACGTGGCTCATGCCGTGAAGCTGGTAGGCCATGCTTACCTCGCTGGAAAGCATACCGACGAAGGACGCGACGATTGAGTACGGGCTGACTCTGCGATAAGCGGCCTCGTGATCCGCCCGGTCGTAATACTGTTTGTACTGGCGCTCGGCGAACTCGATGCCGCCGGCGCCGGTGCCTATGATTACACCGATATTTTCGCGTTCGGATGCTGTGAGGCCTTCGAGATTGATCCCGGCGTCCTGGGCGGCTTCATCGGTGGCGAAGAAAGCCATGGGCACCGCTCGCTGCACGCGGTCCCTGTCTTTCTTGGAGATGTAACGATCAAAGTCGAAGTCTTTCACTTCGGCGGCCACTTTGCAGGACAGCTTCGATGCATCGAATAGAGTGATGGGTCCGGTGCCGCTCACCCCGCTGGAAGTATTGTTCCAGTAAGCATCTCGACCGATGCCGTTGGGACTGACGGCTCCCATTCCGGTGACAACTACGCGCCTTAAACTCATCAAGTCTGCCTCCGCCTGGATGTGGTTGCGTCGTTGAAGCTCTGAGTTGATTGATTGTACGACAGGACCGGCTCTCTTATCCACGCGACCACCGAACCTGGCCTGTCGGTATTGGCAGGTCCAGACAGGAAGCAAGAAGACCTGCCGGATCGGATCGTGAAATGCGGTTCAGTCCCTTCATCCAGGGCGCATCCAGGAGAACTTGAACGTTCCACTCTCTGGAAGTAATATGAGTCCGAATTTACTCGCCTTCACTGGGTAACCGAGCAACAGGGCTTAGCGGAAAGCACCGTGATGACGGAATCGAGGTCGGGCCACGCGCGGCTGGAACTGGAAGCCGGAGAGCGCGATCTAAACGGAGGCCACTGCTCGGTCATCGGTGGGGGTGATCATGCTTCTCAGGATTCAAAAGGTCGTCGATTACATCCATGCCAATCTGGATAAGAGGATAACTGCCGGCGACCTCGCTCGAGCAGCGAGACTCTCCCGGTCTCGATTGTGCTACTTGTTCAAGGCCGAGACTGGCATCGCGCCCATGCAATACCTGAAGCGATGCAGAATCGAAAAGGCGCGAGACCTGCTGGAAAGGACGCCCCTCAGCGTAAAAGAGATCAGATCAAGAGTCGGATTGTCAGACCGAAGTCATTTCACTCGAGGCTTCAAAGAGGCTTTCGGCGTGACCCCCTTCGAGTATAGAAGGAAGAATCCCGAGGATTGAGTCTCTGATTATAATAGATAAATGAAACAAGATAATTGGCCACGGACAGTAAGTTTGGCCACCTTTTTCATGTTGCGTCGAACAGGGTCTTGCGAGATACTAGCCGTCTCCGAGGGACTTGATGAGATTACCGACATTAACTCGCCTGCGGCGAAGATTAGTGTTCGTGCGTGAGTAGCCGCTAGCGAGAAGTTGGCTTCCGACGCCAGTGTAAAGGATCGGCGAACCGATGATGGAAAGACCTCTCCTACTGTGTGGTGTTACTGTTATTGCGATCTTCGGCGCGTGCAGTGCGCCCATTCTATCCAGGAGTAGGTTCCTCGCCAGTTTTTCACCGGCGGATTTGATAAAGCGAAGTTACACTCAGCCGGACTCTCAGGAGCAACCGAGCATCTCAACCGGTGAAACTTCATCAGCGTTAGGCAGTCACGGAGTACATCACAGTTACGATAGCGCGAATCTCTCAGTCAGCAAGAGCGATGAACCTCAATTCCTGTTAAGAATCAAGAGAGAGATAGTGCAACAGATTGAGAAGAGTGGCGGTAAGGTCGTTGGTGAAGGTTCGGGCGAAAGCAATTACTCCATCGAATATACAGACGGTAAGGTAGGTGGGTGGGTTGATGTTGTGGGTATGCGCGGTGAAGGCGATAGCTATAGGCTAGCTATCATCGTAACCGAAAAGTAGAAAGCTCAAGAACTCCAACAGCGAACTGTAGGGCAGCGTTGGTACGCGCGAGTCGTGCGAGCGTGAGGCTTTGTGTGTCTGACAAGTCACTAGATTGAAGTCTGGTCTGCAGGTCTGGTGGCGACTTAGCGCGGCTGCGTTGTTGAGCGGGGCGCTTTCGCTAACGTCCGTCAATGCGAGTTAAGTAAAAGGAGGTAGAGGTCACTATGAAAGCGAGAGTATTCAGGATCACGGTCTTTGCTTTACTGGCTCTATTAACTGGCGACATTGAAGTGAGCGTTTCTCAGGCCCAGAGGCCCAATACCGATCCGGCGGACTGTTGCCAGGATGCAAGAGCGAAAGAGGGTGAAGCAATTGTGGCGGTGATAAACGGTAGTACGATTATAAGAGAGAAGGAGGTCGATGAAGCAATAGGCGCGCAACTCTATAGCCTGCAAGAGCGAATCTACAACCTACGCAAGAAGGCCCTCGAAGACCTGGTATCCAAAGTCCTGCTCAAGGAGGAGGCCAGCAAGAGAGGCGTGACCGAAGAGGAACTCAGGAAGCAATTGATGCCCTACAAGGTGGATGTAACGCAAAGTGAAGTGGATAAGAGTTATGCCGATATTCTGGGCACTCTGGAGAACATGAATGAGGATGAGGCAAAACAGAGAATCAGGCTCGACCTGGAGAGTCGGTTGAAGCTGGACTCGTATAAGGCAGCCGTCTCTGAGGTCATAAACAAGGCCAGGATCGAAACATTTCTCTCCCTGCCGGTTCCGCCATCTTCCCGAATCAATGCTGAAGGACCATCGAAAGGACGACACGATGCGCTGGTGACAATTGTGGAGTTTTCCGACTTTCAGTGTCCCTATTGTAAGCAAGCGGCCATCAGCCTGAAACCTGTGATAGAGGGCTATGGTTCCGATGTCAGATTAGTTTTCAAGCAAATGCCGCTTTCTATCCACCCTGACGCATTCAAAGCCGCCCAGGCTTCGGTGTGCGCAGGTGAACAGGGCAAGTTCTGGGAGTTTCATGATGTTTTGTTTAGTTCGGGCGACTTATCCGAACAGGCATTGAAGAAATATGCACTCAATCTCGGTTTGAAAATGCATGAATTCAGTACCTGCCTGAGCTCGGAAGCCAGCGCCGCCATAGTTAGAAGAGACATGCAGGAAGCGATGCGGGCCGACGTTCAGGGCACGCCAACCTTCTTTGTCAACGGCCGAATCGTGAGAGGAATAAGAAGTGTGGAAGACTTCAAAAATCTAATCGACCAGGCGCTGCAGCGAGAGCATAAAGAGGCAAAACCAACATCAACACGATGAAGCCCATTTACCGGTCCAATGATGGGCAAGAAGACCGCAGTCGAGTCGGGTGAACTCGTCATTGGACACAAGCCGCTACGTCAGTGACCCCGGGCATGCACGGAAACAATCGAAGCTGGAACCGTGAGGTCTGCGGTCAACCATCTCTTTCATTCACTACAACCGGCCGGTCTGTCCCGGCGAAGGAGATATAGACATGAACACTCGATCCAGGATCACAACGCTTCTGGTATTCGCGTTCGCCAGTCTGGCGTTCGCCCCACAATCGCTTGCTCAAACTGAAGGCACGTCTGCAGAAGACAAAGTCTCACAGCCTGGACTCGCCGCCCGTGGAACTGACGAACAGAATCTCTTAGAGCTCGCGTACGGCAAGCTCATCCTGTATGTCAAAGCTGGTCAGGCCTTTCGCGCGGCGCGAAAGAGCCAGGGTGCCAGCGCGGCGGACGAACTCAGACTCGCACTGCAAAACATACGCACGGGTCCAGTTGACGAGATATTGGAGAAGCCTTACGGTCGCTTTGTGACAAAACCAACTGGCTACCTGGTCAAGATAGTGCCGAGTCTACGCAGCTTCGATGCCGGACCGAATCATGTGCAGTACGAAGCTAGCTGGGTCCTTGGTGACTATAAACGCACCATGCTTGAAGATTGGGATAGGGCCACAGTGAGGGATGTTCTACGACTGATGGGCGCCCACACGCATGACATCGACAAATACACTTCCTACGAAGTAAC
>DATLWF010000175.1:0-28531 GCA_035576605.1 Blastocatellia bacterium | reverse complement strand
ATGAAACGATCATTCACCGCATATCGCAAGAAGGCGAGTGGTACATCGCACAATGCCTGCAGGTCGATGTCGCGAGCCAGGGCGTGACAGAGGATGAGGCTCTCGAGAACCTGCGGGGCGCTCTAGAACTACATTTCACGCCTGCCGTCGCTACAATCACACCGCGCGTGCGCGATATCAGTAGACATCAGAGCCGCATGAAGCCGCTGCCCTTCCGTGAGGTCAAACGCAAACTCGAAGCAGCGGCAGACTGGCACTCACCTGACGTTCGCCAGGACGACGGCCGCCGGTACTCGCACCGCCACTGTGCCCAAACACAATGAAGTCGCCCCTGGGACACTTCGCAGCATTCTGCGTCAGGCCGGAATAAGCGCGGACGAGTTCGACGCACTGTAATAGATATGCCCTGCTGACGAGCATGCGTTGACAGCGTTTCCACGCGACCGCTATACTTTTGGACTTTCGTCAGAAGCATCTTTTTGGAGGGAGCTAACCGTGGCATACGCGATCATTCAGGCTGGAGGCAAGCAGTTTCGGGTTAATGAGGGAGACGTCGTTCAGGTGCCCTCCTTGACCGCTGAAGTAGGGTCATCGGTCGAGTTCGATGCGCTGCTGGCAGCCGACGGCGATCAAGTCAAGATCGGTGAATCGCTCCAAGGTCAGCGGGTCACGGGGACCGTAGTCGAGCACGGACGGGCACGAAAAATTATCGTGTTCAAGAAGAAGAAACGAAAGCAGTACAAGAAAACACACGGTCATCGCCAGAACTTCACCGCGGTTCGAATCGAATCAGTTGGCGCCGGCTCGGAGAAATCAGAGTGAGCTACCGCTGAGCGCTTCGTCGGCCTGCCGCATTCTTCGCAGGCTGCGGCGTTTCGCCTGGTGTTTGATAGAGGATTTATGGCACACAAAAAGGGAGTAGGGAGTTCACGAAACGGCCGCGACTCAAACGCGCAGCGGCTTGGGGTGAAGCGCTTTGGCGGCGAGTCGGTGTCCGGTGGCGCGATTCTGGTTCGCCAGCGCGGTACGAAGTTCAAACCCGGCAACAATGTTGGCCGCGGTTCGGACGATACGCTCTTCGCGCTCGTCACCGGCGTTGTTAAGTACGAAGAGAAGGGGCGCAAAGGCAAGTTCATCAGCGTGTACCCGGCGGAATAGCAGATTGCGAATTGCGGATTGCGGATCGCGGATTGAAGATCAAATCCGCAATTCGAAATTCGCAATCCGCAATCGAACGAGATGCAGTTTTTAGATCGAGCCAAAATACTGGTAAAGGGCGGCGACGGCGGCAACGGAGTGACCGCGTTTCGCCGCGAGAAGTTTGTCCCGCGCGGGGGCCCGTCGGGCGGAGACGGAGGCCGAGGCGGCTCGGTCTTCATGGAAGCGACTACCCAGCTAAACACGCTCTTGCAGTTCCGCTTCAACCCTGAGGTACGCGCCGGACGCGGCTCGCACGGCGAGGGCGATAAGCGCCACGGGCGAGACGGTGAAGACCGCAACATCCCGGTGCCGGCAGGCACAATCGTGATCGACGCCGAAACCGGCGAGTTCTTTCATGATTTCTCCCAACCCGGGGAACGCGTGGCCGTGGCCAGAGGCGGGCGTGGCGGGCGTGGCAACGCCCACTTCGCCACTTCAACCAATCGCGCGCCGCGCTACCATGAAGATGGCGAGCCAGGCGAGGTCAGATCACTCCAACTTGAATTGAAGTTGATTGCCGACGTGGGTCTTGTCGGCTTTCCCAACGCCGGCAAGTCAACATTGATTTCGCGAATTTCGGCCGCGCGTCCAAAGATCGCCGATTACCCGTTCACCACGCTTGAGCCGCACCTGGGAGTTGTGGCTTACGGCGATGAAGGCTCGTTCGTGGTCGCCGACATTCCAGGGCTCATCGAAGGCGCGCACGAGGGAACCGGATTGGGACTCGAGTTTCTCCGTCACGTAGAGCGAACCAAGTTGCTCGCTCATGTGATAGATGTCTCCTCGACGGGTCGCGATCCTGTCGATGATTTTCTAACGATCAGCCGGGAGCTCGAGCTCTACAAGGCAGACTTGCTGAGGAAGCCCCAAATAGTTGCTGCGTCAAAGATGGATGCGGTGGATGACTGGGCGAGAGTGGAGCGGCTTCGCGAGTTCTGCCAAGGCCGTGGACTCGATATGTTTGAAATATCGGCCGTCAGCGGCTACGGCATAGATGGCTTTATTGTTGGAGTCGGCGCAAGGGTTGAGCAGATTTGGAGGGCAAGCGAGGTGGCGGCCGTTTCGAGTTCGTAGTTCCGGGTTCAGAGTTCCGGGTTCTTTCGCGGCCGCGTCAATTAGCGCTGAATCACAAACCGGAACCCTGAACCCGGAACGCGAACCCGCGAACACTGATGATGGACGAACGTCGCATAGCTGCATACGGAGGGACCTTCGATCCGGTGCACAACGGACATCTCGAAATCGTTCGCGCTATCGTGCGAAACTTCGGACTCGATCAACTGCTGATAATTCCTGCGCACCGACCGCCTCACAAAGGCGCGCGCGCAATCGCTGACGCTTATTATCGATTCACGATGGCGGTCCTGGCTTCTCTCGACGAGCCGCGTGTGCTGGTTTCAACCATCGAGCTCGAAGCACCCAACCGGCCTTACACCTTCGAGACGGTCGAGCGGCTGCGAAGCGCATTTGAAACAGCAACGAGATTGTTTTTTGTGATGGGCGCGGACTCATTTGAGGAGATCAACACGTGGCGTGAACCCGCGCGCTTGCTTTCATCTACCAACGTCATCGTGGTTACGCGGCCGGGACACGAAGTGCGGACATCGCATTTGGAAGACCGCTTCAGGTCCACAATCGTCGATCTGCGCGGTCGCCAGTGTGAGCTCCAGCCAGGCGAGGATTTGAACGAGCACCACATATACCTGACCGGCTACGTGAACACCGGCGTCTCGTCTACCGAGATAAGGCAAAGAGTCCGCGACGGTGAGTCAATTGAAGACCTGGTGCCGCCCCGCGTGGCTGACTATATCGGGAAGTATGAACTGTACAGGCGGTAACTTGATGGGTCGAAGCGCAAACAAAGAACCCCGGTCGCGTCCGGCACCGATGCTGGAGACTGAAGAAGGGGTGACGATCGCGGCGCATGCGGCAAGCGACAAGAAAGCGACCGATCTGGTCGTGCTGGACTTGCGAAAGGCCGCATCTTTTACTGAGTACTTCCTTATCTGCACGGGCGCGAGCACGCGGCAGGTACAGGCCATTTCCAACGCGGTTGAGGAGGCGCTGCTGAAGAGCGCGAAGCGGCCGCTGCACATCGAAGGCTATAGCAGCGCAGAATGGATTCTGCTAGACTACGGCGATTTCATCGTGCATGTTTTCGCCCCGGCGTCCAGACGGTTCTACGATCTGGAGCGGTTGTGGCGTGACGCGCCGCACGTCGAGGTGAGCGGGCGTGAAACGTGATGCGTGAAACGTGACGCGTGAAACGTGACGCGTGAAACGTGAAACGTGAAAGGAATACACGGAATCAACTAAGAGAATAAGCACGAATCACGTTTTACGATTCACGATTCACGATTCACGGATCACTCAGCTCTTATGAAGCTTGTTACCAATTCGCCGGCCATGCAGAGAGTCGCGGAGCTCATTGATAGGGTCGCGGCAACCGGGTCGAACTTGCTGGTACTGGGCGAATCGGGAACCGGCAAAGATGCGGCAGCCAGGCTGATTCACGACCGCAGCCTCCGCCGGGAACGTCCGTTTGTGAAGATCGACTGCGCGGCGTTGCCCGAAGACCTTCTCGAATCGGAGCTGTTCGGTTATGAGAAAGGAGCCTTCACGGGCGCGACCGAGTCAAAGCCCGGCCGCTTTGAGGCTGCAGACGGCGGCACACTCGTGCTCGACGAGATCGCCAGTTTGATCCCGTCGTCCCAAGCGAAGCTTCTGCGCGTGGTCGAAGAGCGCAATTTCGAGCGGCTGGGCGGTAAGCAACCTATCCAGATCGACGTTCGTATAATCGCGCTGGCGAACATCGATATCAAAGAGGCGGTACGCGCTCGAACATTTCGCGATGATTTGTACTACCGGCTCGCAGTGGTGACGATCGAACTGCCGAAGCTGGTCGATCGGCTAGAAGATCTACCGCAACTGGCAGGCGAGTTCGTTCGACAGTTTGCGTCCCGTAGCGGACGTGCTGGTGTACGACTTTCGAACGAGGCAGTAGATGCCCTTTCGAGTTACGATTTTCCGGGCAATGTTCGTGAGCTGAGAAACATCATAGAACACGCTGTGCTCACGGCGAATGAGGATGTGATTGAAGTGGCCGGCTTGCCGGAATACTTGAGATCGGCTGCGCGCTTGATGCAATCGCGCAAAACAAAGCCGTCACTTGCGGAGCTGGAAGCAGTTTACATCCGCGAGGTGCTCGAGCACACCCGCGGAAACAAAACGCGCGCCGCCGAGATACTGGGCATCAGCCGCAAGAATCTCTACGAGAAGATTCGGCGGTATGACATCGGTAAGCTGAATGCGGGCAGTCCGGCGTTGAACTAATCAGCCGGTCTCTGGTTCCTGGTTTCTAGTTTCTGGTTTGGTTGCTAGAAACCACAAACCGGAAACCAAAGACTAAGATGAAGCTGCGGTTCGTTTGGATCGGCAAAACGAAGAGGATCCCTGTAAAGCAGTTGATTCAGGAATACCTCGGCCGCATTGACAAGTTTGCTACTGTTGAAGTGACCGAGCTGCGCGATCGCGATGACGTAGGGGGCGATGCGCGAAAGATCATTGATAAAGAAGGCGAGGACATCCTTTCGCGCACCGCGTCAGCCGCCTATCTCATAGCCCTCGACGAACGAGGGCGTGAGCTTGATTCAATCAAGCTGGCCGAGTTGATCGAAAAGCACCGGTTGGTGGGCACCAAGCAGATCACCTTCGTGATCGGCGGACACTGCGGGCTTTCGGATGCGGTGCGCGACAGAGCTGATCTCGTCCTGGCTCTGTCGAGGATGACTTTGACGCACGATCTAGCGCGTGTTTTGTTGATCGAGCAGGTCTATCGCGCTTTTACCATTATCCACGACCTGCCTTATCAAAAGTGAGATGCTAGCTCGCAGCGAAGCCAGACTGACCGACAAGTGGGGTAAAGGTAATCGAAGACAGAAGAAATCGGACCAGGAGAATTAGATGGACAAAAGGAAAGTAAGACAATACGAGGCCCGGTTGACCGAGCAAAGAAATGCATTGCTGGGAATGGTCGAGCGCACTGAGGACTACGGCCGCGAGGCTGACCGTGACGTCAGCCAGGATCCCGCCGACAAGGCGTCGAACTCATACACTAAAGAGCTTCTCTTCTCTCAAAGCACTAATGAGCGCAATACGCTACGACTGATCGAAGAGGCGCTGGATCGCATCACCGAAGGCGTTTATGGCGAGTGCGTGAACTGTGGGGAGGACATTCAACCCAAACGGCTGGACGCGATTCCCTGGACGCCCCACTGCATCAAGTGTCAGGAGCAGATGGAGCAAGGACTGCTGGTTGAAAAAGAGGGCTGATTTGAGAACTTCCCGCCACGATGCACGACCCAGCTACCGAGCCCGCATTGTGCGGCCCGCGCCTGTCGTCTGCCTACCGTGAATCACACTCGCTTCTGGAGGATCAAGCGTGCTGCAACGCGCGCTACGAAACATCAGAGACGGTCTGCTGGGCCTCGCCTATCCTCAAGAGTGCCGCGTCTGCGGGGGCGCGGTTGAGTCATGGGACGACGGCGTCGCGTGCACCCAGTGTTGGGATGATCCTGCTTTAACGAAGATTCTGTTCGGATGTGTTTGCTCGAAGTGCGGAGTGCCAATGGCGCCCACGACAAGTAATGCGCAATCTCGCTTCACGGCAGCAGCAGGGCTGCTGTGCGGGATGTGCTCCTCGGCGCCGTTCACAGCCGCACGCGCTTGTGGGGTTTATTCAGGGGCTCTCGAAGCCAGCATACTATTCCTGAAGGTTACTCCTCACATTTGTCCGCGCCTGCGAGCAATCATTAAACGCACTTTTTCCGAGCATCACATCGCGTTAAGAAGCGACGTTGTGATGCCCGTCCCACTACATCGCTTTCGGCAGAAACAGCGTGGATTCAATCAGGCAGCCATTGTCGCCCGGTTGATTTCTCGAGAATTCGGATTGCGGCTTGACGATCGCTCGGTGATTCGGATCAAACCTACCGAGCGCCATCGCGCCGGCATGGATGCAAACGATCGAACTCAGTCGGTCGAGCGAGCTTTCGAAGTGACGAGGCGATCCTTTATAGCGGGTGCGTCGGTGCTGCTGGTAGACGATGTGTACACGACCGGCAGCACAATCTCCGCGGCCACCCAATCTCTGATCGATGCTGGCGTTCAGCAAGTGAGTGTACTGACAATCGCCCGCGTTGGGGAACGGTAATTACCACGCTGTCCACTTCTGGCGCCGTTCCGCTTTCGACAGCCAGCTTCAGGAAATCCGATAATTTGGACAAGACATTCAGCGTTTTGGATATACGGAGTCCGGATACATCGAGGGTCGTACGCCGGCTAACCAGAAATAATATGATTAGTGAACTTACTAAGACCGAGTCGCAGGATTGTCATCGGTATCATAGTTGCTGAGGTGAGATTCTCTGCTTTACCTATCATCACTTCGTCATCAATTTGTTAGACATTGGTAATGTGATTCTTCCGGTTCCTTTGCCCTGGTTAGGAAAGCTCAGGGGGCGGTTCAGAAACTCCTGAGGCTTATGACGATCTCGCGATACCTCTGCGGTGAGACTTAGCCTGATGGGCTTGTATTTTTCGGCAGGTCGCGGTAGATTGCGCGCATCCGGTTCAAGGCAAGTTGAGTTTCTCTCCGCGGTCGACGTGTAGCTACTGGAGAGTATTGATTCAACTGGCGCGGCCTTGCTCTGGTGGCACTGGCTTTTTTTTCGCTCACACAAACCCAATTAACAATGCCTGTAACAAACAGGTGGAGGAGGATTCTCATGATAGAACGGTTGACAGGCCGCCTTGGGTTGCTCCTGGTGATGCTGTCGCTGGCTGCTGCTTCAGTTCCGGCGCAGGTCACCACTTCGGGGCGGCTCACTGGCGTAGTTGCAGACGCGAACGGCGCCTTGATTCCAAAGGCTCAGGTCACGGCGAAACACGATCAGACCCAAACGGAATACAAGACGACTACAAATGAAGAAGGAGGATGGACGATTCCATCGGTTCCGAACGGGACCTATACGATCACTATCACCGGTCCGGGTTTCAAGACAACTGTAACTAAAGACGTCAAGGTCGACACCGGGCAGGCGACTACGCTTAACACAGCGCTCGAGACCGGCGGCGCAACTGAGCAGGTAGTGGTGACCGGGGGGGCTGATGTTCTCCAAAAGGAAAGCGCGACAATAGCGACCACGATTGTGGGACGCCAGATCGGTGAGCTTCCCTTCAGCACACGGGATGCGCTCACACTCATTACGACGCTTCCGGGCGTCAGCTCTCCGGGCGTGCCGCGCGCCTCGACTATTAATGGCCTTCCCAAGGGTTCCGTCAACTTGACGCTCGATGGAGCGAACATTCAAGACAACTTCCTGCGAAGCTCGGATGGTTTCTTCACGACGATCCAGGCGAAATCAGACGCCGTGCAGGAAGTGACCGTTTCAACGGCGGTACCTGGCGCTGAAAGCGGGGGCGAGGGCGCCGTGCAGGTTCGCTTCACAACGAAATCAGGGTCCCCCGAGTTCCACGGCGGGGCCTTCTGGCAGTACCGCTCAAAGACTTTCAATTCAAACTACTACTTCAACAACATCGACGGGCTGCCGCGGGATGCGTTCATCCTTCGCCAATTTGGCGGAAATATCGGGGGTCCGATATTCATACCGAAGTTGATGAAGAGCCGCGACAAGGCGTTCTTCTTCGTAAACTACGAGTACTTCACGCTGCCGCAGGCTTATGGTAACGATGTGACCGGAAACACGCTGGTCGCCACGCCCGACGCCCGTCGCGGTATCTTCACGTATCCTGATACTGCCGGCACGCTTCGCCAGATCGATCTGCTTCAACTTGTAGTTTCAAAATGCGGAACTCTACCGGCTGGAACTGCTTGTCCGAGCACAGTCGACCCAAGGGTCGCCGCAGGTTTAGGGCTTGTTGACGGGTACGTTCACAGCGCCGGTTCCCTCACAAGCCGCATTTCAACTCAGAGTCCTGGCGACTACAACCGTCTCGACTACAACTTTCAGGACCCGGGGAAGAACATACGGTGGTTCCCCACCGCCCGGTTCGACTACAATCTGTCGAGCAAGCATCATCTTGAGTTCATCCACAACTATCAACACTACTTCTCTAATCCTGATGGAGTGAATGGCCAGCTTGATGTTTATCCGGGCTCGGGGATCGTTGTGGGATCGCCTGGGACAACGGGCTCAATACACCGCAACTCGTTTTCGTTCGTCGCGGCACATCGATGGACGGTGAACGACCGTTTGATCAATGAAGTGCGCGCTACTTCCTCGGGCAACGGCACATCGCTGTTCACTCAAGAGTTCGCGCCTGGGCTTTACTCCGCGTGGGGCGGGTATGCGGTTAATGCGGGGACATATCTTGGTCCTCAGAGCCTGGGTACCGGGCCGTTCTACACGCGGCGTTCACAGTCTCGCCGCAACACGCCGGTCAAAGGACTGAGCGACAATCTCAACATGCTCAAGGGCGTGCACACCATCAACCTTGGATTTGCGTTTACCAGAGTTGCGTCGTTCACGCAGGCGGTAGACACGCAGGTCGTGCCGCAGATCGTGTTCGGAGTCGACGCCAACGATCCAGTGGTAAACGTCTTCTCCTCGACGAATCTTCCCGGTTCCAGCTCGGCGCAGCGGACCCAGGCGCAACAGCTTTATGCGTTGGTGACTGGCCGGATCAGCGCGATCAACCGTTCCGCTTCGCTCAACGAAGCGACACGAGCCTATGACTTTATCCCCTTCACAGAGCGGAATCACCAAAATGAGTTCGCCTACTACGCGCAGGATACGTGGAAGGCGCGGCAAAACCTGACTCTCAGCTACGGCTTGCGTTGGGAGATCGATCCGTCCCCGATAAACGATAACCTCATCTATACGAGGACCGGATCCGAAGGCGTCTTCGGCGTTTCGGGCAACGGCAATATCTTCAACCCTAAGGTAATCACCAATACCCCTACTTTCTTCCGATTGCTCGACCCGGGAGAGAAAGGCTACAGAACGCGGCATAAGGACTTTGCGCCGACAATTGGTTTTGCCTGGAGTCCGAGTTTCAAATCTGGGTTGCTGCACACAATCTTTGGCAGTGGCGATCAGACTGTCTTTCGAGGCGGCTACGGAACAGCCTACACGCGGGAGGGCTTCAACGCTTACACCAGCATGTTCGGCTCAAACAACGGCCCCACGATTAATCTGAACGCTACTCCGGCAACAACGCCTGGGATTTTCAAGGCGGGCGCCGTGCTCTTCCGTGATCCAAGCTCCTACCCGTTAATCGCTCCGCCAGCGGACACGAGCCGCTTCCCACTGCTTGCAGGGGGCTCGGCTAGCGTCAATGACTTTGATCCGAACCTGAAACCCGGCTACACGCAGTCGTATTCGTTTGGCCTCCAGCGTGAGTTGGACAAGAACACGGCGGTTGAGGTTCGCTATGTGGGCACTCACGGAACTCACCTATGGCGCCAGTACAACTACAATGAGGTGAACATATTCGAGAATGGTTTCCTCGATGTGTTTAAGGCTGCGGCGAACAACCTTGCAATCAGTCGCGCCGCAGGTAGGGGTGACAATTACGGCAATCAGAATCTGCCAGGGCAAGTAAACGTGCCGCTCATCACGACCGCGATTGGCGGAAGCGCCGCAGCAACAAACACCACAGTGGTGACGCAGTTGCAGCAAGGCCAGGCCGGCGCAGTGGCGAACGGCATCGCTACCAGCGCCTCGCGGATGAATAACCTGATCGCTGCCGGACTTGTTCCATTCGTCACTTTGCCAGACGGAAGCAAGGTGTCGAACTTCTTCGTTATGAACCCTCAGGCGGTAACCGGCGGGGCGTTCTTAATGACGAATGGGGTAGACACGCAATTCCACGCACTGCAGATCGAAGTGCGCAGACGTTTGTCAAACGGTTTGCTTGTGCAGGGTAGCTACCAGTACGGCAAAGCTCTATCCAACTCATACGGCAGTTCCTCTGCGGTCGCCACTCAGCCGCGAACGCTACGCGACTTGAATCAAGATTGGGGGTTGTCGCCTTGGGACCTTCGCCATTCGTTCAAGCTGGACTGGCTGTACGAATTGCCGATTGGCCCAGGCAGAGCTTTCCTGAATGGTCACACTCCAGTGATCAGCAAGGTTCTCGAGGGTTGGCAGACTGGGGGCGTCGCCAGGATTCAGACCGGTCCCGTGTTCCTAATGACCAGCGGCCGTGCAACCTTCAACCAGAATGATTCAGGCGTCGTGCTCCATAACATCTCGACCAAGCAGCTTCAGGATCTGGTCAAGATTCGAAAAGAGACAGTCTGCGCTGCCGGAGTTTGTCGAGGAGTGGTCTTCTGGCTTCCCGACTCTATAATCCAGAATTCGCTTGCGGCATTCGACCTCGGTAAGGGTCTGGCAAGTCTCGATCCAAACGCTCCCTATATCGGGCCTCAAACCGAACCTGGAAAGCTCGGCAACCGGATATTCCTTCACGGTCCGATGACCGCTCGCTTCGATCTTAACCTAGTCAAGCGAACGCGAATCACCGAGCGGGTGAACTTTGAAGCGCGAATGCAATTGCTCAACGCGTTCAACCGCGCGAACTTCTACATACTGAGCGCAACCGCCGATGCCAGAACGGCCGCCGTCAACAGTTCAAGTTTCGGCCAGACTCGCGCGGCTTACCGTGACTTCACCGTGTCAGGCACAAACGATCCGGGTGGCAGACTGATCGAGTTCCAGTTCCGGCTCAATTTCTAAACTCGGCTCATTGAAGTTTAACTCAGACCAAGCGCCTCGGCTGTGGCCACACATCCGAGGCGCTTTTTTTCTATAGCGACTTATAGCAACTACAATTCGATATTTAAGGTGAAATGCCGGCTTTACAGGAGGTCATTTCTGACTAAGCGCTGTCCTGAGCCTCTCAATCACGCCTCTCACCTCGACGGCGTTAGGGGCTTGAGGAACGTCGGTCAAGTACTGCTCAAATGAAGTCAGAGCGTTAACGTATTTTTTTTCCATGAAGTAGATCTGGCCGAGCATCAACTGTGCGCCTCCAAGTTGCGGTCCACCCAGACGGTAAGCGGTCGTCAGCTCTCGCTCTGCATCGGCGAGCCGTCTCAGTTGGAGAAGGGCGCCGCCCAGTTGCAGGTGAGTTCGCGCCGAGTCCGGTATCGCTTCGGCGGCCTGGCTCAGTTCGACCGCCGCCGCCTCATACTTTTCCTTCTTGTTCAACAGCAACCCGAGCCGATAATGAGCATCCCCCGCCGCCCCACGGCCGAGATTCGAATCTAACAATGCCGTTCGAAGATGAGGCTCAGCCTCATCCAATCGGTTGAGCGCAATCAAGGCATCGGCAAGCGCAACGCGGACTTCCGAAATTGATTGGTTCTCTCTATAGAGCGCATCGAGGAGCGCAACGGCCTCCTTGTACTTTCCTCGGCGGGTCAATATCACTCCCAGATTCAACCGCGGATGATAGGCACGCGGCGCGATCTTTGTAGCTCGCTCGAATACTCGCGCGGCATCATCCAAACGGTTCATTTTCATGTAGATCACGCCAAGGTCATTGAGCGCTCTAAAATAATCGGGGTATATCGTTAGCGCGTGTTCCAGTCCGCGAATCGCTTCGTCACGCTGACCTTCCTTAAAGGCCCGCATCGCTTCCGCATAAACCTGTTTGGCTTCCTCCGGCACTTTGACGTCGAACTCTGCGAGATCGACCACCTTGGCCGGGGGCACAGGTTTCGAACGCAGAGGGTTCAAATAAACAGTAACGTAAAAGACCGCACTATATTCTTTGAACGTTTGCGTGGTGGTGTCGAAGCTGGTCCCGTCGCCAATGATGGTCACTCGGTACTCGGCGTCGCTCTTGAAACCCAGCGAACGCGTCAACAGGAACTTGCCTTTTGAATCGGTAAAGTAAGTTTCGATGCGGCCGGCGTCGGTAACCAGCGTAAAACGAAGCTCGCGGTTCGGCAATGAGCCGTCGGGCATGAAAAACTGGATCGAGGGTGAAGCTTGAGCCCCGGCCAACACGAAAACAGCCAATGAAAGGAACAAGGTGGCCGGTAGGCGAGGCGTGAGTGCTATTCTGCGCATCGCGCACCTCCTGCAAAAAGCGCGTTGGTTGATTTGCTCCACAGCCGAGCCTTCGCGCTTGCATTCCTGTCGGCCACAGTACCAAGGCAAAAAGAGAATTGCAAAAGGAAAAAGAATGTGTACTAGATCACTCTTCGGCATAAACGCGCCTTGACCGCTCGGAGCGAAACGAATGGGGTTCGAGGCAGCGTCCTTTCAGCTTGACCCTTTCGAGGCCGTCGTGGAGAATTCGTTGCAATGTCAAAAGAGATTATCGACGAGACTTTGGCCATCGCCGGCGATATCGAAAACCAGTTGAAGTTTTATGCTGATATGGGATTCGAGGACCTTGGGGGCTCAGCCCTCGCCACGGAATCGGCTCCCACAGCCGATTCCACGGAGTCAATTTCAGCGGCTCTCAGCTCCGCCGGCGCGCCCGCAGTAGCGCAAACCATGCAAGCCGCTCCTCCAGTTCGAGATGAAGAAGCCGCGCCGCAAACAACGTCGCAGATAGCGCAGGTCGGACTATTTGGCGAGAGCGTTGCGGGCAGCCAACAGGGCAGCTTGCGGCGCGGCGTGGTGGCCCTTCCCGTCAGAGAGTCCCTTGATCCCTCCCTTGAAGCGATTAGAGAAGACATTGGCGATTGCCAGCGATGCAAACTTCACGAGCATCGCAAAACGATCGTATTCGGAGAGGGCAACCCTCACGCGAAGCTGGTGTTCGTCGGTGAAGGTCCGGGCGCGGACGAAGACGCCAGCGGCCGCCCCTTCGTAGGGCGCGCGGGTCAATTACTGGACAAGATCATTGTGGCGATTGGTCTGAAACGAGAGGACGTTTATATCGCTAACATTGTCAAGTGCCGGCCACCCGGAAATCGTACGCCCGAACGCGATGAAGTGGACACCTGTGAGCCGTTTCTGTTGCGCCAGCTCGCCTGCATTCGACCCGAGGTGATCGTCGCGCTCGGATCACCTGCATTCCAGTGCCTGCTGAGAACACGAGAGCCGATTACCAGAGCAAGAGGCGAGTGGCGTGAATGGAACGGCGTCAAGGTGATGCCAACCTTTCACCCGGCATTCTTGCTGCGCTCGCCGGAAAAAAAGCGCGAAGTCTGGGAGGACATGAAGAAAGTTCGTGACTATTTGAACACCCGGCCAAGCTAAGAGGCATATACAGTTCGGAAAACCTGCAAGGATCTGGGTGCGTGCGAGAGGTAAGTGAAAACTCGCGACGGTCTGCAGCGGCCTAGGGAAGCGGTGCGTGAATGTGGGCCGAAGCGCGCATTCTCAAGAAGCAATCTCGACAGTAGACCGGTCGTCCCTGGGTCGGCTTGAAAGGTACGGTGGTTTCGACCGCGCACAGCGCGCATTTTACAGTGACCTCGATGCGCTCTCGCGGGAAAGGCTGACCGTAGGCCTGGATGTTAGCTGCGATACGGTCATTCTTTTTCAACTTGCACGGCTTACATCGCTTCGGATCGTTTCTCAATCCCTTGTCCGCGAAGAACAGTTGCTCTCCAGCGCTGAAGATAAACTCTTCGCCGCAGTCTATGCACCGCAGAACCTTGTCCGTGTACTCCTGCACTGGGTCTCCTCCCCTTGCTCGACTCGCGCCCGTGAGGCGCATGCACCAATCGCAGCTTCTGTTTATCGTGTGTATGCGGTGGTGAGTTAGGACTAATCTATCGTCCGTCCCTTGAAGGACGGAATCACCTGATACTCCGGTTCGCTGCAATCTTACTAAGTTCGGGTATAGACTACTATTATTGCCGGCTAAGAATACAACCTAACGGGATGCCTGCCATTATCGCTCTATTTAGATGGGTGTCAAGCAATTTGTCGCGGGACCGCGGGTCAGGTTAGGCCTTCCGGACTTAAATCCGCCCAACCTGGAATGACACTGTGCGACATAGCGATCAATCAAAACCGGTGAGTGAGCAAAGCGATTTTAATTATTGACTTGAGGATAAGACTTTGTTACTTTCCGCGCAGAACCTACGCGCTTCTTTTTGCCCCTTTGGATTCGTCTCAAATCGCTCCCCACACCTCTAAGGAGTAGCAATGAAAAATACAGCCCGAATGGGCGTCGCGCTCATCATCTTTCTTGTTGGATCTTTAACTAGTTCGGTCGTTGCCCGACAGCAGAGCTCGAACCAATCCGAAACGCTGGTCCGACGGTCGGACATTTATTGCACAGGTTTCATTGCCGATACTCCGCCGCGCGTCGATTTGCAGGTCGTCGGCGCCGAAAAGGAAAACCTAAAAGTAACGTTTGCGCAGGGCGATGTAGTATTCCTGAATCGCGGACGCGGCGCGGGCGTTCAGCCCGGCGCCGTCTATTACATAATCCGGCCCGTGGGTGAGGTGACCCATCCATTTACAAAGAAGAAGCTTGGCTACCTCGTGCGTGAGCTTGGTCTGCTTCGAGTAGTCGAAGTCGGGGATCAGACCTCCACCGCTGAGATAACCGTTTCGTGCGACACTGTAGAATTTGGCGACTTGCTCAAGCCCTACGAAGAATACGCAGGACCCAATGTAGGCGAGGCCCGGCCATTGCCCCGCTTCGGTGAAGGGTCAGGGGGAACGAAAGGACAGATCGTCATGTCGCCCGGTTTTCACGAGAATCTGTCCGCGAACCGAGTCGTCTATATCGATATTGGCACTCGACAGGACGTTCATCCGGGCGACCTGTTCACCATCTATCGCGAGATCGGCGGCGGTGAGGGCATCACCAACACACCGCAAGACAAAGTCGTGAAGACCCGCAGCAGCGGATACAGCGGCGATCGTTATCACGGCGGCGATTATTCGATCCAGGGGACGCGCGTCCCCCAACAGCAAGTAATGCGCGAGCGTCCGCCGCTGCCTCACAAGGTGCTCGGCGAGCTGGTGATCATAAAGGTTGAGAAGGGCGCTTCCGTGGCGCTCATTACGCGATCTACGGCGGAAGTTCAGATCGGCGATATGGTCGAGCGTTCCAATTGAGCCAACCCGAACACTACAAGGGCGCGTCGGAAGTGATCGACGCGCCCTTGTACATGACCTACTGCGGCCACCTTTCCGTTCTCCATAAACGACCTCACCACCATCAACGCTAAAGGCGCTTTGCGCGCGGATGCCAAATGTCTATAATGGGCTGGCTAAACAATCGTCAGGAGGCTGAAAGTATGCTGGTCAAGCGGAAAAACATCTGCGCACTAACACTGATTTCGTTTTTCATCTGTTCGACAGTAGGCGTGTCCGGTTCTTTCGCCGGCGCACAGAAGAAGGACAAAAGCGACAAACCAAACAAAGAGAAGAAAGAAGAAAAGAAAGAGAAGAAGAAGGATGGGAAAGATAGTGGCGCCGCCGCCGAGGCCCACGCAGTACTGTGGCAGGAGCCAACCGATATTGAGAGCCGCGATCTCTTCAACGGACCGGGCGGCGCGGAAGGGGCACCCGACCCTAAAGGCAAGTTCACCTTCGTCGAGCGCGTGAAGACGGGCACTTCCGAGAAGATTCATGTTGACGATGATCGCGGACGCAAGTGGCAAGTCAAATTTGGAGCGGAAGCAAAGCCGGCCCCCGCAGCCGGGCGAATCGCATGGGCGGTCGGATATCACGTCGACACTGATTACTTCGTCAAACGCACGCACATCGAGGGACGGGGTGGATTTGATGTATGGGACGTGCGCTTCAAGCGGCGCGATGATGGCTTCAAAGACCTGGGCATATGGTCCTGGCATTCGAATCCGTTCACCGGCACGCGCGAGCTTCAAGGTTTAAAGGTTTTGATGGCTCTGCTCAACAACTGGGACTTGAAAGACGTAAACAACAAGATTATTCAACCGTCGAAGAAAAGCGGCGGTGACCGAAGCGAGACGATCTACTACGTGTCGGATCTGGGAGCGACCTTTGGCAAGACGGGATCACCCTTCCGCAAGATTCCTGGGTTCCAGAGCGCACCAGCCGGAACAAAAGGCCAGGCCGGCCCTTACTCAGATCAGGTGTTCATCACCAAAGTGAGCAATGGTCAGGTGCTGTTCAACTACAAAGGCAAAGACCCGAAAGTACTGGAGGGAATAACCGTCGAGAACGCTCGATGGATGGGGAACCTTATGGGCCGCCTCTCGGACAAACAGCTATCGGATGCGTTCCGCGCTGGTGGGTTCAGTGACCAGGAGGTTACTACGTTCGTGCGAGCGCTGCGCGCACGAATAAATGAGCTTAAGAATCTGAAGTGATGATAGAGGCGAGCATTAGCGGCCGTCAGGTCATCGCTCGCCGGCCGCTGCGGTCTTGTCTGCGCCTTTTGCAAACCACAAGTCCTTCGGTGTGACCGAGGGCGAGAGAAGGTGCAAAGTCACGCCCTCAAGATCAGATCGGTGCGCCACGAAGCTCCTTCGATGAGCCAGAAAGGCGCAAGGCGCATCTTCGAGTAACAGTTTTGTGACCTCACGATAAATGCCGTCTCTCTGTTCACGGTTCATCACCGAGCGGGCTTCCCCGGTCAACCGGTCAACCTCGTCGTTTGAATAGGTGCTGATGAACAGATCGCGATTGCATGAATTGAAAAGCACATAAGTGAAATTGTCAGGATCAGGATAATCAGCATACCAGTCGCGTCCCGCGATAGGCACCGTGCGCAGTCTTAGCCCGCGCTCCATCTCCTCGGCTTCGACATAACGAAACTCAGCGCGGATCCCCACCGCAGCGAGGTCCTCTTTCAAGCACTCAACTGCCGAACTTACAGACTGTGGCCACCATACTTCCGTGTCGAACCCGTTGCCGTATCCCGCATCTTGCAACAATGCTCGCGCACGGTCGGGATCGTAATCGTACCCGCGCTCGCCGGCGTCGTAGCCCAGCACGCCCGGAGGTATTGGACCGATGCTCAGCTCAGCCATCTCGCCGTACACCTCGCGCAAGAATCGCCTTCGGTCGATCGCAAGACACATCGCCTGGCGCACACGGCGGTCCGAGAGGGGAAGACGCTCACAATCGAAGACCAACATTCGCGTTTGGAGCTGTACGGCTTCCAGCACCTGCACATCTGCTGCGCGCTCTTTAAGCTCGCTCAGGTTGGTGAGCGGCAAATCGCTGACGTAATCAAGCTCGCCTCGTAGAAATGTGTCGAATATCTCTTCGGCGCTAAGTCCGAAAAAAACGGTCAGCCGGTCAACGTAAGGCAGAACCGGATTCCAATAATTAGCAAATCGTTCGAGCTGTACTTCCTTGCCGAGCACCGGCTCCACCACGCGGAACGGACCTGATCCCACAGGTCGAATCTCGAAATCCATCGAGGGCCGCTCAACCTCTTCGCGCGGAACGATGTAGCTGTATTCAGTGCACAGCGTCGAAAGGAAAAACGCAACCGGCTGGATCAGCTCGAGCCTTAGTACTTGCTCGCTAACAACCCGTATCCCTGCTACGGAATCGGCATCCCCGGACATGAATTGATCTGCGCCAACCAGTGGTCTGAAGGCCCACGCCGCTGCATCTTCGTTCTGCCGCATCTGCCGCTCGAACGAATACTTCACATCCTCGGAGCGGACGCGCCGACCATTGTGGAACCGCGCTGCCTCGCGCAAATAAAAAGTGTATATCCGACCGTCGGGCGAAATATCCCACCGTTCAGCCACTGCCGGGCGAATCTCTGCGCGTTCGCCGAACTGCACCAAACCCTCAAAAATATTCGACATCACGTCAACGCGCGAAAGTGACGACATAGTCGCCGGATCGAGGGTCACTTGCGAAGCTCGTAGCGCGAAGCGCAAATGGCCGCCGCGGTCGGGCACCGGCAGGTGAAAGGTCTCGACCTCGCGGTTTAGCAGCTCCGCTTCGCGCACCAGAAGGTCGACGGCGCTATTGATTCCGGAGATCGAGGTTTGATTCCGGCTGACTACTTCCTTGATCGTATCAACGGCTCTCAAGACCTGATCGGCGCCGGCGGACTGCTCATCCGAGGCCCCGCGAATCTGCTCGACTGCCCCAGTGAGCTCTTCCATTGCCTCGGCAATGGACCTGGATACCTTTGCTTGCTCGCGCGTAGCTCGCCGCACTTGCTCGGTTAGTTCGCTCATGTGCAGAGCGCGTTCACCGATGTGCCGCGATGTAAGAGCCTGCTCGCCGGTCGCGCGCTCGATCCCCCGAGCCTGTTGCCGCACAAGGTCGGCGGCTTCGAGCACCGTGTGGCTCTCGGCTGCTTGAATTGCCGTCGAGTCGGCGATCAGCCGAATGCGGTCTGATGCGGCCGTGGTCTTTTCGCGAATCTCTGCGAGCAGCGCTGCCGCGCGCGACGCGAGATCAACGCCCGCGTCGGCTCGTTGTCCCCCGACCGCTACACGCTCGATCGTTTCGGTCACGTCCTCGCGAACAGCTTTGATGACCTCTTCGATCTCCCGTGTCGAGGCCGACGTACGCTCGCTCAGCTCCTTGATTTCGTCGGCGACAATTCGAAAGCCACGCCCTTGAGTGCCAGCTTGCGCCGCAAGTATCGCTGCGTTTAACGCGAGCAGATGAGTCCGGTCAGCGATCTCGTTGATGACGTGAGTGACTTCTCCTATCTGGTCGGATCTCCTGCCAAGGCGCGTGATGGTCTCGGTCGCGGCGTCGATTGCGTCTTTTATCTTGGACATGCTTGTCGCAGTCTCAGCGACAAGCTCGCTGCCGGAGTCGGCCGAGCGTGCAACTTCGTCGGCGAGCATAGTAGTTTCATTGACCGATTCACCGATGCTCCGAGTCGAATTGTCGATCGCCTCCATTGCGCGCACGGTCTTCTCTGCAGACTCGGCCAGCGCCTCAGTGGAATCAGCTACCTTACGCACGGTGTTCGCCATGTCTTCAATGGCGAAAGCCGTCTCCTCGACAAATTGGGCCAGCTCGTCGGCATTCTCGGAGACCTGGTTGATCGAGGTTGCCATCCTCATTACCGAGTTCGACGTCGATTGAGAGAGGTTCGAGAGAGTCTGGAGACTATCGCCGACGGAGTGCATCGAAGCGTTGATTTCAGCAATCGAACGGGACGTTTCTTCGACCGACTTCGCTTCATCGAGCACTCCGGCCGACAACATCTGGGTTCCCCGCAGTACTTCACCAACGACAGTTTCGATTGAATCAGCGGCGCGCTGGAGTCTTCCGACAATGTAACGCAAACGGCGTGCTAGCCCATCGAGATTCAAAAGCAGGTGACGGTCTTTTCCCGCCAATGCCAGTTGCTTGCCATTCGCCAGCACGCTGAGGTCACCCTGCGCTATCTGAGCGAGCACTTCCAGGACCCGCTCACTGGAGACCTGTGCCTCATCATCACCGGAGCTGGGATCTTGGGCTGCTTTTCGCCCGTCGATAGTTGTCTTGCGCGGGTCGTTCATAGTTCAGAATTGCTGGGGATGAGCCATTATGGTACCGGCTGGGATGGGACGAGTCAATCAAGGGCAGATTGCAGAGGTCCGGATGCGCTCTCGGTCCGCGATTCCAAGACCAGTGATTGTTCTACGCAACCCAACACAGTAGACTAACTGGGCCAATCGCAACGAACAGGAGAACGCCTTGAACAAAATCGAACGTGTCACCAGTGCGCTCAAAGGAGAAGAGGTTGACCGCCCGCCGTTCAGCTTCTGGTATCACTTCGGACTTCAGCATATGGCGGGCCGTAAACACGCCGAGGCAGAGGTTGACTTCTATCGCGCATACGATTTGGACTTCCTGAAGGTGATGAGCGACTATCCTTACCCGCTGCCCGACGGTATCGAAGCCGTTGAGACCGAAGGAGATTGGAGAAGAATCGAGCCCATCGCTCCCGACCACGAATGTTGGAGCGAACAGCTCTCGGCACTGTCGATAATCAACGATGAGATAGCCGAGGAAGCAATGTTCATCGAGACGATATTCAGCACCTGGACCACCGCTCGAAGGCTTGCGCGATCCGGAACCCTGCCAAACGCGCGCGAGCGATATCCCGACACGCTGCTTGCAGCCATGGATGCCATTTCAACGTCGCTCGCCGGCTACGCAAAGCAGGTTCTGGATCGCGGGGCGGCCGGTATCTTCCTATCGCTCGGTGCGGCTACCGATGATGTTATGACCGCTGAGGAATATGAGACGTGGGGCCGCCCGTTCGATCTAAAAATCCTCGAAGCGGTTCGCGAAGCACCGTTCAATGTGCTGCACATACACGGCAAGCGAATTCACTTCGATTCGCTGTTGGACTATCCAGTCAACGCGTTCAACTGGTCCCATTTCGCAACCGAGCCATCTCTCAACGCAGGTAAGATGCGATCAGGCAAAACCGTGATGGGTGGGATTGATGAAGCCAATGCCAGTCACGTCTCAGCGCCGGAGATAAGCGTACAGGTCGACAACGCGATTCGCGAAGTAGGAACGCGCGGTTTGATCGTCACTCCAGGTTGTTCGGTTCCTACCGACACCCGAGCGCGAAGCCTTAGAGAAGTAAAGGCCGCCGTCGAACGCCCGCGCAAATTAGCCCGCTGATGACTGGCCGAAATAGAAACGGGGCCGACTGGCGGCCCCGAATAACCTCTCAATTCAATCCTGCGGTTAAGGCGCCATCGCCGTCCCATCGAGGAAAGCACGCAGCCGTCGGGAGCGAGACGGGTGACGAAGTTTCGCAAGCGCCTTCGCTTCGATCTGGCGTATGCGCTCGCGTGTGACATTGAAGTGCTTCCCAACCTCTTCAAGCGTTCGCTCCTCGCCGGATTGATCGAGACCAAAACGCATCTTGATGATCTCTTTCTCCCGAGGAGTCAGCGTCGAGAGCACGTCTTCAGTCAACTCGCGCAGGTTGTTGGTTATTGCAGTCTCCGCCGGATTAGCGGAACGCCGGTCCTCGATGAAGCTCGCGATCGTAGTCTCGCCATCGTCTCCGATCGGCGTTTCAAGCGAGATTGGCTGCTGAGCGATCTTCAATGCTTTGCGCACTTTCCACGCCGGCATGTCAACTCGGCGGGCAAGCTCCTCGTGAGTCGGTTCGCGACCGAGTTCCTGAACCATCAATCGCTGTGTGCGGAGGATCTTATTGATGACCTCAACCATATGCACCGGGACGCGAATCGTGCGGCCCTGATCGGCGATCGCCCGCGTCACCGCCTGACGAATCCACCACGTCGCATAAGTTGAGAATTTGTATCCGCGCCTCCAGTCGAACTTCTCAACAGCTCGCATCAATCCTATGTTTCCCTCCTGAATCAGGTCGAGAAAATGCAGCCCTCGATTGATGTAATTCTTTGCGATCGAAATAACCAGCCGGAGATTTGCTTCGATCATTTCGCGCTTGGCTTGTTCGACCTCCGCCTCGGCCGCGATGATGGTCTGCTGAGTGCGTTTTATGTCAACGGCAGACGCTGCGTATCGCCGCTCTGTCTCGCGGATCGTCTTGCGAAGCGCGCGCTGCTGGCGCTTGAGGTCGTCGATATCCTTCCGACGCTTCGACTCCAGTGCGCGCTCAACCCGGTTGAGCTCGGCCTCGACGGCACGAATCTGTTTGACTATGCCGTCGATGGCCTCCATGAAACGCCTTCGCATCTCGGCGGTGAAGGTAAACCCGCGGACACGCTTCGACATGTGGATGAGCTGGTGTGCGTACTGGCGGCGGAACCTCTTGAGCTTCTTGGAAGACTTTGGTTCTGCCTCGATTTTCGCAGACAGCTTTACGAGCTTGTCATGAGCTTTGACTATCTCCTCGAACTCGGCCATAACATGCAGCCGAATCTCTTCACGCTGTTCTTCCAATGCCTCTTCAGCTTCAGGGTCAGTTGCTACGTCGACGATATCCTGTGAATTGATCTCTCCTTCGACGAGCTGATTATTGAGCTCGCTTATCTCCTCGATGGTGATGAAGGACCGCGAAAGCGCCTTGTAAATGCGCTTATTCCCACGCTCGATCCGTTTGGCTATCCGAATCTCATCCTCACGAGTGAGTAACGGCACCGAACTCATCTCGCGGAGATAGAGCCGCATAGGATCGAGGGATTCGTCCTTGCCGGGTTCCAAATCAACGTCTACGTCTTCGGTCGCTTCCTCGACGACCTCCGGAGTTTCCTCTTCCTCAACGGCAACCGCTTCCCACAGCGACTCAGCCTCGTCTTCATCGATCTCCGCAACGATGCGTTCTATGCCGCCCGCGGGAGCGAAGTCCTCCTGTGCCTCGTCCGGAGAGGTTATGAGGATGTCCTTGTCCATTCTCGTTTTCATCTTGTCTTCCGTCTATGCGCTCGTTATTAGACCCGAACTAAAAGGCGCCCCTTACCAGCGGCGCCTCCTTGGAGCAACCAGATAATGGTTGACATCCTGCAATGCAATACATAATATAGTGTTTTTCCAAACCCGTATCATACACCATAATTGGCTAATTATCTAGATGCAATAGTGAGGACGTAGGATGTCTACAAGCGAAAGCGTAAGTTACGGGATCAGTGGAATTTACGAGCATTTCAACACCGCGCGCAACTATCTTAGGAGACTGGACGGCTTCTATGCTAAGGCTGCAGTCAGCCACAACACGACGTTCGAGCATTACCTGGTACTGCTGGCGGTGCGTTGCCTCGGCGATTCGAGCCTGCCGCTCAGGGTGCTTGCGGAGCACCTTGTTAGGGACAGGACCGCTACGGGCCAGCTCTGCAAACGCATGCAGCAGCTTGGCCTTTTGGAGCTTACTTACGAATCGAACTCCCATCGTCCGCAGTTGCTGGTCTCGCTCAGTGAACGCGGGAGTCAGGTGCTTAAGTCCATCACCGAAGACGCGCTAAAGAACCGCGACAGATATCTCAGTTCTTTGCCTGCGGATAAGCGAATGGACTTGGCCGCAGCGGTTCGGTTGTCGCTTGAGGGATTCGAATCAGGTTCTGGCCCTTCGAGCGATAATGCCCCAGGTCGTTAAAGGCTTCCGTTAGGGTTACATTGCGAATCTACGAAATCAACTCGCGCCTACATTGCTCCCGATTTGATCAGATCACAGCCACCGAGTTGGCAGAACTGGCACAGCTCGGCTTCGACGCCCTGTGGATGATGGGGGTGTGGCGGATCAGCAACGGCGCAAGGAAGATATCCAAGATCACATCAGAGGATTACGAGGGGTCTCCTTATGCAGTGCCGACGTACGAAATCAATCGCGAGTTAGGTGGAAGCGGTCAGTTTGTCCGGCTGGTGAAGCGGGCGCACGCTGCTGGACTTTCGGTGATTGTTGACTTCGTTTCAAATCATATGGCGCTGGACTCGCCTTGGATCACCCAATGGCCGGACTTATTCATACGAAGCGATACAAGAGCGCGCAAGCAGTCTACGAGCGAGTTCTTTCTGCATCGATCCGGTGAAGTAGTCGCTTTTGGCCGCGATCCCTACTTTTCTCCGTGGAATGACACCGCTCAGCTCGACTACGCGAACGAAGCGCTGAGGACGCGAATGATCGAAGAGCTCAAGCGAATCAGCCGCTATGCAGATGGCGTTCGATGCGACATGGCAATGCTGGTTCTGAGAGACTGTTTTCGACGACTGTGGTATCCATTGGCGGCCGACTCGGCATTTGACGAGGTGATGCCCGGGGAGTTCTGGGACCAGGCCATCGACGCGGTAAGGAGAGTTAATCCAGCTTTCAGGTTTATCGCCGAGGCTTACTGGGACAAGGAGCACGAACTCCGCGCACTCGGCTTTGATTTGTGCTATGAAAAGAGTTTGTACGACGGGCTAGTCGGTCACGATTTAGGGCGGGTGTTGGAGCGTCTCCGAAGGGATCCGGAGGCACTGCGCGGCTCACTCTATTTCATCGAGAATCACGATGAACCCAGGGCTGTGTCGGTGTTCGGCAAATCGGATCATCTTGCTGCGCTGGCGTTGATGCTTTCAATTCCAGGGTCTGTGTTAATACATGAAGGTCAGATGGAAGGTAAACATGAACGGCTGCCGGTTCAGCGAATCAGGCCGTTGGCGGACGAACCTGCGGACGCTGCTTTGAAAGAGTCATACGGTCATCTCTTGAAGATCACTAACGATGACGTCTTCAAGAGGGGCGATTTCGAACTCTTTGATCCTGGTGTCTATGGAACACTCGGTTTCATAAGGAAAGACCAACGCCGGGTGATTGCTTATCTCGGTCAGATCTCCGATGCGTGGCACAAGTTCAATTCGCCGCAGATGGACGTTTCAGCGGTCGCCCGCGAAGCCGGCGCCGAAAGCCAATTACTCTTGACGAATATGCTCACCTCCAGATCAATCACTGTTCAAAAAAGCAACAGTGCTTTCGGTGTGGAAGTGAGTCAGCTTGGAGTCGATGACGACACCAGATTTTGCTTGCTCGAAGCTTTCCCAGCCTGACGCTACGCACCTGTTTCCGCCTCAGGTGGCATTTCTTGACAATGCAAGGAGTGCGGACTATATTCGGCTTCTATGTCAGTTAAGCTTTCCCGCCCCCGCAAACGGCCGAGGGTTCGCAGCACAACAATACTTGCAGTACGCAGAAACAATCACGTCGCAGTTGCGGGCGACGGCCAGGTTACCTTTGATAAGACGATCATGAAATCAGGCGCGCGAAAGGTCCGCCGCCTCTACAACGACAAAATCATCGCCGGTTTTGCGGGCTCGACTGCCGATGCTTTCACGCTGTTCACGAGGTTCGAAGCAAAGCTCGAGCAGTATCACGGACAACTCCAGCGCGCAGCCGTGGAGCTCGGCAAAGAGTGGCGCACCGACAAGTACCTGCGCCATCTCGAAGCCCTGCTCATCGTGGCCGACGAAAACACTTCTCTGATACTTTCAGGCGGGGGCGACGTCATCGAATCCGACGACGGCATAGTCGCGATCGGGTCGGGGGGGCCGTACGCGACCGCCGCAGCTCGCGCGCTGCTTCGCCATACCGATATGTCTGCGAGAGAGGTTGTCCAGGAGGCCATGAAGATCGCCAGCGAGATTTGCATCTATACCAATTCCGACCTGGTCATCGAAGAGTTATAATCTAGCAATCATCGTGGTCGACCCTTGTTGAGCCACGTCATAAAATATCATTATGGTCATCTATCTATCCGGAGAAGTGAAGGATCAACCAAGGCTCGACGAAATGACTCCTCGTCAGATCGTCGAAGAGCTGGACAAGTACGTCGTCGGTCAGCACGCCGCCAAGCGCGCAGTGGCTATCGCGTTGCGCAACCGCATTCGCCGTCAGAAACTGCCGGCTGACCTCGCTCAGGATGTTATTCCGAAGAACATCATAATGATCGGGTCGACCGGCATCGGTAAGACCGAGATAGCGCGCCGGCTCGCGCGGCTTTCTAACTCACCCTTCTTAAAGGTCGAGGCTTCAAAGTTCACTGAGGTCGGCTACGTCGGCCGCGATGTGGAGTCGATGATCCGGGACCTGGTTGAGATTGGAGTCGACCTGGTCAGAGCAGAAAAGATCGCCGAGGTTGCGGAAAAGGCCGAGCAAAACGCCGAAGAGCGCATGCTCGATCTGCTGTTGCCGCGCACCAAACAGGTCGAGGAACCCGAGAGCGACTCTTCCTACGAACAGTTTGAACGCACTCGCGAGAAGCTCAGACAGCAGTTGCGTGAGGGGCGTTTGAACGCTCGCATCGTCGAGCTCGAGGTGCAGGAGCGGACGAATCCGGGGCACTTCGAGATCTACACACCTCAGGGCATCGAAGAGATGGACATAAACCTGCGCGACATGTTTCCCAACATGTTCGGCGCACGCCCGAAATCCAGGAAGATGCGCGTTGATGAGGCTATGGAGTACCTGATCCAGGAAGAAGAGCAGAAGCTGATCGACATGGATCAGGTCGCTCGGCTGTCCATCGAACGCGTCGAATCAACCGGTATCATCTTCCTCGATGAGATTGACAAGATTGCCGGGCGCGAAGGCGGTCAGGGTCCGGACGTGTCGCGTGAAGGCGTTCAGCGCGACATCCTGCCGATAGTTGAAGGCACCACGGTCAACACACGATACGGCATGGTCAAGACCGACCACATCCTCTTCATTGCGGCCGGCGCTTTTCACGTTTCAAAACCCTCCGATTTGATCCCCGAGCTTCAGGGCCGATTCCCGATTCGGGTGGAATTGAAGCCACTCACCATCGAAGACTTCAAGCGCATCCTCACCGAGCCGAAGAACTCGCTCGTGCGCCAGTACACCGCATTGCTCGGTACCGAGGGCATTGATATCCGGTTCTCCGACGATGCGATTGACTCGATCGCGCGCTTCGCTTTCTCAGTCAACGAGCAAACTGAAGACATCGGCGCACGCCGGCTGCACACCATCATGGAGACGCTGCTGGATGAATACTCGTTCGAGGGGCCCGACCTTGTGGACAAAAACGTCAACATAGATTCAGCCTACGTGCACAAGCAACTGGCCGAGATAGTGAAGAATGAGGACCTCAGTCGGTACATCCTGTGATTCGCTCCGAACACTTCGGCCATAAGCTTATCGGAACCCTTCAAGCACGCTTTATCCGCGTGTCCCAACGCCATCGGTTAATCCAAGTCAACGCTTTCATCTGGGTCTTGAGCATCGTGCTCATCGGGACTTCTTGCGGCAAGGTCAGTGCGCCCGTGGCACCCTCTCGGCTGTCGGAGCGCACGGCCGAGCTGACGGCGATCCAGCGCGGGGCAACCATTCTGCTCTCGTGGCCGTCGCCGGCCCTCGTACAGGACGAGTCGAGCCGTTTCTACATCTCACGCGTCGATATCTATCGTCTGACCGAGCGGCGCGATCAGGAGCCGGTGCTCGACCCGGATGACTACGCTGACACTGCCCAGGTGATCGGCTTTATGGACCGAGCTGCGATTGAGGCTCAAGTAAAAGCACCGGGCCTTCTGCACTTTACCGATCCAGTGAATCTCACAAGCTCAACGAACACCCGGCTGCGCTACGCGGTTCGGTACGTCAACAAACGGGGTCAAGCGGCTGCCTTCTCAAACACAGTCGCGATCGAACCGGCTCTGGCGATCTCGCTGCCCCCCGCCAACTTAAGTGCGAAGGATGACTCTCAAGACGCGGTCGCGATTTCCTGGAATGCGCCCTCAACAAACGTGGACGGAGTTACTCCGGCCTCCGTGGTTGGCTATAACATCTATCGGCGAGCGGCGAAGCGCGGCTTCGGGGGCGAGTTGCTTAATACCGAGCCTGTCACCGGCACGAGTTTCACCGATACCAAATTCCAGTATCTGATTGACTATGTTTACTTTGTCCGCGCGCTGTCGCAGGGTGCGAGCGGATTAGTCGAGAGCGCAGACAGCGAGCCGCTATCGTTCAAACCCGTCGATATATTTCCACCTTCCGCTCCCGATCCAGTTTCGATCGCGTCTGCAAATGGAACGATCAGCTTGTTCTGGCCGAGCAGCCCTGAACGTGACTTGGTCGGATACAACATCTACAGAGCGAACTCAGCGGACACCCCCGACAAGGACTGGATCAAGCTGAACGATCAGCCATTGACTCCGGTGACATTCAGGGACGATCTAGTTGTTATCGATCAAACGTACTTCTACAGGGTGACCGCCGTCGATCGCTTCAACAACGAGAGCGCGCGGTCTCGTGTAGCCGGCGAGACTGTGCATCCATAAACCGACTACGAATCAGCGAGTCGGCAAGGGTTGGAGAGTCCAGGCGTGGCCGAAGCAGATCGCGACCAGAGCTTACTCATCCGAAAGGACTGTGTATGCCAACCGTCTTCTATATTCTTGAGAAGCAGACCATCGAAGCCGAACCGTCTGAGACCATTCTCCAGGTGTCTCTACGCGCGGGCATTCCGCATGCTCACGCGTGCGGCGGCAATGCTCGATGTTCGACCTGCCGCGTTGTGATTCTCGAAGGCCTAGAGTATTGCGTCGCGCGCAATGACAGTGAGCAAAAGCTGGCGGACCGGCTCCACTTCACTCCGGACATTCGATTGGCTTGCCAGACGACGATCGGCAGAGACGTGAAGCTTCGACGGCTGGTGCTGGACGACGAAGACCTACAACTGACCGACCAGCGATCTGCCGGGGCGGCGCCTACCTCCGCCGGCGAAGAGAAGCGCCTGGCCGTTCTGTTCTCCGATATTCGCGGGTTCACTCCTTTCGCTGAAGCGCTTCCGCCTTATGACGTCGTTCATGTTCTAAACCGCTACTTCCACGAGATGGGAGTCGTGATCAGCCGCAACAATGGCCATATTGACAACTATATGGGCGACGGTCTGATGGCTCTTTTTGGAATGGAAAATCAAACCGAAGCGGCGTTGCAAGCAGTAACGGCAGGCCTCGAAATGCTCGAGGCGACGGAACATCTG
>DATLWF010000174.1:0-8034 GCA_035576605.1 Blastocatellia bacterium | reverse complement strand
GAAGGTGTTCTGTTCAAGGGTTTCATGCTCGGCTATTTCGGATTCAGACTCGCGATTGATTTTCTGAAGCCCGGTGTCACGTTTGCCGGGTTGACCTCGATTCAGTGGGCCTGCGTGATGATGTTGTTGTACTATTGCCGCGATCTTCCATACATTTTCATGCGAAAGGAGGCGGCGACTCCATGACCGACCGCTTGCGGCCATATCTTTATTATGATTTAGCGGTTTCGATCTGCTCGTCCTGCTATCGCAAGGTTGAGGGAAAGATCGTCTTCCAGGATGGGAAGGTGTTCCTGCTTAAGCGGTGCCCCGAACACGGCGCCGAACGAGTTTTGATCGCCGATGATGTGGACTACTATCGCCGATGCCGCGAAGTGTTCATCAAGCCGCCGGAGATGCCGAACGTTTACAACACCCCGGTGAAATGGGGATGTCCGTATGACTGCGGACTGTGCACGGACCACGAACAGCACTCGTGTCTTTCGTTGGTTGAGATAACCGACTACTGCAATCTGAAGTGCCCCATCTGCTATTCGGAAAGCGGCCCGTCCCGCCAGCAGTTCAGATCTCTCAGCCAGATTGAGTTCATGCTGGACGCGGTAGTTCGCAACGAAGGTGAACCGGATGTCGTCCAGATTTCCGGAGGCGAACCGACTCTTCACCCGGATTTTTTCGCTGTGCTGGACATGGCGAAGGCTCGACCTATCCGCCATTTGATGGTCAACACCAACGGGGTTCGTATCGCTAACGACGAAGAATTCGCGGCCCGACTCGCCGCGTACATGCCCGGCTTCGAGTTGTATCTACAGTTCGATTCGTTCGAGCGTGAAACGTTGATGGATTTGCGCGGCGCTGATCTCCGCCACGTCCGCGAGCAAGCTCTCGGCAGGCTCAACAGGCTCGGTATCTCGACTACGCTGGTGGTGACTTTGAAGAAGGGGCTGAACGACGGCGAGGTTGGAAAGATAGTCGACTTCGCTTTGAAGCAGCCCTGCGTTCGCGGGGTGACCTTTCAGCCGATACAAGCCGCGGGGCGCCTCGAACAGTACGATCCGGCTACCGACCGGCTCACGTTGACGGAGGTGCGGCGGCAGATTTTGGAGCAGAGTGCGGTCTTCAGGCCGGAAGACATCATACCGGTGCCTTGTCATCCGGATAGTTTGGCCATGGCTTACGCGTTGAAGCTTGGAGGTCAGGTCGTTCCACTGACCAGCCTGATCGACCCGCAAGTGCTGATTGACGGACGCCGCAACACGATCGTCTACGAATACGACGACGATGTTCGCGATCACATCTTCAAGCTGTTCGCGACGAATCACTCTCCGCAGTCTGGCGTGGCGAGTCTTCGCGAGCTGCTTTGTTGCCTTCCGATGGCTGTGGCACCCGAGGGAATGGGCTACGAGAATCTGTTTCGGGTGATCATCATGGATTTCATCGATGCTTACTCGTTCGACGTCAGATCGGTGAAGAAGAGCTGTGTTCACATCGTTCATCCGGACGGGCGATTGATTCCGTTTGACACCTACAATCTTTTTTATCGCGATGGACTTGAGCAGACCAGACTCAAGCCGTTGCGAGAGCGAGCAGAGGCACTGAATGTCTGAAGAGGAATTGAATAAGAGTGGCGCGGACGACAAGCCGATCCTCGACGCGGAGTCGAAGGGCTCGATCGTACGGGGCGTGGGTGAGGTATTGTTGTTTCACCTGCTGCAAATCCCACTCGCCTTCATGACGTCCTTTTTGAGCCTCGCGGTGATATGCGTGAGCCAGTTGGCATATGTGATTCCTGCAATCATCGTTGCGCGTCGGAAGGGACACGAAGAGACGGTGAAGGGGATCATTATTGCCGCGTCTGTGAGTGCGCTGCTGAACATCGCGTGCACGGGTTACGTCTTTTACGGCTTGAAGTGGCAATAACTCTCAAGTAACAGGCTCATAAAGAGAATCGTCAGGGTTTGCGCGAATGTCTGACCCAAATCTCGATCGCTGGGCGCGCGAGGTCGCCGAACAGTCGAAGGGGAGTATCTGGGCGGGATTTGGACTCACGAACTTGTTTCACTTTGTTGTCCTGGTGTCTTTGTTATTCATTCTCGCGATAATAGTGAGCGGCGAGCGAGGTCTGGAGCTCGGTATCCTTCCGGTGATGTATATTGGACTGAGCCAGCTCATCTACATGATCCCGGCGATCTGGATCGCTCGTCGCAAAGGCGAAACTGAGACAGCCAAGGGTTTGATCATCGGCGCCTCGATTACCTTCTTATTGAACGCCGCCTGCAACGGGTTGGTGTTTTTGAACCGGTGAGGCGCTGTAGAGACGACCGGGGACCAACGGTACCTTACGCAGGATCACAGGTCTGGAAGGATGGTTGCCCCCCGCTCTTCGATCTTGAGTCTCAAATAGCGAGCCAGGTTACGCTACCGGACCGCGAGATAGCGGATCGTTATTGCAACCCTGATCGGAATCAAGCACACACGTCGAATACCTCAACTCTCTAATCCGCGACTTGTGATCGGGAGGCCTCTTCCGTCACGATGCGATAGAACTCGGGCCGGCGATCAGCGAGGCGGTCTATCTCATAAGAGCCGGCGACGTTCACTATCTTGTTCTTGTTCGCTTCCTGAAGATCAATCTCGAGGGCAAGCACCTCTTCGCCTTCGCGTCCGGCTTCTGCGAGAGTGTCGCCGTTAACATCGACGACCTTGGTTCTGCCGATAAACTCCCATCCGCGCTCGACGCCGCAACGATTCACGGCCGCGAAGTTCACGTGATTCTCGCAAGCGCGCGCGTTGATGATGAACTCGGCAGTGCGCCACGCGCCGGTCGGCCAGTTGGTGGGCAATACGATAAGCTCGGCTCCGAGCAGTTTCAGCGCGCGAGCTGCTTCCGGAAAACTCGCGTCGTAGCAGATGTTGATTCCGATGCGACCGAACGGAAGCTCGAAGACGCGGAACGGCTTGTCGCCCGGCGTCAGAAATCGATCCACTCCGAGAAAAGGAAGATGAACCTTGCGATAGTTGCCGATTACTCCATCAGGTCCGACAAGCATCGCCGCGTTATAGAAGCTCGAATCGTCCTTTTCGATGAAACCTACGACTGCATGCGTTCCCGTTTCATTACAGGCATCGGCGATCGCCTTTGATGATGGTCCATCGATCGGTTCGGCGAACTGCGAGGCTTCTTGGAGCGAATCAAAGCAATAGCCAGTCAGCGCGCATTCAGGAAAGATCACCAACGCGGCGCCGCTCTTGGCAGCGGTTCGCAGTCGCTCAACGATCTTGCGGCGATTGGCTTCCACATCGCCGATCGCAACATCCATCTGCACACAAGCGATTGTTGTTTTGCTCATATCGAATCCTCGATTGTCGTCGTCATTACTTCCTTTTGGTTATCAGCTTGAATGAGCCAAGGTATCTTTCGACTGAAGCATCATAGACGCTGCTGGTCGCTGGCGAAACTAGTTGACTCTTGTTGGCAACTATCATTACGAGGTAAAGGCGAAGGCCGGCGAGGTAGATTCTCGCCTTGAGCAGTTCGGTTGCCCCTTCAACGGTCAGCGCGCGACCGGGAAGTTTTTAAGCGAAATAGCTGTCTCGGATATCAGCTTGCCGTTTATCGTTGCCAGCGCTCCGTCGCGCCCGCCGTCAAGAATCTTCTTTACGCCCCTGTCGTCGTTGGGCACCTCCGGGAAGTCCACATACGCGATAAAGTAGGCTGCAGCCTCGGTCTGCAGGGTGTACGTAAAATAGTCGAGCGCTCCAGCCGGTGACTCGGTTTGCTGGGTATGCTGCACAGGCGTTCCCGGCAGCAACACCGCAAAGAACCCTCCGCGTGACACAAACTCCTTCCACGCTCTTGGATTCGACTCTGGGGTTTGGTTCGGAGCGGCCGGAGACGCCGTTTGTGGCTTTGTATCCTGAGCGACACACAATCGCGCGTTGCCGACAAGTAGAATGACCAGCACGAATCTGCAAAGACGCTTCAAGAAACCCCTTCCTTTCGGTTGATCTTGTGCTTGTTGGCGGAGGCGTGTGGGAATCGAACCCACCCAGGCCACCTCTCGGCGACCCGCAACGGGTTTGAAGCCCGCGAGAACCACCAGGCCCCCTGCGCCTCCGGCCGTTGTGAAAGTAGCAAGCCAATCTAAGATGGCGCAAGCAGAAGTCATTTTTCATCTCTCATTGTGGCCTATCGCCGGTCATCGCAGGAATGAACGGTCAATGAACATGTAAGACAGTATTGACAGCTAATTGTAATTGAAAGGGAGGCGATGGACGGAAGGACAGATGCAATTCTGGGCTGAGACTTAAAGGCGAAGATTATCCATTGCCGGTCATCCCAGCCCAGAATACTCGTTTGATCAGTTCACAGCGCATTCTCCGGTGTTGTCTGTCATGTTGCTGTCACTGATCGTCGCTTCTATTTCCCAGCCCGAGGTTTCTATGAGGGACCCATAGCCTGCTTTGGTTTTCTCAATACAGGTGAACTGGCCAAAGTACCCGCTGTTCTTGAAGACCAGCTTTAGTTGACCGAGCGTCCCCTTGATTGAACCGATTCCGGCTAATGTCAATCCTTCGTTGTCGTAGAAGAGATACTGGCCAGTCCGTGAGTTGAACTTCAGAACAGGACAACCACCGTCGTCCTGCATCATGTAGTCATAGGGGTTTCCCTTTTGCGCTGATGCAGTCAACGGCAGCGCAAAAACTCCCAGCAAGACTACCAAAACCATCCCGAGGATGATCGTACGTTTCATTATGATTCCTCCTTAGAATGAATTCTCAGAGCAAGCACACTCAGAAGCTATGGTTGGAACGCACGGCTTCCTCAAACTCTGAGATTGGGTTAAGAATAAGGGAATTGTTTTCTGCAAACAGTGACCAGGGACACCGGTCCCAGTGATGAGGGTCACGACCTAAAGCAATTTCGAGGATGCGCGCGCGACAGCTTAACCAACGACGACCACTGAACTTCGTATTATGCGGCGACGTCCCTGGAATTTCCGGATAATACCTCTGACCAATGACTAATGATCAGTCTTGGTCCTTACCTTCCTTAAGAAGCGTTCCATCTCAACCGGCGCTCGAACGTGGATTCCTTCGCCGATCTTCTCGAATCCATCGCGAGCCTCGACCGCAAACTTGATCGTGTGATCGCCAACCTCAATGACTTCGGCCCGCGTAGTCACTATTGCACCGACCGGCGTGGCCGCGAGGTGCTTCACATTCACCACCACCCCCACCGTAATCCAACCCTCTGGCAGGTAGTCTCTTATCGCGGCCTCAGCCGTTACTTCCAGGTGATAAATCATTATTGGCGTGCCGTACACTTCAGGCATGTGTTCGTGGAAATGCGCGACGGTCATTTCTCGGGTTACCGTAATCTCCTGCGTCGCCACGGCTCCGACTGGTATGTTTGCCGTTGCCTTCATCCATTTACCTCGCCGATGGGGTTTGAAACCAAAGAGCCTCATTCTAGCCGGATCGAAATCAAAAGACCACGTGTCCACAAACAACACCACTGTGGCCTCAGTGCGACACGCAAGCGTTCCGCCGTCGTGGGATCACGCTTTTCTGCCAGAATTCCCAGCTGACCGATCGCATGTTGCTGGCACGCCCGTTGCCGTTACTCCGACCTCTCTATATCTTAGTCTTATAAAGGCGGACTTCATTTGAGCCGACAAACGACGCTCAGAAGAGCAGTTTCAACCAGCGGCCACGGACTTCACACCGGCGAGCCTTCACGAATCACGCTCAACCCCGCTCCCGCTTACACTGGATACGTTTTTCGGCGCACCGACTTGAACGGCTTTGAGATCCCTGCAGCGCCTCAGTACATAGCACGCGTCAGCTACGCAACCACGCTGATGCGGCAAGGTGTGATGATCGCAACGGTAGAGCACTTGCTGGCTGCGCTTTCAGGAAGTCACGTTGACAACTGCATCATCGACGTGGATTCGCTGGAGGTGCCGATAGTCGACGGAAGCGCCGAGCCGTTCATTGAGATGATTGAGCAAGCCGGGATCACAACCCTGGAAGCGCCGCGCCAGTTACTTCGCGTGCTGAAACGTGTCGAGGTTACCGAAGGAAATCGAAGGATGAGCATAAGCCCGGCGTCAGTCTTCTCGGTCTCGTGCCTGATCGAGTTTCCTCATCCGATGATCGGGACTCAGCGATACGAAATAGAAATCGCCGACGGGCACTTCTCACAGCAGTTGGCTTCGGCTCGCACCTTCGGGTTTCTTGATGAGATCGAGTCTCTGAGGAATATGGGTTTGGCGCGCGGAGGCTCGCTTGCCAACGCGATCGTGCTGACGCCGGAGGGGGGCATCCTGAATCGCGAAGGCCTGCGCTGCGCCGACGAGTTTGTTCGTCACAAAATCATCGACATAATTGGTGATCTTGCGCTGCTTGGGATGCCAGTGCTCGGCCACGTAGAAGCTGAGCGCTCCGGTCACGGCGTGCACACCGCGCTGGTGGGGCGCGTGCTTCGCGATGACTCTGCCTGGGAGATCATCGATTCGTCCGCTCTTGAAACCTCCGTGAACGCCTAGTTTCCATCCAATATGTGCTAACATTCTCTCCAAAGCGAGTAGTCGAGGGGATGGATAAGTTTAGAATCATCGGCGGGCGGCCCCTCGAGGGTCGCGTTCAAATCAGCGGGGCAAAAAACTCCGCGCTTCCCTGCATGGCGGCGGCGCTCCTCACCCCTGAAACGGTGACCCTTCACAACCTGCCTTACGCGCGTGACATCATCACTATGCGCCGGCTACTCGAAGACCTCGGCTGCCAGATTCTCATGCCGGAGCTGAGGACGCTCAAAATCTCGGCGGCTTCGGTCGAAGTCTTTGAAGCTCCCTACGACCTGGTTAAGACGATGCGCGCTTCGGTGCTCGCGCTGGGACCGCTTCTTGCGCGCTTCGGCGAGGCCCGAGTTTCACTGCCCGGCGGGTGCGCGATTGGGCAGCGCCCAATCGACCTTCATCTTATGGGTTTTGAAAAGCTAGGCGCGACGGTTTCGATCGAAGGCGGTGACGTCGTTGCGCGATCGAAGCGGCTGCAGGGCCGTGAGATTTACTTTGACAAGGTGACGGTAACGGGAACCGAAAACCTGATGATGGCGGCCGCGCTCGCCGATGGCGTGACGGTTCTCAACAACGCGGCGCGCGAGCCTGAGATCGTTGATCTGGCAGAGCTGCTTAACAAGATGGGTGCGCGCATTCAGAGCGCGGGCCTCAGTGCGATTCGCATCGAGGGTGTGGAAAAGCTCGTCGGAGCGGAACACACGATCATCCCCGATCGCATCGAGACCGGGACGTTTGTTGTAGCCGCAGCTATCACCGGAGGGCAGCTTGACATTGTGAACTGCAATCCGCAGCACGTCACTGCGGCGCTCGATAGGCTGGAAGAAACGGGCGTGCGCATTGAACGCCCAAACGCCTTCTCTCTTCGGGTGAATGCAGGGGCTCACGTGAAAGCTTCTGACGTTATCACGCTGCCGCATCCCGGGTTCCCGACTGACATGCAGGCACAATATATGGCCCTGATGACGCTTGCAGAAGGGACGTCGCTAATAACCGAAACAATATTCGAGAACCGCTTCATGCACGCGTCTGAGCTTCTGCGCATGGGCGCGCGCATTCGCTTGAACGGGAGACAGGCGGTTGTCGAAGGCAACAGCGGATTGAAGGGGGCCAGAGTTCAGGCGTCGGACCTGCGAGCTTCAGCTTCGCTGGTGCTGGCCGGATTGGCCGCGCGGGGCGAGACGATTATCGATCGCGTTTATCACATTGATCGCGGTTACGAAAAGATCGAAGAGAAGCTCCGGTCGGTGGGCGCCGATATTGAGAGGGTTCGGGAATAGTCCGTGGTCCGTAGTCCGTAGTAGTCTGTAGCTCTTCGCTGTCGCGTAACAGTTGCGACGGACCACGGACCACGGACTACGGACCACGGACTACGGACTTCTTTGCGATTATATTTGACTCGATTGCAGCGCTTGGTTGATAATTGGCCTGAAGATTAAAACCTATGGAAAACCTT
>DATLWF010000173.1:0-17142 GCA_035576605.1 Blastocatellia bacterium | reverse complement strand
CATTGTTTATCCTTCGCTCGCAATGGGAGCGAGAGGCGCGATTCTGGGTGTTGCTTGCGCCGCGCCGCGCGCGTGTGTAGAGCTGTATGAAGCGGCAAAAGCAGGCGACCACTCCCGCGCACGCGGACTTCAAAATCGCATCGCGCCGCTCTCGAACATCGTCACCGCTGGTCTGAGTGTGCCGGGACTGAAAGCGGCGATGGAGATGCTCGGGTTAGCTGGGGGCTTCCCGCGCGCGCCGTTTAGTCCGGCGAGCAGCGCGGATAAAGAGAAGATCAAGGCGGTGATTCGCAAGACCGGGCTTTTCCCGGAGATTGAGTGAAAGGGACGAATTGCGAATTTCGGATTGCGAATTTCGAATTGCAGGTCCGGTGCGGTCCTGCATGATTTCGATTTGAAATTCGCAATTCGAAATTCGCAATCCGAAATTCGCAATCTTTATGACTGCCGACTGTAAAAACCTGGAAGCTGCTGCTGAGAACCTCACCGACTCCCTGCGGTTCACCGACATCCCGCGCACCACTCGGCTGTTCAACGACTTCTTGTACGACTACCAGAAGGTCGCGCGCTTCTATGCAAACTATGGCCGGTCTGTGGAGCCGCTCGCCGATCACGCCCGGCGAGTCGGAGCGCAGCAGTTCGATCGCAAGCGCGTGCCCGATGCGCTCGATCGAATCAACCGCCGGGCTGGGTCGCCTGAGCTGACGTTCAAGCATATCGAGATGCTTCGCCGTCCCGGGACGGTTGCAATCGTTACCGGCCAGCAGGCGGGGCTATTCACCGGGCCTCTGTATACGATTCACAAGGCGCTCACTGTAATCAAGCTGGCAGCCTGCTTGCGCGACCAGGGTGTGGAAGCCGTGCCCGTTTTCTGGGTTGCAAGCGAAGACCACGATTACGAAGAAGTGAACCATTGCCGCGTCGTCGACCGCGAAGGGCATCTGAACCGGATTCAATACGAGGCAAGCGGTCATAAAGCTGACGAGCCGGTGGGCCGGGTCACGCTCTGCGAAGGCATCGGCCAAACGATCGATGAACTCGTCGCACAACTCGCGTCTTCGGAGTTCACCCCGGCGCTCGAGCGCGACCTTCGCGAAAGCTACGCCGAGGGCGTCGGGTTCGCGGAAGCGTTCCTGCGGCTGATGGCCCGGCTGTTTCACCAGTATGGAGTCGTGTTGCTCGATCCGCTCGATGAAGAATTGAAACAAGTGGCCGCGCCGCTCTACGCCGAGGCGATCGGGAAGTCGAGCGAGATTGCGCGCGCTCTGGTCGGACGCAGTCGCGAGCTCGAGGAGTCCAGCTATCACGCGCAGATTCATGTCTCCGAAGACATGGTTCCGCTCTTCATAATGGATGAGGGCCGGCGTTCTGCGCTTACTCGGCAAGATGGCCGCTTCACGGTGAAGGGTTCGGATCGCTCGTTCACCATCGAAGAGCTTGTTGAACTTGCGGGGCGCTGTCCGAGTTGCTTTAGCCCTAATGTGACGCTCAGGCCGGTCGTCCAGGACTACTTGCTGCCGACTGCCGCGTACATCGGAGGCCCGGCGGAGATTGCTTATTTCGCGCAGCTCCGCGCGGTGTACGAGACGCTTGGGCGTCAGGACCCGTGCGTGTTGCCTCGCGCGAGTCTTACGATTGTCGAGGGCCGGCATCAGAAGACGATGAAGAAGTACGGGCTCGAGCTTCGAGACTTCTTCGATGGCCTGCACCCGGCGGTTACCAAAGTCGTCGAGCACAGCGTGGACCGAAGCGCTGCGCTCGCCTTCACTGAGACTGAGCGAGTCCTGAATGAACAACTGGACAAGCTCGGGGAAGCGCTGCGCCAAACGGACGCAACGCTGAGTGATCCGCTGAAGCGAGCTCGCGAGAAGATAATGTATCAGCTTGAACACCTTCGCACGCGCTTCATTCACTCAAGCGCGCATCGGGACGAAACCGCGTACCGTCAGGTCGAGCGAGCCTTCACCACGCTCTGCCCGGACAAGAACCTTCAAGAGCGCGAGCTTAACGTCTACTACTTTCTTTCGCGCTATGGCCCCGGGTTAATCGAGGAGTTGTACGACGCTGCCGACTTGGGCTTTTCAAATCATAAGCTCGTATACGTCGGCGGAGTTGCGTCTCAAGTCGTCAACGCTCGCTGACCTGGGAGCGCAGGCATCCTTGCCTGCTCCCCCCGACCCGCGCAGTTCCGAAGTGGAGCAGGCAGGGATGCCTGCGCTCCCAGGTGCCGGCGCTCCCAGGTCAATACCAACCACACCTTGATGTTGCTCAACGGAGCAATATAGACTCCCTCGACGATGTCCGACGAACTTCAGTTTGTCGCTCCGCCGTTGATGCATCGCATTCGGACGACGTGACAAACTAAAATCTGTCGGACAATGAACGGAGAAACGAATGAAACATGCCAGTCTGGCCCTCTTGCTGATGCTGGTGCTGTCATCGATCGTAGTGCCGCAGACTAAAAGCAAACCTACAGGCAAGGGCCACCAAACCACAGCGCCCGCCAATGCCGAGCAGGCGTTGAAAGTCGCGGAGCATCAATGGACCGAGGCCTTCAAGAACCGCGACAAAGAGTCACTCAATCGCACTCTGGATGATCGTTTCGTTTTCACCGACGATAAAGGTCAGGTGTTCAGCAAGGCTGAATATATCGACGCTGCCATGAAGGCAATCAAGGTCGAGTCTTACAGCCTCGACGAAATGACGGTGCGAGTCTTTGGGGATACCGGCGTCGTGACCGGGAACTGGACTGGAAAGATGACAATCGACGGCAAGGATGCGAGCGGAGCTTTCAGGTACACCGACACGTTTGTTAAACGCCTGGGCCGGTGGCGGGCGGTCGCGTCGCAGGAGACTCGGATGCCTCCACCGGAGGTCACGACACCGTCGGGCCTGAAATACGTTGATCTCGTCGTTGGAACGGGCGAGAGCCCGAAGCCCGGCCAGATGGTTACCGTTCATTACACCGGCACACTTGAGAACGGGACGAAGTTTGACAGTTCCGTCGATAGAGGGCAGCCAATCACTTTTCCAATTGGCGCGGGACGTGTCATCAAGGGCTGGGATGAAGGGGTGATGACGATGAAGATTGGCGGCAAGCGGAAGCTGATAATCCCCCCGGCGCTTGCCTACGGCGTGAGCGGCAGACCGCCCGTGATTCCGCCGAGTGCGACGTTGATTTTTGAGGTGGAATTGCTCGGAGCGAAGTAGCGCCTGGGAGCGCAGCCTGGGAGTACGTTCAGAGTACCGACTTTAGTCGGCGGTTTTGTTTGGACCAATTCAACGAGCCGACTAAAGTCGGTACTCTGAACGCGCTCCCAGGGCCGCGCTCCCAGGCTCCCATCTGCGCGTGTTGCAGCAATGTCCGAAGCACACAAGAAAGATCACGCTCACAGTCACGGAAGCAACCGACGCCGCCTCATTGCGGTGCTCGCGCTTACGTTCGCGTATATGCTCGCAGAGGCGATCGGCGGGTTCTTAACCAATTCGCTCGCTCTGCTTTCCGACGCCGGTCACATGTTGGCGGACGTCGCGTCGCTCCTGCTTGCGCTGCTTGCGCTGTGGTTCGCGGCGCGGCCCGTCACCACAAAGAAGACCTACGGCTATTACCGGATGGAGATACTCGCGGCTCTGGCAAACGGCTCGGCGCTGGTGGTGATTTCTCTGCTGATTTCGTACGAAGCGTTTCATCGACTCAAATCGCCAGAGGACGTTAAGGGCTTCGAAGTCACGTTGATCGCAATCGGGGGCCTCGCGGTCAACGCCGTCAGCGCGTTTGTGCTGCACGCTGCCTCCCGGGAGAATCTCAACATGCGCGGCGCGTTCCTGCACGTGATCGGGGACGCACTGGGCTCGGTCGGGGCTATTGTGGCAGGTGTTCTGATCTGGCGATGGGGGTTGGTGCTGGCGGATCCTCTGATCAGTGTCGCGATGTGCCTGCTGATCATCTACAGCTCGTGGCAACTCATACGCGAGTCTGTGAACATATTGTTAGAGGGCACGCCGTCGCACATCAACATCCACGCGGTCGTCGAGGCTATGCACCTGGTGCCCGGCGTAACGGACGTGCACGACCTTCACGTATGGACTATCAGCTCAGGGATGGAAGCGCTTTCTGCTCACGTGACGATCGAGCCGGGCGTCGCGCACCGAGCCGCTCTTGAAGCGCTTCAAGCGCAGTTGCGTTCTGCTTTCAACATCGGGCACGTTACGATTCAAATCGAGTCGCCGGACGAAACCGAGACCGCAGCCGGAAAGCTCTACCAGATCGCTTCCAGCCGCGGAGCACACCAAGACGACTGAGCGTGACGGAAGAGCTAACACAGGGCGGCGAACTCCAAAGTGGCTCAGCGAATGATTGATACGACCACAGCCAGCACGCTCAGCCGGGGACGATTGCAGAATTCGAGAACGACACTCTCGATTGCCCTTGTTCCGGTCGCCCTCCTGGTCGTTGGGACGGCCAGCACATCCCTCTACTTTTGGGGCCGGGATCTTCACCGCTTCACTCAATGGATCGCAGCGTACATCGGTCTGTTTGTCGGCGAGCTCGCATTGTACGTCGTTGCCTGTTATGTGGTGCAACGCTGGTCTGGCCGTTCGTCACGCGTCAAATGGCTAACCGTCGCCTTGATTATCTTTTTTGCCGCAGCAAGTCGCGTGGTGCTTGTCCCGCAACGGCCTTACTTGTCGTCCGATGTCTACCGATACGTCTGGGATGGTCAAGTACAGGCGGCGGGGATTAATCCATATCGTTACCCTCCGGAAGCCGGTGAGCTTAGTGGCTTGCGCGACGACAAGATTTACCCAAACATCAACAGCGAAGATAAGCAGTGGCGTTCGCCTTATCCGCCTCTGGCCCAGATTGTCTTCCTCGCAGTCGCGCGAATAAGCCCCATGAGCGTCACCGCGTTCAAAGCGGCGATGTCATCGTTCGATATGATCACTATACTCCTGCTGATGCTTGTTCTCGCGCGAAGCGGCATCGATCCCGCGCGAGCGATCATCTTCGCCTGGCATCCGCTCGTGATCTTTGAAGGCGCGCATAGCGGGCATATCGAAGCCGTGTACATCGCATTTCTCGCGCTTGCGCTTCTGGCATGGTCTAGTCGTAAGCACGCAATCACAGGGATTTCGCTGGCGCTGGCGACTCTGGTCAAATTTTATCCTGCTCTTCTGCTCCCGGTGTTTCTGGTTGCGAGGCCCGAGGCTATGAGTGCCAGGACATCTCAGCGCGACGGAGAGCCGGCCCGCGCAAGCTTTGTCACCCGAGTGCTTCACAAAGGCAACCTGGCGATGCTCGTCGGTTTTGCCGCTGCCGTAGTGCTGGCCTACGCGCCGTACTGGGGAGCCGGCGGCAACTTGTTCGCGTTCGTTCGCGGGTACATTGAGGAGGAGGGCTTCGTCCAAAGCGGCGCGAGGTATTTTCTGCTCGATGCGGTTCGCAAGGTCGTGTCGATTCCGACGGATGTTTTCCTGATCGCCGGGGCGGCGTGCCTTATGGCGGTAGCCATCTGGCAGCTATTGCGCGTCAAGCGAACTGCGTCGGATCTCGCTCGAGGCGCACTGGCCTTGATTGGAACCTATCTGTTACTGACCACTCCGCGTTACGCCTGGTACTACCTGTGGCTGGTTCCGTTCCTGTGCTTCGCGCCCCGCCCTGGGTGGTTGTACCTTGTGAGCGCCTCGGCGCTGCTGTACCTGGTATGGTACAGCCCCCTGGTTTATCCGGAAGTACCGCTTTGGCTGGGCGCGGGCATCTACGTTCCCACTCTGTTGTGGCTTGCGTGGGAACAATTCACCGGGAGTCGCCGAAGCGAGGATAACGCGCCAACAAGCCCGCCTGCTTAGCCCCTGACGCGCGCTGATTATTCCACGCTGAAATCCGTCTCACGCCGGATGATGCTGTCTTTTTTCCTCAGCTTGTCCCAAACGATGACTTCCACGGTGTAATCGCCCGACGGCAAAACAAGAGGCTTGATGACGCCGCCGGTGACAACTCGATAAGGCAGTGCGCTGCCCTCGCCCGCAGCGACCGGATGCGGTTGGCCGGTAAACACAGCCTTGCTGCCGTTCAGGATACGAGTTCGCATTTCGAGCTGCGGCTGTTTCATCTTTTCGTCTATTCTTGGATTGTAGATTACCATCGAGTATGAAAACTCCCCGTTGGTCGGGAACTTCCTTTGCGACGGAGTGGCGCCCGCAGCGTCAGCGGTCTTGCCCTGTTGGGCGGTCTGACCAGCGAGGAAAAGACTGCTCGCACTCAGCCGGTCGGCCGCCTTCAGGTCGGGAATCTCGATGAAGTCGTTAGCCGTTCCAATCGGACCGAAGCCTACCTCGCGCACGAACAGCCTTATCTGATAGATGCCAGGCTTCAGGTTCATCGTTCGAGTCGCCACGAACCCCTGCTTGAGAGCTGCTTGAAACGTCTTCGGTTGCAGATTCAATTGCAGCGTATTCGAAAAGCTCTCGACCGTGCGCCCGTTCGCGTCCAGAACGAACCCTATCTGCTCAAGACTGCTGCGATAGCTCCCCTCGGACTCAATCAAGTGCAGCTTTGACGCTTCGATGTGAAGCAGCAGGGTCACAATCGGTTCGCGCTGAGGGTTGTCGATGTACAGCGCGGTCAATCTGAGATCTATGTCGCGGCGCACGAACGGCGATGAAATTGCGTCGATCGCCTCCGCCACTTTAGGATCGGCGCTGGTCGGTTTCGGCGCGTCCGATCTGGCCAGATAGCTTCTTCGCGCCAGGACGGTAAGTTCCGGCCTGTTGCGGACGATTACTTTGATTTTGTGCAGCTTGCCGTCCCATTTTGCCGGCTCAGGTTGAAAGCCAAGGAGATAGTATGAGGAGTTCTCGTCGAGCAGATTAGCGAGTCCTCTGTTGATGTCGTTGTTGTCTGAAAACAGCTTGCCGCCGGTTTCAATCGCGAGCGAACTGAGACTTTCGCGCGCATCCATGAGATCGAGCCGGTTTTGGGTTAGTTGCTGCGCAATCGCCTGCCCGAGGTCGCCACCATTCCCTGGCGCAAAGCCAAAACTGTCGGCTGCGGTGAACGGAGCCGTTAATCCTTTCGGGTCGATCGAGTAGAACACCACATTCGAGCGCGCAGCCAGTCCGATCGTTTCACCGAACTCGCGGGTCGTTTGGGTTGGGAAGAGTCTGAAGCCCTCAGACACAAACACGCCAAGCTTGCGCCCCGGCAATTGTCGCATGGAGGTGATCACATTGTTCAGCGTCTCGAGCGTAGCGCGAACATCTGCCAGTTCCAGCGGGTCCGCCTCGTGCGAGCCCGGCGTATCAGGCATCGAAAGACGACCGCTCCCTCTGTTGATCGAATCGACAGGTTGCTCTTGCCGTCCCATCGACTTGAAGGGAACATCACTGGTTATGCTCCGATATGCGACTACTCCCGAGCCGACGTTGACGAGTCTGAGCCGGTCGATCGCGCTTCGAAGCAGCGACCGATCCGACGTAAACTGCTGAAGCAAACCCGACCCGCCTCCCGTGGGAAGTATCAAGACGAGATCACCCGGCTGCATCTGGTTGTCTACGAAGTCCCGCAGCATCTTTCGCGTCCGGTACAAGTTCTCAAACTGCATATGCAGCGTGTCGACGACAAAGGCAACGACCCGCTTTAGGTCGCGTGCAGTTAGCGCCTTAGGTATCGGCGGCTGCGGCACAGGGCTGTTCTTTGCCCGGGCCGGATTGCTCTCTTCAAAAGAGAAATGAGTGATCGGCTGAGGCTTGTTGTTGTCGAGGAGTTCAAAGTCCTCGCGTTTCAGACCGCTAACCGGCTTGCCGGCCTTGTCGGTGACCAGGGCATCGATTTGCACTAACTCTGCGTTGAGTTTGATCGAGTCTTGATCGGACTTCTTTTTCCTGTCCTGTGAGAACGTGGCGAGTGGAGTTGACGAGATGATCACGGTGGCGAGCACCACCGACATAAGATGGGATGTTTTCATTGCGAGCGCTCCTCCACCCCACCCGCAGGTGGGATTGTATGGAACTATAGGTCGTTGCCCCGCGCCGTAAGAAAAAAAGTTATTCTACGCTGAAATCCATCTCCTGATGGATTATGCTGCGGCTGTCTTTTCCTCTCAGCTTATCGCGAACCGTCACCTCTAACGTGTAGTCATCAGGCTGAAGCGTCAGGAGCTTTATGGCCCCGCCGGTGACGATACGAGTTGGCGCGCTATCCTTCGACGCGATCACCGGCCGAGGCTCGCCCTTGTACACGACCTGGCTGCCCTTCAAGATTCGGGCGCGTATCTCGAGCTGCGGCTCTTTGGTGTTGCTGTCAAGCTTCGGGTTGTAGATCACCAACGTGTACGTAAACTCACCGCCGCGGGCGAAGCGTCGCTGTGACGCCGTGCCTCCTTCGCCCGCGGTGTTGACGATCTTGCCTTCTTCAACGGCCTGGCCGCTAACAAAAAGACTGCTCGTCGACAAACGGTTGGCCTTCATATCAGGAATCTCTATGTAATCGTTTGCGGTGCCTATCAAGCCGGAGCCCGTTTCGCGCACGAAGAGTCTGACCTGATAAACACCGGGCTTCACGTTCAAAGTCCGTGTGGCCAGCAGCCCGCGCTTGAGAACGGCGTCGTGCGTTGCCGGTTGAAGGTTTAACTGCAGCGTGTTTGAGAACGTATCGACCGCCTTGCCGTTGGCATCGAACACAAAGCCGAGCTGATCGAGCTTGCTCTGATATCTGCCTTCTGATTGTGTGAAGCTCAACCTGGACGCATCGATGTGAAGCAACAGGCTGACCACCGGCTCGCGTTGGCCGTTGTCGGTGTAGAGCGGCGTGAGGCGAAGGTCGAGGTCGCGTCGCACAAGCGGCGACGAGATGGCTTCGATCGCTTCGGCAACTTTGGGATCCAGCTTCGCCGAAGAATCGGGCTGCGCCGACTTCGCAAGGTAGCCCTTGCGGAACGATACGGTGAGATCGGGTCGATCGCGAACGACAACTTTAACCTTGTGAAATTTGCCGTCCCAGCGGCTGGCTTCCGGATAGAAGCCGAGCATGTAGTACGCCGAGTTCTCATCGAGCATCGCATCAAGCCCCCGCTTGATATCGTTGTTGTTCCCAAAGAACTTTCCGCCGGTGTCGACTGCGATCGCCCGCAAGCTGTCCTGAGACTCGTGGAAATCGTCTCGCTTCCGATCGGAAGCGGCGCCTACGGCTGTTGCCGGGTCAGCATCCTGATCGATCTCATCCGAGGCGCTCAGGACGAGTGAATCCAGTCCCCGCGGATCGATTGTGTAGAAGACCACGTTTGCTCGCGCGGCAAGGCCGGTTGTCTTGTCCAGGTCGCTGGTCGTCCGCGTTGCGTAGATCCTGAGCCCCTCGGATACGAACACACTGACTTTGCGGCCGGGCAGCTTTGCCATCGATTTGATGGTTTCGTTTAACGCGCTGAGAGTCGCTCGCACATCAGCCTCTTCGAGCGGGTCGGGCGACGACACGATGTTCCCGCCTTGCGACAACCCGCCGGCCCCGCGGCTGCCTGGAATCATCCGGCCGCCGGGCGTGCCACCTAAGCGGGCGAAGCTACGATAGGGAGTAGAGTCGTTCGAAAAGAAGAAAGGCCGGAGACGGTCGATCGCTCGATGCAGTATGCGCCGGTCGGCCGTGAATTGCTGCAGCACGCCCGAGCCTCCTCCCGTCGGGAGGATCAAGACCAGATCACCCGGCTGCATCTTGTTATCGACGAAGTCTTCGAGCAGCTTTTTTGTCCTGTAAATGTTTTCGAACTTGATGTGAAGCGTGTCCACGACGAAGGCCATCACTCGCTTCACCTCGCCTGCGGCGATCGCTCGCGGCAACGTAATCGCTTCGGTCGTTTTGTCCCCGACGCGTTGTCTGGCTGTCTCCTCGTAAGAGAAGGTGTTTATGTGCTGGGGCTTGTTGTTGTCCAGCAGCTCAAAGTCTTCCCGCTTGAGTCCGGCGACCGGCTTGTTATCCTTGCCGGTTACGAGCACGTCGATCTGCACCAGCTCGGTCGAGAGCTTTATCTCGCCCTGTTCCTGTTTCTTCTTCTCCTGCGCCGAGGCCCCGCGTAGCTCCGCTGTCCGGTTCGCATGGACAGCGGGCGCCTGCGTGACTATCAACAAAGCGATTAACAAGGATGAGATAGGGCTCTCGATCATCGCGACCTCCAGAAAGGGCGGTTAGTGGAGTACTTAAGTGTAACATCAGACTCTTAGGCTAGACGAAGTACACGCGCTGCAGAGCGTCAGATTTCCGCGCATACCGGCCTCGTTAAAGATTGAGTGAAGAGTCTGAACACCACTAACTTCACAAGTTGGGTATGCGCGAAAACCTGAATCGCACCCTACACGCGCCGCTGACTTGATTCGAATGCGGCCTTTGATGGACACTTGTCCGAAGTGTTCGGAAGGTGAGGCGCGTAGAGAGAATATGCCGTCCCTCCGCGCCTTCTGCGGCTGGAGGACTCCAGGATTGCAAGGCTCTGACATCTCATTCGACTTTGATTTCCCCGAGGGCCCTTTGGCAGGGCGCGTCGTGCTGGTCGCTGGAGGAACGGGAGGTCTGGGAAGTGCAACCGTAGCGCTACTGGCTCGCGAAGGCGCCACGGTCGTAGCGGGCTATCGGCAGGATCAGCATCGGGCCGAGGCCTTGAAACAGGCCGTGGAAGCCAGATATAAGGCTACAGTCCATCTCGTCGAGGGTGACATTTCCGATCCAGTTGTGCGCGCACGTTACATCGAGACTACGGATGCGCTTGGCGAGGGGCTGTACGGGTTGGTTTGCTTCACAGGCGATCCCGCGCGCGTAAAGTTTGAGGATGTGACCGATTCGGACTTGCACGATTCGATGCAGAACAACTATGTCGCGCCGCTTTTACTCGCGCGCGAAGCTGGCGTTCGAATGATGAAGCGCGGGAACGAGGGCGCGATCGTTCTGTTTTCGACGATGCAAGCGGTGGCCGCCTTTGAATCGAGCATCAACTACGCCGGTCCAAAGACGGCGTTGATCGGGGCAGCTCGAATAATGGCCAAGCAATGGGGCGGACCCGGCGGCATTCGAGTGAACGTCGTCGCGCCGGGCGTGAACCGCGCGGGCATGGCGCTGAAGTCGATCGAGTCTGGGAAGTACGACTTCTACATCGATCAAAAGATCATTGCGCGCTTCGGTCGACCTGAGGATGTAGCTCGAGTTGTGAGGCTGCTGGTCGAGCCGGACAACTACATCACCGGCCAGGTGATTACGGTTGACGGCGGGCTGACGCTTCGCCGGGACAGAAGCTAGTCATTTGCTATTTGTCATTTACTATTTGTCATTTGTCATTTTTGTCACTTTTGTCATTTTTGTCATTGCCATTTGTCATTGTCACTTGCCATTTTCGATTTTGAGATTCGAGGATTTTGAGATTTGAAATTTGCAATTTGCAATTTGAAATCTGCAATTTGAAATCTGCAATTTGATATTAGGTTTGGGGGCATACTTGAAGTCAAAAGATATTCTAGACGACCTGCCTGACGATCCCCGGTTCATCGAGGGTATCTACAACTACTGTGATCGCTGGTGTGAACGCTGCCCGTTCACCTCGCGCTGCATGCTCTATGCAATGGAAGAAGGTGATCGCGATGATCCCGAAGCTCACGATATAAACAGTGAGGCCTTCTGGAACAAGCTCGCGGGGATTTTCAAACAGACTCACGAAATGATAGCGGCAATGGCGGCGGAACGAGGCATTGATCTGGAGGCGATGGACCTCAAGCCGGTGAAAGAGGAAAAGGATCGCAAGAGAGCCAGGTCTAAGAGCAACCCGCTATCGCGCTCGGCACAGCAGTACGTCAAGCTGGTCAAGGAATGGTTCGATCGCGAGTACCCCGAAGCCGAGCAAGAACGCGACGCCGACTCAACCCGGACCGACCTGCCTCTCATCGACTTTGATGCCCAGGATCGCGCTTCGAACATTCAAGACGCAATAGAAGTCGTTCGCTGGTATCAGTTTCAAATCGCGGTGAAGATCATGCGAGGGCTCATGCGAGACGATCCCGAGGAAGCGGGCGAGCCGGAAGCCGTCAGGCAAAGTGATTCCGACGGTTCAGTCAAAGTCGCTTTGATCGGGATGGAACGCTCTATCAGCGCGTGGGGCAAGCTACAAGAGCTTTTACCTGAAAAGACCGCCGGCATCTTGCCGATCTTGCTCCATCTCGAGCAACTGCGCCGAAGGACGGAGCAGGCGTTTCCTCAGGCGCAGAGTTTCGTGAGACCTGGCTTTGACGAAGCCCCCGACCAGTTCGTGAGCTGAAGTGATTCATTCGACCGTCTTTGTCGGACAGGTTGGATATGACACGATCAAGAGGTGATGGATGACCGTTGATGCGAAACCGGGGACTGCGCCTTTCTCTCCCGCGCGATTTATTCGCAGCGGTCTCGTGCTGTGTATCGCCGCGTGCTGTCTTAGCGCACAGCAGGCAGCGCCGCAGCAGTACACCATAACCCCGGGCGTTCGCGCGATCCTTGATCATGTCTCGGCTGATTCGCTGCGCGGACACTTGTCGTTCATCGCGTCGGACGCCCTCGAAGGGCGCAACACTCCTTCTAAAGGACTCGACATTGCTGCCGAATACATTGCGGCGCAGTTTCGGCGCGCGGGCCTGGAGCCTGCCGGCGACGACGGTTATTTCCAGAGCGCAGACTTCGTGCTTGCCGATACGCCGATGGACGCGTTTGAATTGAAGCTCAAGAGCGGTAGCGAGACGGTAAACGTCGCCAGGAACCAGGTGAGCTTCAACATCGACAGAGGGCTAAGCTTTTCCGCGCCGCTGTTAAAGGTCGACTACGCGGATTCCGACGCTGTTGCGGCCCTCACGCCACAGCAGGTTGAAGGAAAGGTTGTCATCACCGAAATCCCCGACTCTCGCCGCGAGCAAGGGCCCCGCAGGCTTGAGATGTACATGGCGCGTCAGGAATTCCTCAACAAGATGACTGGGCTGAAGGCTGCGTTGGTGATATCGATCGATCGCGTGAGCGCCAAAGGCGCCGGGGCCGTGCAGGGACGTCTGATTGATCCCGAAAACAGGCGGGCGCGTTCAGAGACGCCGGGCACGCCGGTGATGACGGTTCACGATCCCAAAGTCGTTAAGCTGTTCGACGCTACAAAACCCGGGCTCACGCGTGCTGAAATGTCGCTCCAGTTGCAGGCCCCGGTCGATCGTCCGGTGCGCTTACGAAACGTGATCGGATTGCTGCGCGGGTCGGATCCGATCTTGAAGGATAGCTATGTTCTGTTGAGCGCGCACTATGATCACCTTGGCACACGACCCGAGCTCGCCGGCGACAACATCTTCAACGGGGCCAATGACGACGGTAGCGGGACCGTCTCGGTCATCGAGTTGGCGTCAGCGTTTGCGGCGCTCAGGCCGCGCCCCAGGCGAAGCATTGTCTTCATGACTTTTTTTGGCGAGGAGAAGGGGCTGTTGGGCTCGCGATATTATGGACGTCATCCAGTGTTTCCGATCGACAAGACGGTAGCCGACATCAATCTCGAGCAGGTGGGGCGCACTGACAGCAGTGAAGGACCGCAAATAGCGAACGCGTCGCTGACAGGGTTTGACTATTCCGATGTCGGCACAATCCTGGAAGCGGCCGGCAAACTTACCGGGATCAAGGTCTACAAACACGAACAGAACAGCGATGCTTTCTTCGACCGAAGCGACAATCAAGCGCTAGCCGATCAGGGCGTGCCTGCTCACACGCTATGCACCGCGTTTGTGTATCCGGACTATCACGGCGTGGGCGATAACTGGGAAAAGATCGACTATGGCAATATGGAAAAGGTCGATCGTATGGTCGCGCTCGGGCTTGTCATGATTGCGAATAACTCTGAGGCGCCGAAGTGGAACGAAGCGAATCCCAAAGTGGCGCGCTACGTGAAGGCGTGGAATGTTCATCACGGGAAGTGAAGATATCGTTCATCCAGCCGCTCATCCGCTCGGTTGTCGTTTGATGAAATACATGATGACCAGCCCGGCGAACAAGCCGTTGATCAGTCCCATCAGGCCCCCAACCACGAAAGATCGCTGAATCATTATCCAGGCCCAGTTCGGATCAGAAGAGCTAATCAACAGGAAAAAAGGACACGAGCCGGCGGTCAGCGCGCCAACCGGGGCGCCGAGCAACGCACCTCCGATTGCTCCTCGCAGATAGGTCGCCTTACCGGCCAGACGGAGGCCGAGGTTCGTTGCCGCCGCAGCGAGGAACGCGCCCAGCGTCAGACCCAGGACATTTCCCAAAACCAGCCGAAGAAAATAAATCATCCGAAAAGATTGCTCGGTTGGCGGTTCTAGCGGAGGAACGCCCCACGTTGCAACGATCACAATTGTAAAGACATATGGCGGCATCAGGCCGAAGAACAACCCGAAAACCGCTGCCCCCATCAGGATCTTCTCGCGCAACCCCTTCGCAGCTATCGAGTCTTTCATGGCATCTCTCCCAGCGCCATCTTGCGACCCAGCCAGCGGCGCAACACATATTCGAAGCCCACAAAGTACCCCGCCGCCAGCCCCATCATTACAGCGAGGTAAATCGGGTGGGAAGGAAAAACCTTCTCCCACCCAGGGTAGATCGCAAACGCAACGTTGACATTGGCGCGTGCCGGCGTCACCAGCCGGCAGACAAGAATCAGCGCGATCAGTGCCAGCACCGCTCTCCACCAGGTGCCGGACGGTAGCCCCAACCTGCGGACACCATAAAGACCAATTGCCAGTCCACACAGGTGGGGAAAGCAGGAGGTCGGATAGAACTCGCCGCCGCCAGCCAGATACATCACCCATAGCGGCGTCCCTACACACAGGAACAGTGTGCCGATGCCATTCGTGGTTGCGGAGGAACTGAGGAGACCGACTCCGACCAACGCTGCTCCCAGGTGACACATCCAGAGCGCTTCCTCTGGCCGGCCGTTAAGAATGTGAAAGCCGGCGTGGATCGCGTAACAGCCTAACGCGGCTGATCCAAGAATCTTCATTGTCGTCTCCAGAACAGGGTTGCGGTCCGCAGCCGTAGTAACGAGTGTCCATTCGCGGCTCACTCGTTACCTGGCATCGGCTTGATCGCGTCGACGCACGCCATCGGAATCGTTAGCGCGAGTTCACCCTTTTCTTCGGCGGCGGCATTGAGATTTCGCTCAAGTGCTTTGAAGGTTGTTTCAATAGCATCGGGCGCCGCAACCGATTTCCACCCTTGAACGAAACCAAGGCGAACAAAGTAGTGCCGGAGCAGGGACGACCCGTCCGCGAACCTCATCCGAAAAGAATGTGAATCGATGTCCACGACCTTGAAACCCGCGTCGGCGAGCATGCTCGCAACGGAGTCGACGGTTCCGCGATGGCTGATGTGAGCATCGAGCGCCGCCAGTCGATCCGTCTGCCCCAGCTCGATGAGCGTAGCGCGGTAGACGTCATAGAACTCACTCATATGACCCGCAAGATTCGTGGTGAGCAGGAGCCTCGCACCGGGCTTCGCCACTCGGAAGCACGACTCCAGGACTGCAGCAGCGTTCTCGAAGTTGTTGATCCCGAGGTTCGACACGACAAGGTCGATCGACGCATCCGGCAAGTCGATCGCTGTTGCGTCCTGTTCCATCAGGACAACGTTGCCAACGCCCAGGTGATCGAGTTTCCTGCGAAGCCGCCTCATGCCGGCTTTCCAGGGGTCCACAGCAAAGACTCTGGCGTCTGAACCGCATCGTTGCGCCAGTTCCAGCGTGACGAAGCCTGTGCCCGCCCCAACGTCCAGAATTGTGATACCAGACTTCATCGGGACGCGATCGAGCAGCAGCAAACCAAAGGGCGCGGACCAGAGGGGCAATTCGTCATACCATTCGCCAAACTCGAGCTGGGTATAATCAATTTCTTCCAGGTAATTCATTGGAGATTCCATTTGCCACCATCGCGTAAGATTGCCAGTGGCCCGAGCCACCTCCCGCAATCCGCTTCCGGGTTTGCAGCGCCACGCTTCGTCGGAATAATTCGCTGCGCATCATACCGCACGGTGAGCACACCGATGAAGCCTGAAATAAAATGCTGATCGGTAAGGCCATCCTATCGTCACGGCCGGCACGCAAGACACACTGGGTGCGCGTCAGGTTTTCGCGCATACCCGCCTCGTCACGAGATAGTGCGAAAAAATCCGGCTAACCGCGTAGCGGTGACCTCTCGATAGCACGCGGCGGTTGGAATGTGCGGCCGCGCAGCGGTCACCGATTCCTCATAACTGTGCTGCAATTAAACAGGTGACCGCTACGCGGCCCGCCGTTGTTAACGCGCGCCGTGCTATCGAGAGGTCACCGCTACGCGGTTAGCCGGACTTTTCACACAATCTCTCACGAGGTGGGTATCCGCGAAAATCTGAGGCGCACCCAGACACACTCGGTCCTTCTTGGATTTCCCTCTTTCGTGCTAAGCTACCGCCAAAGGCCTGGGTCAACATATAACGGGGAGAAGCCCACAATGGATTTCGAGAAAACCAAGCAGTTTCTACTTGAGCAGCAAGCGCGGTTCGATGCTCGCCAGGCTGAGTTTGACGCTCGGCAGGCCGAGTTTGACGCTCGGCAGGCTGAGTTACTCGCCAGGCAGGCCCAGTTCGTTGATCAGCAAGGTCAGTTCGAGGAGCGCATGACGCGGATAGAAAATGTCTTACTTGACGTCGCCACGGCTCAGGCGAGAACCAACGAAATACTCGCGACGTTGACGGAGCGACACGTGGAGTTGGCGCAGAGTCATAAGCAGTTGTCCGACGCACAGCAAGTTACCGAGCAGAGCCTCAACGCCTTGATCGCTACGCTCGAACGCCACATCGCAAACCACAATTGATCTAACGAACATGCCAGAGATGACCGGCGCAGAGGCGATGTTTGAGTTTATGGTGCGTGAAGGCGTGCGCTACGTCTTCGGCAATCCCGGGACGACTGAGCTTCCGTTGATGGATCTGTTCGCCGCCCGCGACGAAATCAAGTACATCCTCGCGTTGCACGAAGACTCGGCGCTTGGAATCGCTGCCGGGTATGCCGAAGCTACGGGCAAGCCGGCAGTCGTCAACCTGCACACGAATCCCGGGCTGGCTCACGCGCTGGGGAATCTCTACAACGTCTATCGCGCGGGCAC
>DATLWF010000172.1:0-3812 GCA_035576605.1 Blastocatellia bacterium | reverse complement strand
CTACTCGCGCCGACAAACGGAGCCTGGTAATGATGGTGCGGAGCGCGTAAAGAAGGCGTTAGCAAGACAGGTTTGGCAAGACTACGATGTTGAAGATGATAGCCACGAGGAAGATTTGCTTGCAGATGAGGACGGACATGTGAGATTTGATGAAAGATCAATTAGGACAAGCCCGAGAGCATGAGCTGGTCGTGCGAGGAACTCCAAGCGATTAGGAGGTCATGCTGGCCTCGGCCCTGACGCCTATATTCTCGCTTGGAACGACGAGTTGGAAGGATTCATAAGCTAGAAAGTTGGAGAGCCGCCTGCCAACACAAATAATAATGCGACCAAAGAAGATGTGAATCTGGCTTCGTCTACAAACGGCGTCTAACAATTACATCAACGGGGCGCGCAAGCGAGTGGTGTTAACTTCCCTCAGTATGTCTCGCGCCCGGTCATCCCAACCGTTCGGCTTGTGAGGTTCCATGTCATCCGATGAGCTGCTTATTAACGAACGATTTCCGCGCTCGAACAAATACCATCCTGATTGGGTCATTGCCAGCGTAAGCGGCGGCGCCAATTCATTGTGGCTAGCCGAGTGGCTAACCACGCCGCTCGACCTGCGGCCCGGGATGCGAGTGCTGGACCTTGGATGCGGACGAGCATCGTCATCAATCTTTCTGCACTGCGAATTTGGCGTTGAGGTCTGGGCGACAGACCTCTGGTTCAGTGCGTCAGAAAATGCTCGACGAATCCGCGACGCAAATGTTGAGGACCATGTCTTCCCCATTCATGCGAACGCGCGCCTACTCCCGTTCGCCGCAGAGTTCTTCGACGCTATTGTTTGTATTGATTCCTTCATCTACTACGGCACCGACGATTTGTACTTGAGTTACCTGGCGCAGTTCGTCAAGCCTGGCGGTCTCGTGGGAATCGCTGGCGCTGGGCTGATGCAAGAATTCGCAGGCCCACTACCGGATCATCTAAAAGAGTGGTGGACTCAGGATCTTTGGTGCCTTCATTCGGCAGATTGGTGGCGACGACACTGGGAGCGGACCGGTATCGTCGAGGTTGAACTGGCTGACAGCATGCTCGACGGCTGGCAATTATGGCTCGATTGGCACAAGGTGGTCGCGCCTGACAATCAAGTGGAAATTGCGGCAGTGCAAGCTGATCGTGGAAGTTACTTGGGGTACGTCCGCGCTGTTGGTCGCCGCAGAGACAGAGTGAAACTGGAAGAACCCATCGTGTCCATTCCCACTCAATATACGAAGAAGCCCTTGCTCCGCGGCGCGGAGCATCAATCGTAAGCATGAATGGCACGTAATCTCTTTGAGGTGATCGAGGGTCTAGTCAATCGGCCGGACCGGACCATCCGTGCGGCCAAGGGTCTTTGATTGACCGGGCGCTTCGTCGTCGGGACTGGATTCAGCAACCTTGGTAGCAGACGTCGTTGGAGCGGCTTGCGGAGGCGCTCCTTGAGTCTGAGTCTGCGGCTCGCCGCCGGCGACGCCTTGCTTGTATCGCGAGAGCACGTCTTCAACCTGGGCGCGGGCGCGCTCGGCTTCAAGCTCCCGGTCGGCCTCGGCGACGCGACTATCGGACAATGAAGCCCCCGAACGCCGCAGGCGCTCGCGCATCTCATCGATTGTTGCGGATGGATCTGACGCTGCGAATGGCGTTTGGACCGATGACAAGTTCTCTCGCATTGCCGTCAAGTGCGTCTCAGTCGCGAGATCTTCGCCAACAACACGACGCTCCTCTCGCAACGCGCGTGCTCGTTCGGCCGCCGCATTGGCTTCGCCAAGCTGCTGCATTATCAGGTCGCGCTGTGCGCTGAGCGCGACAAGCTGGCTCCCGGCGGCCGACGCCGAACCCTCATCGCCTCGCTCTCTTGCAATGCGCTCTCGTTCAGCCACGCCTAAGATCTTGAGCCCGACTTCAGCCAATTCTTTCTCCAGCACTTTTGCTGAAGCGCGCGTCTGAACTTCGAGCTCGTTGAGGCGCGCGACTTCCGCGCGAGTGATGTCACGTGCTTCTCGATCGGGACCGCTGGCTCGCTGGATCAGATCATCGAGGTAGGAGTTGATTAGTCGCTTCGTTCGGTGCCACATGTCTTTATTGGTTAGGCGGCTTCCTATCGACGGCCGGCGGCTTCGGGTCATCTTGCTGTATTGAACGAGGCGTGGTGCTCTGTTGCTGAACCACCGGCAGCGTAACAGGCTTTACGAACTTCACTCGGAAGACTGCGCCGGGGTTAACCACGACTTCCCCGCCCTTCGTCAGAAGCAGTCCCGCAAGCAGTCCTCCGCCGAGGGAGGCCGCGCCGGCGCCCAGGCCACCGCCGGAAAGAATCACAACGCCGGCTCCTGCGCCGCCGATCGCGCCGCCGCGCTCAACGTTGCGAGCCGTCGCGTCGCCGCGGTGTCCGCCCTTCACTTTACCTTCGCTGTCGGCGTTCAGCTTCTCATTTTTGTCCCAGTCGTCAACGGCGGTCACGACGACGGACACCGCCTCGTCTCCCCAGGAGAGGGAGATTCGCTCGAACGCTATTGCAATGCTTCCGCCCTTCTGACCGCGTTTGGCTGCAGTGACTTGAGTCACGCGGCCCACGAATTCCGTTCCGCGTGGAAGAACCAGCTGGCCATTGACCGAGAGCGGCTCGTCCAAAACCGCGGTAATCGGATCGCCGGGCTCGCTCAACTTGGAGCTGAGCCGCGACTGAAGAACCAGTTTAGCCTTGGTTTCCGCTTCAATGGTTGCCTCTTTCGCCGCCTGCGAGCGCGCCGGCACTGCTCCGAGGACCATCAGAGCGAAAATAACGACTGAACAGACTGACTTTCTCATTTTGTACCTCCTGGGCGGCCCTGGTAGCGATCAACCTCGATGTTAGTTCACTAGTCTGACCAGGGTCAAGAAGAAGCTGCCACTTAGAAGAAGCTGCAACGCCCGACTTAGGTTGCCCGACGGCTATTCGCCGATCGCTTTCCTTATTACGTCAGCGAGCCTGTTTGCTTGTTCTTTAACCTTAATCTCGTCCTCGCCTTCGATCATAACCCGAGCCAGATTCTCAGTCCCGGAATATCTAATCAGCAGCCGGCCTCGTCCTTGCAGCTCGTGCTGCACCCGCTGGCTCTCAGCCTTGACTTCTGGAAGCGTATCAAACGGCGGTTTACTGCGAACGCGAATGTTCACGAGCAATTGTGGGTAGCGAGTCATCTGAGCCGCAAGCTGCTCGAGCGCAAGTCCTGAATCCCGCACCGCTCGAAGCAGTTCGATGGCCGTGATCATTCCGTCCCCCGCAAGCGAAATATCAGGAAATATTATGTGGCCCGACTGCTCGCCCCCAAGCTTTGCGCCGCGCGCCAGCAGCTCTTCCAGCACGTACCGGTCGCCCACTTGTGCGCGAATCAATTCGATTCCCCGGTCCCGTAACGCAATCTCGAGCCCGATGTTGCTCATTACAGTGGCAACAACCAGACCCCCTGCCAGCTGCCCACGCTTCTTAAGGTAGTCAGCCAAAACCAGCATTGTCGAATCGCCATCAACCAGACTTCCCTTTGCGTCGACAAACAGCGCGCGATCGGCGTCGCCATCGAAAGCGATCCCGAGATCGAGCCCTCGCTCGACCACCGCGCGTTGCAAGGCCTCCTGGTGAAGCGATCCGCAAGCTTCGTTTATATTTCGTCCATCGGGTTGAGCCGAGAGCACTTCAACCTGCGCGCCCATTCGCCCAAACAACTCGGGCGCGATAGCTGATGCTGCCCCGTTTGCGCAATCCAAAGCGAGCCTCAACCCCTCCAGTTTCACGCCCCGACCGACGTCACTCG
>DATLWF010000171.1:0-12519 GCA_035576605.1 Blastocatellia bacterium | reverse complement strand
CAGCATCAAGCCGAGCAGCACGTAAGGGACGATTTCGCGGATTAGATAGCGGTCAAGCAGGCGAAACATTGGGATCGAGTCTAGCACGCGCACATGGCCTCATCAAACGAGACTCGCGCAACTTTGTATGACCATGGCAGGTCACGGAAACGGTTATGGCCGGTCAGGTTCCGTCTGCTGGCAGTCCGGGGTTCGAATATGATGCACATGTTAAAGGCGAAAAAACTCTCAGCCGAAATGGCGCTTCTCTTCTGGTCTCACTTCTGTCTCCTGTCGCCGCTTTTTGTCTTTAGACAAGGCAAACCACGACTCGTAATGATGAGTAGGCGAGGGAGGGGCCTAAACCCCACGCCCTTTCTAATCGAGGAGCCTTAAAACTTTCCTTATGGCTTGGCAGCATTCTTCACGGCGCGGCCGGTCTTCCTCGCGGCCCTTCCCGAGCCTTTGCCGAAATGTTTTCCGGCGCGATACATGTGCTTGCCAAAATGCTTGCCGCCCCGAGCGACTCGACCGTGCTTTACATTCGAGCCCAGACTCTTGCCGGCCTCTTTCACCTCTTTACCGCTCTGCTTCATCTCACCCTTGACCGAGGCGTTGCGGTTTTTGTTGGCCTGCTGCGCGAAGGCGAGTGACGGCGCACAACCCAACACCAATGCCGATACTATCAAAGTAACTGTCGCGATCCTGTGTTTCATACACTCCTCCCTGTTCCTGAGATCTTAGCTCGGATTCTTTCCACGATACTCATATTAGACGACTTCGCGGATCTTGTCCTGGACTAATTGGACTTGTTACTATCAGCTGCTTCGTCTTAGTAGACGAAGCAGGGCTCTTTCGGCTTTATGAAGTCCCGTTCCGCGGTGATTTACCAGGTCCTGATGACTCTCAAAGTACTGATCAATCACCTCTCCGCGGTCAAAGAGTTTGAGGATTTCGGGACAGATGTAAGCGGATCGGCAAACGGCTGGAGTGTTGCCGAGGATTTCTGCCGTTTCTTTGATCGCCTGAACCACTTTTCGCTTCTTTGACACCGCCGGTTCTCGGACCTCCGCACCCACGCGAGCAAGGGCGCAAGCACACATCAAAGTTCCGGCCCAGGTACGAAAATCCTTAGATGTAAAACGCTCACCCATTACTTCTTTGATGTACTGATTGATGTCTCTTCGCTTGACGTCAACAAAGCGGCCATCACCGTTTTGATACTTGAACACTTCCGGCGCGCGATGCTTCAACAACTCGCGAACGATTCGCGCGACCGGTCGATCCCGCAGTTGTCTGTGCTGGAATACCTTCGACTTTCCAGGAAAGTCAAATTCGACAACATCACCGCGAACGTGAACGTGTTTTGGTCGGAGGGTCGCCAAGCCATAACTGCCATTTTCATCGGCATAGACCTGGCTGCCGGCGCGCAGAAAGCACGTCGACAGGATTCGCAGAACGCAGGCCATTACCCGGTCGCGACCTAAGTCTCTCTTTCTCAGATTGTGATTGACGATCCGTCTCATTTTCGGAACGGCTTTGCCGAATATTACTAACCGCTTGAACTTTTTCTGTTCTCTTCGCTTGATGTGTTGCTGGTGATAGAGGTATTGCCAGCGCCCGGCGGCATCCTTTCCCGCGGCTTGCAGCATTCCACCCGCAGCCCGATTGATCGCGACGTCGGTCCAGGCCGGCGGAATTTTGAGAGCCTCAATTCTTGCAAGATCGATCCGACTCACCTTCCCGCCGTCGGCTGTGACATAGCGAAAATGGTTCTTCGTTCCTACTCGCCGAATCCCAGTCTGCTGCAATCTTTCAGTTCGGTTCATTCAGACCGCCGAGATTTCAAAGTCGATGACTCTTCGGATCGCGGAACCAGCACCGTTGGCGTCCTCCCGCTGACCTCCTCTCGGCGCCGCGGCCACCTCAGGATCAATCTTGGCCATCAATTCGAATGCCGCGAATTTCGGTTGCTTCATTGTCCGATAAGTGGACGGTTCGGGCCCGGGCTGAACGAAAACGGCACAGCCGTAATGGTCGCTCTATTCACCAGGCCAATGGCCACTGCGGTTCATCGCCGCATTGCCGGCCAATCCGGAGTTTGACTGGCTCGTTGCATCAGGTTTCGGATGTGACTCGCCTCCGCTATACTTGATATAGATGTCACTCATACCAAAGCCTGAGAAAGCTCTACGACGAGTCTGCGGGTCGATTGTGGTTTCTCTTCTGTTGATAATCCCGGTTCATCCTCAGAGCGGGCGGAAGCCGGCTACGGGACAACAGCCCGGTCAGGACGAAGCCATACGACTGCGTGCCGAAGAAGTGCTGCTTAATGTCACCGTCCTGGACTCCTACGGACACCAGGCGACTGAGTTGATAAAAGATGAGTTCATAGTCGCTGAGGACGGCCAGCGGCAGGACATCGCCAGCTTCCTGATTAGCAGCGTGCCGGTGAACGTGGTGCTGATGCTCGACGCATCGGGATCCGTGGTCTCAGAGATCAACTCGTTGCGAGACGCAGCCATGCACTTTGTGGGTCAGCTTGGACCCGAGGACAAGATTTCAGTCATCGAGTTCCACACAAACGTCGAGCTGATTCAAGACTGGACCGCGAAAGGCGATGACGTTCGACACGCGCTGTCGTGGCGGTTCAAGCCGGGGATGGTTCAAACAAAACAGGGAAGCTTCACCTATGGGAGCACCGCGCTTTATGATGCGGTGTTTTCGGCGGCCGATGAACAACTGGCAAAGGTCGAAGGGCGTAAGGCGATCATCCTCCTGACCGATGGCGATGACACCTCAAGCAAGGTCACGTACGAGCAGGCGCTCACGTCGATCATCAAGTCTGGCGCGGTCGTCTACGTCATAAGCAAGGCGCGCGCGTTCATCCACGAGTTGGACAGGTATCGGGGCAAGGCCGGTCGTGTGTTCGGCGGAGGAACCGCTCAGCAAGCGGATGTCTACGCTGAACGTTTCGAGCGAGCCGAGCGGATAATGACAGATCTTTCGGAGCGAACCGGAGGGCGGATATTCTCGCCGCTGGAAGACAAGGAAATGAAAGACGTCTACGGCCAGGTGGCTCGCGAGCTGAAGAATCAATACATCATCACCTACATTCCGAAGAACCTTGAACACGACGGGCGCCTTCGGCACATCAAGGTTTTTCTCGCCCGGCCCGGCTATTCCGCGCGCACTCGTGACGCCTACTACGCACCGAAGAAGTAGACCCACTGAAGTTCGAGCGATGTACCGTTCAGCGCCTACGTTAAGAGAAGTCTCATCCGCGGTGTCTAAACTGTTCCGTTCAGAGTTCGGCCGCCCGACTGCCCTGAAACTAAGACAAATCGCATGTGAAGCTCGCGCTTACTCCGCAGTTTCATCCTTTTTCGATTTCTTGTTGGTTCGCTTGGTTTTAGACCTGGACTCTGCCGATTTCGAGGGTGTGGCTCGTTTTGGCGCGGTCTTCTTTGGCGCTGTCTGTTTGGCCTTGGCGGGGTTAGCGGTCACGCGCGCCCCGGACTTCCTGGTTGCGGGCGCCGACGGCTGAGTCGCCGAGGCAGACGCTGCGTCCGCAGATTCCGCGCCCTGTTTATCATCCTCTCGGGCAGATTCATGGGCTATGAGAAAGGCGAGGACTTCACCTTCTGCGTGAAACCAATCCTGGGCCTCCGCTCCGGGGTGACCGCCTCGCATCCGGTATATCTCATAAGCGCGGATCTGGATCATCTGTTGTACGCTCTGCTGGCCAAGCAGGCGCTTGCGAAGTTCTTCGAGGCTCTCTCTGGTCATTTCGGTACCTCTCTTATTATCACGTGAGATCGATATGAATTTAGCAGGAACAACAGCTGTAAGTTAGCCAACAATTTATGCAGACTTACCGCCGGCACGGTTTTCGCCCGCACCGGGGCGCCACCTGAGCACTGGCTTGCGGGCGGCGGCGACCTCATCGAGGCGGCCGACTTTCGTAGTGAGAGGAGCGTGCCTTAGTAGCTCCGGGTCTTCGGCTGCTTCAGCCGCGATGGACTTCATTGCGTCGATAAACAGGTCAAGCTCCTCGCGGCCTTCGGTTTCGGTGGGCTCGACCATCAATGCGCCACTCACGATCAACGGGAACGACATAGTCGGGGGATAAAAGCCGTAGTCAATCAGCCGCTTGGCGATGTCAGCGTTACGCACCCCGTGTTTGAGCTGGCGCCTGTCGGAGAAGACCACTTCGTGCATTACTCGTCCCGGGTATGGAACGTCATAAGTGTCCTTCAAGTGTTCGGAAAGGTAATTCGCGTTCAGCACCGCTGTCTCAGTCGCTTCGCGCAAGCCCTGATCGCCGTGTGTCAGAATGTACGCTAGCGCCCGAACCAGCACGCCGAAGTTCCCGAAGTACGCCCGCACCCGGCCGACGGACCTCGGGCGGTTGAAGTCAAGAGTAAGAGCGCCGTCCTCGTCCCGTGCGATTCGGGGGAAGGGAAGATACGGCTCAAGTTCGGCGGTCACCGCAACCGGACCGGCGCCCGGACCGCCACCGCCGTGTGGCGTCGAGAAAGTCTTGTGAAGGTTGAGGTGCATCACGTCGATGCCAAAGCTGGCGGGCCTTGCCACGCCGGCCAGCGCATTCATGTTGGCGCCGTCCATGTAGACGAATCCACCGCGCTCGTGGACGATGCCGCAAATCTCCTGGATGTTTCGCTCGAACTTCCCAAGTGTGTTCGGGTTCGTCAGCATTAGAGCGGCGACGTCTTCACTCATATGACGGCGCAGCTCTTCAAGATCTGTGAGCCCATCGGATCTGGATGGCACCGTTTCCACTGTGTAGCCGCAGATGACCGCCGAGGCAGGATTTGTGCCGTGTGCGGAGTCCGGGATGAGGACTTTCTTGCGAGGATTGCCCCGCTCAGTCAGTGCCGCGCGAATCATCATCAAACCGGTCATCTCGCCCTGGGCGCCGGCCGCCGGTTGAGTGGTCACTTCCGCAAGCCCGGTTATCTGAGCAAGACACCGTTCGATGCGGAAGACTACTTCAAGCGCACCTTGAGCGAGGGGCGCAGGGGTGAGCGGATGGAGATTGGCGAAGCCGTCGATACGAGCGACCTTCTCGTTGATCCGAGGGTTGTACTTCATCGTACACGAGCCTAGCGGATAGAGCCCGTGATCGATGCAGTAGTTCCATGTCGAAAGCCGGGTGAAATGGCGAATCACATCGACCTCAGAAAGCTCGGGCATGCCGTCGAGGTCATCATCGCGAAGCAATCGCGGATGGATCAGTCGATGCTCAGATTCCTCGGGCACGTCGAGCTTGGGAATTGAGTAGCCGATTCGACCGACGCGCGACTCCTCAAACAGAAGCCCTTCGTTTTGGACTACGTGTGTTGTTGCTTTCTTGATTCTGGTCTTACTCATTCTTTCAGTTTTCACACACTGCGCTCGAAATGAGCGTTTATCCCTTAAGGAAAGCGGCGATGCCTATTCCAAGTACCATCAGCCCCACTCCATCAAATGGCAGCGCCTTGCCACGCCGCGCGAAGCCAAGCAAAAGGTTGACAACGTATATGATGGCGCCGATTATGAAAATCCAGCCGCCAACTCCAAGGTGTTGTAGATTTGGCATGATAAGCCTCCTTCATTCTGTCATTTGTTCCGGCTTGAAACTCAAATTTCAGAGAGCGCGTCCACCAGCCTATCGATCGCTTCTTTCTTCGCCGTCTCGGTCACGCACACCAGCATCGAGTCGGTCATCGCAGGATAGTAGCGCTGTAGCGCGATGCCGCCGATTATCTTCTTCTCGAGCAGCCGCTTCATCACCCCGGTCGTCGGTCCGGGCGTGCGCACTACGAACTCGTTGAAAAAGGGAGCGGGAAACATCAGGTCGAACCCGCCGATTTTCGAGATCTCAGATGCGGCGTAATGCGCCTTCTGCAGGTTTTGCCGCGCGACCTCTTGAACTCCGCGCTTGCCCATTGTCGACAAATATACCGTCGTCATCAGCGCAAACAGCCCCTGGTTCGTGCAGATATTGGAAGTCGCTTTCTCACGCCGAATGTGTTGTTCGCGCGTTGACAACGTCAGTACATAGCCGCGCCGGCCCTCGTTGTCCCGAGCTTCGCCGACCAGGCGCCCCGGCATCTGTCGCACGTGTTTATCAAGCGTCGCGAACAGCCCGCAGTAAGGACCGCCATAGCTCAGCGGTATGCCGAATGATTGAGTCTCCCCGGCGACGATGTCAGCTCCACATTCGCCGGGCGGCTTCAAAACGCCGAGACTCAACGGCTCGGTTATGGCCACCACTAACAAAGCACCTGCGTCGTGCGCGGCCTCGCCAATCGCCGCGAGATCCTCGACGCAGCCGAAGAAGTTTGGTGACTGGACGACGACGGCGGCAGTGTCCTTGTCGATTCCCATCGAGGCCGGATCAAGCGTGCCCGCTTCGCGGTGATCAACGTGTTCGATCCTCAATCCGAGGTTCTTCGTGTAAGCCGAGACAACTTCGCGATACTGAGGATGGACGGTGTCGGCGATGATGAACCTGCTCCGGCGAGTGACGCGATTGGCCATCAGCACCGCCTCCGCGACGGCGGTCGAGCCGTCATAAAGAGACGCGTTGGCCACTTCCATCCCGGTGAGTTGGCAGATCATCGTCTGGTATTCGAACGTGTACTGCAATGTCCCCTGACTCAGCTCAGGCTGGTAAGGTGTGTACGCGGTGAAGAATTCAGCGCGCGATATCAACGAGTCGATGATCACCGGTATGAAATGTGAGTACGCCCCCGCCCCGAGAAAGGTCTGGTAGTCGATTGCGTTCTCGGCAGCCAGGCGGCGAAAGTATTCCAGCAGTTCAGGTTCACTCATGGGGTCGCCGATGCCCATGGTTTCTTTGAGCTTTAGTTGTTCCGGGATCTGATCGAAGAGGTCTTCGATGCGCTCGAGCCCGATGTCTGCCAGCATCGAGCGGCGCTCGCCGGGCGAGTTCGGAATATATCTCATTGGCGATTACTCTGCCGCTTCTTCCTTGATGTAGTCTTCGTATTCGATGGAGGTCAACAGGGCGTCGACCTGTGCAGGGTTGTCGATCTTAATTCGAATCATCCAGCCGTCGCCGTAGGGGTCTTCGTTGACTTGCTCGGGCGAATCGTTGAGGCTCTCGTTGACCTCGATGACCGAGCCACCAAGCGGCATGTAAACCTCGCTCACTGCCTTGACGCTCTCGACCGAGCCAAATGGCTCAGACGCCTCGAACTTATCGCCGACCTTCGGCAACTCTACATAGACGACATCGCCGAGTTGCTGTTGGGCGTGATCGGTGATACCAATGGTCGCCTGCTCACCTTTGGCGCGGACCCATTCATGGTCTTTGGTGTAGCTGAGATCTTCTGGTGTATTTGCCATCTGTTTCTCTCCGTTAATCGAGTTTCGACTTTGAACCCGGGTCCCACCCGATCATCCTTCAATCAAATTTTCTTTCGCGCTTGTAGAAGGGCGTTTCGACGACCCGAGCGGGAACATTCCGTCCGCGGATGACGACAAAAAACTCGGAGCCTACCACGGCATGCTCGGTAGGAAGATAAGCTAATCCGATGTTTTTCTTTAAGTACGGCGCAGGGCTTCCCGAGGTGACCGCGCCGACCTGGCTATCACCGATCACTATCGGATAACCGTCACGAGCCGGCGCGCGATCGAGCACTTCGAAGCCTGCGAGTTTGCGCTTCAATCCTTCTTCCTTTTGCTTGAGCAGCGCGTCGCGCCCGATGAAGTGCCCTTTTGCGAGTTTCACCACCCAGCCGAGTCCGGCCTCGAGCGGCGTTGTTGTCTGATCCATATCGTGGCCGTAGAGGCGGTACGCAGCTTCAAGCCTTAACGTGTTACGAGCAGCCAGCCCGCAAGGAATGAGTCCGCGATCGCTGCCGGTCACCAGCAGCCGGTTCCAAAGGTGCCGAGCGTCGGCTGCTTTGCACAGTATCTCGAATCCGTCCTCGCCCGTGTATCCGGTGCGAGATACTCGGCAATCGACCCCGTCTACCAGGACGCGCTGCGACCAGTAGTACGGTATTCGATCGAGCATGTGATCCGTCAGCTCTTGCAGGATCCGTTCTGAGCGAGGCCCTTGCAGCGCCAGCAGCGCAAACCCGTGGCTCGTGTTGTGAACTTCCACGTTCAACGAGCCGGCGTGCTCTCCGATCCATTCGAAGTCCGAATCGGTGCCGCCGGCGTTGACGATCAGCAGAAAATAGTCGGCGTTTAGCCGGTAGACCAGCAGGTCGTCGATCACTCCGCCAGCCCCATTGGTCATCGTTGAATACTGAACCTGGTTATCCTCAAGTTTGGACGCGTCATTGGTGCTGATACGTTGAACGAGAGCCAGTGCATTGGCGCCTATGATCTCGATCTCGCCCATGTGTGAGACATCAAAGAGCCCGGCTGCCTGGCGAACGGCCATGTGCTCCTGGACATGACCGGCGTACTGAACCGGCATCTCCCATCCAGCGAATTCAACCATTCGAGCGCCAATTGAAACGTGGGCTTCGTACAGCGGTGTGCGCTTCAACATCGGAGTTATGATCGCCTCTACAAGGGAACTAACGAATTGATTCCAGCAGTATCGAGATTAACGAGACTCAAGAGAAGTCGCAAGTTAACATATGCAATTTTTCTGAGTCAAGATTCTACGATTCAGGTTCTACGATTCGATGAATCTATGATTAGCCTGGTGCGTCAGACCTTAGCCGTACCCACTCGCGAAGCGGTGGGTCTGTGCGATTACTGTCTGGTGCACATCTCCCCTGGCGTAACAATTCTCATAAGTTGCCACGGCGGAGGTTGGTTGCGAATTGCCGGTTGCTCGGCGGCCTGCAGACATGGGAAACTTTCCGCTCCGCAAAGCAGGAGCGCAACCCTATGACTAAGCTGGCTGAGCTTGCACGACTGATCAACGCCGACCTGATGGGTGAGCCGGATGTCGAGGTCATTCGTGCCCGCCCGTTCGAGCTCGCGTCGGCGGGAGACGTGACTCTCGCGCTGGATGCTGCTTTTGTCGCTCGCGTAAACGAGTCTCGCGCGACCGCAGTCATCGTATCCGCGCCGATCACGGCTTCGTCCGGAAATCTCCTGGTAGCCCGTGATCCGAAGCTTGCGTTTGCGAAAGCAATTGAAGCGCTGCACAAGACCGAATACGAACCCCTCGGTATAAGTGGCGACCTGATCGCCGGACGCGGCACAGTGTTTGGCGAGAACCTGTCAATTCATCCACGCGTTACGATCGGACGAGATGCGGTGATCGGCAATCGCGTGACCTTAAATCCAGGAGTCGTGATTGGGGATCGATGCAGCATCGGTGACGACACCGTCGTCCATGCGAACGTGTCGATCTACCGCGAATGCGAAATAGGAAACCGAGTCATCATTCATGCCGGAACGGTGATCGGCGCGGATGGATTCGGCTTCGTGCCCGACGAACTGGGACATCAGGTCAAACTGCTTCAGCTCGGCCGCGTGCTGATAGAAGACGATTGCGAGATCGGAGCCAACTGTGCGATCGATCGGGGCGGTTTCGGCGACACCGTGCTGCGCCGCGGAGTCAAGCTCGACAATCTCGTTCAAGTCGGTCACAACTGCGAGATCGGCGAAGACACAGTCGTTGCGGCGCTGGCAGGTTTTTCGGGCGGCACTCGGGTTGGCCGGCGTTGCGTGATAGCCGGACAGGTAGGAACGAACCAGCACACCACGATAGGTGACGGCGCTACGCTCACGGGGCGAACAGCGGTGACCAAGAACGTCCGCGCGGGCGCCGTTGTGGCGGGAATGCCTGCTCAGGACTACAATGCGTGGCGTCGTTCGCAGGTGCTATACTCGAAGCTGCCTGGCATAGTAGACCGCCTGAAGCATCTTGAGAGAATTGTTGAGGGCCTAACGGGGCCATCCGGACAGAGTGCTGAGTGACGCCAAATCAAACTTGAGCTAGTCGAGCTACGCTGGAGCCTATGGAAACACTACTGGATATAACCCAGATCCAGGCGATCTTGCCTCATCGTTATCCGTTTCTTTTGGTCGATCGGATAGTCGACTATGAGCCGGGCAAGCGCGTAGTTGGAGTAAAGAACGTCACACTTAACGAACCCTTCTTCGCCGGGCATTTCCCGGGCGCACCGGTGATGCCGGGCGTGCTGATCGTCGAAGCGATGGCTCAGACCGCCGGTGTGATGATGCTTGCGAGCCTTCCCGATCGTGAAACGAAACTCGTGTTTTTTACTGGAATCGACGGCGCGAAGTTCCGCCGCCCCGTAGTGCCGGGCGATCAGTTGCGGCTCGAGCTGACAGTGCTTAAGCTGAGGCCGCGTTACATCAAGCTCCGGGGCGAAGCCTACGTCGATGGACAGCTCGTCGCCGAAGCTGAAATCTCATCCGCTCTGGTTGACCGCAGCATCGTTGCGCGCAGCGATCAGATCAGCGGCGCTGCCGCCTTCACTCCAGTCGAACAAGTGTAGGAGCGCAGCGAAGTGTCCATTCACCCCACAGCGATCATCAGCTCGAAGGCAGAACTCGGACGCAACGTGGTTATCGGGCCTTACTCGATCATCGGCGACGACGTGACATTGCATGACGACATTCGAATTGCCAGCCACTGTGTGATTGAAGGACCCTCTGAGTTCGGGAGCGGATCGGTCTTCTACCCGTTTGTGTCTGCCGGTCAGGCGCCGCAAGATTTGAAGTATCGAGGCGAGCGGAGTTTTTTGCGCGCGGGCGAACGAAACACCTTTCGTGAGTTCACCACTCTTCAGCGCGGAACCGAGAGCGGAGGCAACCTGACTGAGATCGGGTCCGACTGTCTCATCATGGCTCAAGCCCACATCGCACACGACTGCCGCATCGGCAGTCACGCAATCTTCGCGAACGGTGCGACGCTCGCCGGTCACGTGATCGTCGAAGATCACGCTACGCTGGGTGCCTACACGGGCATACATCAATTCTGCCGGGTCGGAAAACACGCATTCATCGGAGGCTATTCGGTTGTAGTCAAGGACGCGCTGCCCTACGCTCGCACGGTTGGGAATCACGCGCGATGCTACGGTCAGAATACGCTGGGTCTGAAACGAAGCGGGTTCAGCAACGAAGAGATACGCCGCATCACTCACGCATTTCGATTGCTGCTTGCCGCGAAACTTAACACCAGCCAGGCCGTCGAAGTGATCAAACGGGAACTCAGTGGCTGGCCCGAAATCGATTACATGATCGCGTTCATCGAAGGCTCCAAGCGAGGAGTGACTAAGTGATGAAGATCCTGATTCTGACGCACACGGAAGTCGAAGAGCTTCTTCCTGTTAGCGAGTGCATACCGATTATGGCTGAGGCCCTCGCAGACCTGTCCAGGGGAAAGGTGTATCAACCACTGCGAATGGTCATCACGCCGCCCCATGCCGAGGGGGATATGGCCCTGATGCCATCGTATCGGTCGGGCGAGCGGGCGGCATACGGAGTGAAGACCGTCTGCTTCTTTCCGGGAAATCCGGCGAAGGGCTTGGACTCGCATCAGGGAAGCGTGATGCTGTTCAGCGGGGAAACCGGGGAGTTGGCCGCGTTGATGAATGCGTCGGCGATTACGGCGATTCGCACCGCGGCAGTCTCGGGCGTGGCGACCCGGCTTCTGGCGCGCGATGATGCGAGTGAGCTTGCCATCATCGGAGCGGGGGTGCAGGCTCGCGCGCACATCGAGGCAATGGCTTGCGTGCGTCCGATCAAACGCGCTCGAGTCGCAAGCCTCAGGGTCGAGAACGCAAGGAAGTTTGCCGAAGAGTTCGGCCGGCGATACTCGTTTCCGATTGAGCCTGTCGAGAGCGTCGAGGCCGCAGTTCGCGGCGCAGACTTGATCGTCACTGCTACGACGGCCGCCGAGCCGATCGTTATGCTCGAATGGATTTCACCCGGTGCTCACTTGAACGTCGTGGGCTCGAGTATTCCTACGACACGAGAAGTGGACAGCGTAACGATGGCCGGCGCCAGTTTGTTTGTCGATCGACGCGAATCAACAATCAACGAAGGCGGCGATTACTTGTTTGCTCTTCGCGAAGGGGCTATCGGTCCGGACCACATAAAAGGAGAGATTGGGGAATTGTTGATTGGCGAGAAGCGAGGCCGCACGTCACCCGAAGAGATCACGCTTTTCAAGTCGCTTGGGCTGGCGGTCGAAGATTTGGCGTCGGCTGATTACTTATATCGCAAGGCGACGCGAACTGGAGCCGGAACGTGGGTCGCGTTTTGAGTGTCCTGCAAGCTGCCCATTCTTTGCTTCTTGGCGGACCTTTTGCGTCTTTGCGCGTAACCTCATATTTGGTTTTCCGGCCTAAGTCAGGTCTCGCGCAAAGACTTCAAGATCCGCAAAGACGCAAAGCGGGCCACTTATACCTGACTAACGATGAAGTACGGATTGATAGCCGGTAACGGGCGATTTCCTTTTCTAGTGCTCGAAGGCGCCCGCGATCGGGGCGTAGAGGTGGTCGTCGCCGCCATCAAAGAAGAAACTTCGCCGGAGATCGAACAACAGGCCGCCCACCTCGAATG
>DATLWF010000170.1:0-14119 GCA_035576605.1 Blastocatellia bacterium | reverse complement strand
TCAGCAGAGCAACGAGAAGGAAAAGACGGCAAGAGCCGAAGAGGCCGCAGCGCCTCCATCTCCACCTTCGACTTCAGAAGCAGCGCGCGGAGCTATGAAGCGATCCCCGGCCAAACTCTCGTTGCGTGACACCAATGCCGGCACTGAATCAGTTCGGGCGGAACAAAAGGAATTCAAGGGCAAGAAGTTCTCGTTCAGAGACGGCGCGTGGACCGACAAGGAGTTCGACCCTAACAAGGATTTGCCGGTCGTCACGATCATCCGCGACAGCAATACCTACAAGGAACTAATCAGCAAACGCGCCGGCCTGAGATCTATTATGGAGCGCTTCACTCCGGCCGAGCGCGCGATTATCGTTTACAAAGGCACGGTGTATAAGCTGATCCCACAGTAGAGCGGCTGTTTATCGCCTCTTTGTCCTCCCGGTGCGTTATTCAACCGCACCCGCAGATTCAATCCGAACCACCGCGAGATATACCGCGTAGCGGTGACCTATCGATAGCGAGCGAGGTTGGCGCGGTCCGGGCCGCGTAGCGGCCACCTGATCCGTACAACGGTGGGCTTTCCCCGATGTGCTCTCGCGCTCTGTTTATAGGTGGCCGCTACGCGGCCAGGACCGCGCGCCAACCCTCTCACTATCGATAGGTCACCGCTACGCGGTGGACCTCGCGAACTGTCACAGGTAATCGACAATCAGATCAATACACCGCCGCAGATTCCATCCACACACCGCCGCAGATTCCATCCACATAACGCCGCATTTCCATCCATTGAGCACTCCGGTTAGGATATGCTTGTATGCACCGCTTCTGGGATCAAGCATCCAGTTCCCCGCGTCCCCGAAAGGATCACTGACGAATGAGTGACTATCCGGCTCGTTATGAATCCGACATCTTATTGCGCGATGGATCGACCCTCCACCTCCGCCCGATCAAACCCGACGACGTTAATGCGTTGTTGGAATTCCATAAGCGACTCTCGCCACGCAGCGTCTACTTTCGTTTCTTCAGCCCGCTGCCTGACCTGAGCGAGGAGAGAGCCAGGGTGCTCGCCACCGTCGACTACAACGACACCTTCGCGCTGATCGGCGAGCTTGCAGGGCGGCTAGTCGGCGTCGCTCGCTATTACCGCGACGAAAAAGCTCACGACCGCGCTGAAGTTGCTTTTCTCATAGAAGACGCGTTGCAGGGACGAGGCATCGCTACTCGCATGCTCGAACGCCTCGCTGAGATCGCGCGAGAAAAGGGCGTCATGACATTCGATGCTTATGTGCTCGGCGACAACCGCAAGATGATGGACGTGTTCATGCATACAGGCTTCGCGGTCGAACGCAGGCTCGATGGCGGAGTCTTCCAGGTGAGTTTTCCGATCACTCCGACTCTGGAGTACGAAGAGAAAGCCGCGCTTCGGTCCCAGAGCGCGGCGCGCGCATCAATGAAGGCGTTCTTCGAGCCTCAATCGATCGCCGTCGTCGGCGCGGGACGCAAGCGCGGAGGAATCGGCGCTGAAGTTTTTCACAATCTCGTGGCCGCCGGCTTTCAAGGCGTCGTTTATCCGGTCAACGAAAAGGCTCGCGTAGTTGGATCGGTGACCGCTTATCCGCGAGTCACTGATATTCCAGGCGAAGTCGATCTTGCAATTGTCGTCGTGCCGGCCGATGACGCCGCCGCCGTTGTCGACGACTGCATTACAAAAGGCGTGCACGGAATCGTGGTCATCAGCGCCGGCTTCGCGGAAACCGGAGCTGAAGGCCGCGCGCGCGAGGCCACCCTCGTTGAAAAAGTGAGAGACGCAGGCGTTCGCATGATCGGTCCCAATTGCATGGGCATCATCAACACCGACCCGGCGGTGGCCCTGAACGGGACTTTCTCGCCGGTGTATCCGCCCGAAGGCCGCGTCGCAATGTCCACTCAGAGCGGCGCTCTGGGGCTCGCGATTCTCGATTACGCGCGACGGTTGAACCTGGGCATCTCGACTTTCGTTTCGGTGGGCAACAAAGCGGACGTCTCGAGCAACGACCTGATTCAATACTGGGCCGAAGACCCGCGCACCGACGTGATCCTGCTTTACCTTGAGAGCTTCGGCAATCCAAGAAAGTTTGGGCGCATCGCAAAGCGAATCGGGCAAAACAAACCGATCGTCGTCGTCAAGTCGGGCCGCTCGCGCGCAGGCGCTCGCGCGGCTTCGTCACACACTGGCGCGCTTGCGACAACGGATGCGGTAGCCGGAGCGTTGTTCCGCCAGGCTGGAATCATACGCACAGACACCTTCGAGGAGCTTTTCGATGTAGCGAATCTGCTGGCGCATCAACCAGTGCCTGGAGGAGGTCGCGTCGCAATACTGACAAACGCAGGAGGTCCTGGAATTCTCGCGGCGGACGCTTGTGAGGCCCAGGGCCTCGAACTGCCTATGCTGGGAGACGCGACGATTGCCGAACTCAGGTCGTTCCTCCCGGCGACTGCCAGCGTAGCCAACCCCGTGGATATGATTGCGTCGGCAAGCCCGGAGCATTTTCTCAAGGCTATTCGGGCGTTGCTCGCGGATGAACACGTCGACTCGCTTATTGTGATCTTTATCCCGCCGTTGGTTACCGATCCCGAAGCGGTCGCGGCTGCGATTGTGGAAGGAGCGAAGGACGCCAGGGGCAAGCCGGTGCTCGCAAACTTCATGAGCGCGAAAGGCGCGCCTGACATTCTTCGCAACATTCCCAGCTACGGATTTCCCGAGTCTGCTGCTTCAGCGCTTGCGAAAGTAACTGCTTATGGCGAATGGCGCCGCAAGCCTTCAGGAACCGTGCCAACATTCGATGACATCCGCAGCGACGATGCGAAAGCGGTCGTTGAAAAGGCGCTTGTGCGCGGCGGCGGATGGCTCAGCCCGGTCGAGATCGGCGAGTTGTTTGGCGCAGTGGGCATTCCAGTCGCGAGGTCCCGGCTGGTGTCCACGATTGACGATGCATTGAAGGCGGCCGCGAAGACAGGTTTTCCGGTAGCCCTCAAAGCCACCGGCCCGGCAGTCATTCACAAGACGGAAGTCGGCGGCGTCGCGCTCAACCTGACTGACGAAACTGCGCTGCGACATGCGTATGACGACATGGCGACGCGGATGGGAGCTGACCTCACGGGCGTGATCGTCCAGGAGATGGTGGCAGGCGGAGTGGAGGTAGTCGTTGGAGCGACGCTTGATATGACGTTCGGGCCTTTGGTGTTGTACGGCAGCGGTGGAATCCTGGTCGAGTTGCTGAACGACGTGGCGTTTCGCATCAACCCGTTGACCGGCGCCGACGTACGGGAGATGATAAATGAAGTAAAAGGCTCGGCGTTGCTGAGAGGCTACCGCGGATCGCCCCCTGCAGACGAGACCGCCCTCTCGGAGATTATCTTGCGAGTTTCCGCGCTGCTCGAGACATGCCCGCAGATCCAGGAGATGGATGCGAACCCTGTAAAGGTCCTCGAGAAGGGAGCGATCGTAGTCGATGCGCGTGTACGCGTGGATCGGTTGGTCGAACCGCCCCCGACTCGGCGAATTGCGTATTGAAATCCGGAATAGGACCAATGGGACTTATTGAACCTATCCCATCTTCGACGTGTGCTCGGGTTTGATCTTATAGAGCACCCGCACTTCGCTTGATTGACGGTAGGGATACGTATCGACACCCATGTATTTCTTCGCCATTTTGTCGATGTGCTGATCGGCGCCTTCCTCGGTTATCTCTTCAACGCGACCGCGCACTTCCATATAGCGATAAGGGTTATCCGGGTCTTGTATCGATAGCGCGACTGCGCGGTTGCGCTCCATGTTCTTGTCCTTCCGCCGTCCACGGGCCGAGTTGACCAGTATGTGGGATCCATCGTAATCCACCCATACCGGCGTCACTTGCGGGGTGCCGTCGGCATTTAACGTCGCCAGGTGTGCGAATGCCTTCTTCTGAAAAAGGTCGAGGTATTTCTCTGGAAGTACGTCAGCCATTTATTCCTCCTTTGAGCGTTGATTGATCATCAAACCAACCGCAGTAGCGAGCAAGAATTCGCGTCCATTACATTTTGACCGACGCGCTCTGATTTGTGAAGGGGGACAGGCGACAGGTGATGAGTGATGCGTGAAACGTGATGTTGTGAAACGTGATGAGTGAAACGTGATGAGTGAAACGTGATGAGTGATGCGAGAAGTGCGAAGCAGGCTCGTGGTCGGGAAGGGTGGCTTGCCCCCGCTGCTACCGCCGCCCTGCTGCTCCCGCTGTCCTCGCTGCTCCCGCTGTCCTCGCTGCTCCCGCTGCTCCCGCAAGTAAGTTGACTCTTTGACATGGGCGAGGGCAAGCCACCCTTCCCGACCACGAGCCTGCGTCACATTTTCACGCTTCATGTTTCACGCTTCACGTTTCACGCATCACGAGCGATTTCGACCGGCAGCCCGTCGCCCCAGCCATACTTCTCGCGGGCGAGCTGCTGAACCGTTAGCCACGTCGGCCGATCGCGTTCACCATCTAACACTCGAGCTGTCGCCTCGAAGCCCTGGGCCCCGAGACGAACGTTCACTCGCGGGTTGCGCTCGATGTTCTTGACCCAGTGCGCGTCGTGAAACTGCTCGGCGAGAATGTAGAGCTTACCGTCCGATTCGACAAACCATATCTCGATCTCGCGCGGCTGGCCGGTGACGCGGCCAATGGTTGTCAGGTACAGGTACTCGAGCGTCGAGGTCTCTTTTTGGTTTGCCATTGCTCTTCCAGATTATCAAAGCGCCCTGTGGTTGACGACCATCCGTGTGCGCCCGTAACCTCACCGAAGAGGAGCAAGAGTATGAGCGACGAAAAGCGACTTGATGCATTGGCGATAGGCGCGCACCCCGATGATGTAGAGTTGGCTTGCGGCGGGACGCTGTTGAAGCTGACCTCTCTCGGTTATCGAGTCGGGGTAATGGACATGGCTCGCGGAGAAATGGGGACACGCGGCTCGGGAGAGATTCGCGCTCGCGAGGCGGAAGCTGCGTCACGCGAGTTGAAGCTGGTGGTGCGCGACAATTTGGAACTTCCAGATGGTCATATCTGGCTGACCGAAGAGTCTCGCATCAAGATGGTCCGCAAGATTCGCCTCTACCGCCCGCGAGTGCTCTTTACGCACTACTGGGAGGACCCGCATCCGGATCACGTTCACACCAGCCAGATAGTGCGCGAGGCCGCTCACGTTGCCGGTCTTGCAAAGTACGACGCCGAGGCGGGCCAGGAGCGATTTCGCCCCCAGACCGTCGCGCACTTCATGTTCCCGCGCACCGCCGCGCCAACCTTCGTGGTCGACATAAGCGAGTTCGCGGAGCAGAAGCATCGAGCGGTTAGCCGCTATCGCTCGCAGCTCTACGACCCCAACAGCAAAGAACCGGAGACAAATCTCAGCTCCGAAGCGTTCCTGCGTCGAGTTGAAGCGCGGCAGCGATTCTACGGATCGCTGATCGCGGTAGAGCACGCCGAAGGATTCATCGTGCGCGAAGCCCTGAACGTTAACGACCCCGTCGAGCTCCTCTCGAGAAAGATGAACATGTACTCGTGAATAGTCAGTGATCAGTAGTCAGTGGTCAGTGGCCAGTTGTTTGCGAAAGCGCACACGATTGCGAACTGACTACTGACCACTGACCACTGACCACTGACCACTGAATGAACATCGGCATCACTTGCTATCCATCATACGGCGGAAGCGGCGTGGTCGGCGCCGAGCTGGGATTGGAGCTCGCAAAGCGCGGGCACTCGATCCACTTCATAAGCTACGCTCCGCCAATGCGATTAGACGGCGGGCAGTGTCGAGAGCGTATCCATTTTCACGCAGTCGATATGTTGAGCTACCCGCTGTTCGAGTACCCGCCTTATACCGACGCGCTCGCATCGAAGCTGCTCGAAGTAGCGTCCGCCGAAAGTCTCGACCTTATCCACATGCACTATGCGATACCACACTCGGTGAGCGCCTATCTCGCGCGCGAGATGCTCAAGCCCACTCGTTATCTGCCCGTAGTCACGACTCTTCACGGTACTGATATCACCCTTGTCGGCCGAGACCCTTCTTTTTTGCCGATCACCCGCTTTGGCATAGAGCAGTCCGACGCCGTCACCGCTATCTCCAACTATCTGCGCGATGCGACCCACGATACGTTTTGCACAGGCTGCGACATCCAGGTGATCTACAACTTTATCGACTCAGAATACTATCGTCGCGAGCCGAGCGAATCGGTGCGCAACTCCCTGGCGCCGAACGGCGAGAAGATCATTCTTCACGTCTCTACGTTCAGACCGATCAAGCGAATCACGGACTGCATCGAGATAGTCGCCAGAATAAACCATCTTGAAATCGGTTCTGGAAGCCAGTCCAGCGTCAGGCTGGTGATGTGCGGAGACGGGCCGGAACGCGCTGACGCTGAAGCGCTCGCTGCGAAGTTGGGGATTGCCGACTCAGTTACGTTCGTTGGCAAGCAGCCTCAATCGCAGGTGCGCGAGTACCTCTCTGTCGCCGACTTGTTGTTGCTGCCGAGCCAGTCCGAATCCTTCGGCCTCACCGCGCTCGAGGCGATGGCCTGCGAAGTGCCGGTCATAGCAACTCGCGTGGGCGGAATCCCTGAACTGGTCGAGGACAAAGGGTGCGGCTACTTGTTTGAGATCGGCGACGTGGATGGAATGGCCGCAGCGTCGCTACGAGTGCTCAGCGAGGACGCGGAGCGCGAACGCCTGGGACGAAGAGGGCGTGAGATTGCGGTGTCGCGTTTCAGAACCGAGAAGATCATTCCGCAGTACGAAGAACTCTACAGCAGGGTAATTCGAGAAAGCACTGCATAGGAGTCTCAGATGAAGCGAACCGCTTTTCGAGCTGGCGTGATTGTCTTTCTACTCACGAGTCAGATGCTTTCTATTGTTCGTGCTCAGACGCCGGTTGCCGGCGTTCGCGCCTATCGATCGGCACACGAGGCGGAGATCATCGGTGAACTCGCGGACTTGCTCTCGATTCCGAACGTCGCTTCGGACACGGTGAACATCAGGCGCAACGCGGCGAAGCTGATTGATATGATGGGCCGCCGCGGTATCCAGGCGCGATTGCTTGAAGGATCCGGGCCGCCTGCGATCTTTGGTGAGTTGAAAACAGCCGGGGCGACGCGAACGATCGGCTTCTACGCACACTACGATGGCCAGCCCGTGGAACCGTCGAAGTGGACAACCGATCCGTTCAAACCAACGCTGCGTGATAAGCCGCTTGAAGCGAGCGGACGAGTCATATCTTTTCCAAAAGCGGGCGAGCAGTTCGATCCCGAGTGGCGGCTCTATGCGAGGTCTGCTTCCGACGACAAGGCTCCGATCATCGCGATGTTCGCGGCGCTCGATGCTCTGAAGACGTTGAGAGCGAATCCTACGGCGAATCTCAAATTCCTTTTTGACGGCGAGGAGGAAGCGGGCTCGCCTCATCTGGGAGACATCGTGACTCGCAACGCTGCGTTGCTTGGCGCGGACGCGTGGATATGCGCGGATGGACCGGTACATCAATCACGCCGGCAGCAACTCTACTTTGGCGTGCGCGGGATCGTAAAAGTGGACATTACGGTCTACGGCGCAAATCGCGCGCTGCACAGCGGACACTATGGCAACTGGTCGCCGAATCCTGCGATGAGATTGGCGAAGCTGCTGGCTAGCATGAAAGACGACAGCGGGCGAGTGTTGATTGAAGGCTTTTACAACGGCGCTGAGCCCTTAGGCGAAGAAGAGAAGAAAGCGCTGAAAGAAATGCCGTCGGCCGACTCCGAGTTAATGCGAGAATACGGTTTGGCCGGCACCGAAGGCGCGGGACGGCCGCTTGCCGAGCTGATCAATGAGCCTTCGCTCAATGTCGACGGACTCCGCAGCGAAGACGTGGGCCCTCAATCGCGAACGATAATTCCGGCTGAAGCGACTGCGACCGTTGATCTGCGGTTGGTCAAGGGGATCGAGCCCCACCGCCAGGTCGAGCGATTGATCGCGCACATCAAAAGGCAAGGCTACTTCGTCGTGACCGCCGAGCCGGATCTCGAAACTCGATTAAAGCACCCGCTCATCGCCCGCGTCGTGAGCGAGGAAGGTTATCCGGCAGTGCGCACTCCGATGAATCTTCCGATCGTGAAGAAGATAATCGGCGCAGTCGAGCAAGCGATAGGGAAAAGGCCGGTGATGCTCCCGACTATGGGTGGCAGCGGTCCGCTGTGGGCGATCGACGTCGCAACAAAAGCTCCCCAGGTGGGAGTGCCGATCGTCAATCACGACAACAATCAACACAGCTCAAACGAGAACCTGAGGATTCAGAACCTGTGGGATGGGATTGAAATATTCGCGGCGCTGATGACTATGTAGCACAGACTTCAGTCTGTGTCTGGTAATTCCACGCTACTTCAGTGGGTGAGTTCGCGCTCGTGCACTGTCTCTCCGAGGCCCAATGACGAGCCAGTCCCGGCAAGGGGCGATACGCCATCATCATCAGCCGACTGCCTCTTCTTCGTTGCGTCCGTGTGAGTGGCGCCAAGCGCGGCCGCCATAAGACCCACCGCTTCTTTCATCAGCTTCTGGTGAGCTTGCGTGTATCGCGCTAACGCCGACGAATACACGGTCACGGCCCCATACATCACTGAGTCGTTGATGATCGGGAAGACCGCGAGAGTGCGGTAGTCGGGGAACTGCTTGATGACCGACGGCGGAAGATCGAGCTTAGGATCTGCGTTACAAAAAGGTTTGCGATTGGCGAGCACCCAGCCTGTCACGCCCTCGCCGGGCGCGACACTGCGTCCCACCAGCGACATCCAGTTTTCTCCGACTGCATTCGTTACCGAGCTATTCCCGGTTACCGGGTCTACAAGCGTAATCGCGCACGTGCAAAATGGAATCACCGGTTTCAAAGTCGCGGTGAACGCTTCGACTATCTCGTCCTTGCCTACCGCGCTTATCACCGCCCTTGCCAGATCGCACAAAGCGTTCATCTCGTCGGAGTCCTTTTCGCCGGATGGTTTGACTGCCTCTTCCTCCGCAAGCCCTGTCGCCGGAAGTACGCGACGAGCCGCTTCTGAAAGCTGCTCAGACGGCTCAATGCCGAATGTCGGCAGCGGCGCGCCGCGATGCGCCCTTATCTCCTTTTCGAATTCCGGAAGGTACGAGATAAAGGTACCAACCACGCGCGGATCATACTGAATACCGCTGCCACGGATGATCACGTCTATGGCTTCTTCACGGGTCATGCCTTTGCGGTACTGGCGGTCTTCGCGCACCGCATCGAAGCAGTCCACGACTGAAAGTATGCGCGCAGTCAGAGGGATATCTTCACCGCGCAAGCCATCGGGGTAGCCATTGCCATCCCAGCGCTCGTGATGGTGTCGGACGACCGGGACAATGGGGTAGGGGAACTCGACCCGGCTCAGAATTTGGGCGCCGGCGATTGGATGGATCTTCATCTTCTCGAACTCGGCTGCAGTGAGCTTGCCGGGCTTGTTGAGTATGTGGTCGGGGACAGCTATCTTGCCAATATCGTGCAATAACGCTCCGGCCTTGAGCGCTTCGATCTCATCTGAGGCGCACCCGAGTGCTCGCGCGACCCCGGCGGCATAAATCTGGACTCGCACGACGTGATCGTGGGTCACTGCATCTTTGGCGTTGATCGCGACGGCCAGCGCTTCGATCGTTTCGCGGTGCGCCTTCTCCATTACAGCTATCCGCTTCTGCACGCCGTCTCGATACTGGCGCTGGCTGAAATATACCGCCAGAAAAAGAGGGACGCCTATCACGACGATGATCTTTGGATCTTGTTGAAGCGCGTAGTACATCAGAGTGGCAGCGGCGCCGTTGGGAAGGAACATGGGGGCGGTCCAGAGAAACCCCTTAAATACATCCGCCGCAAGATGGTCCTGCCGTAATGCAAATAGCGTGGAGAACAGAACAATGTTAACGGCAATCTGAACAATGCTGCCGACCAGCAGCGCGACTGCCGCCGCAAGCAGAGTGTGATTGAGACCAGTTCCCATCTCTTCGCCAAAACCGTAGTGCAGCACGGCGCCGAGGCTTATTGCAGCGGCGGCAGCCCCGAGCGACATCATCGCAGACGAAAAAAAGTTGCTGGAAAGCCGGCGCGCGGTGCGCCGAGATGAAGTAAAACCGTCAATGCCCGCGATGAGAACCGCCGGGGCGAGTCCAAACGAGCACGCCACGAGGAGGACGATGCCGTCCGAAAGCGTGAAGGTTATCCTCTCCCTCGTGAACTTTGAGCCCAGCGGTAATCGGAAGTGCTGTACGAACCTGCCGAGTGACATAACCGCCGGCACGATCGCAAGAAACATCAATAGATCTCGCCATCCATAGCCGGTAATTCGTGCTGCGCAAATCACCCACAAGACCATGCCTGCGACACTTATCCCGGTCTGGTAAACGTCACTCCAATTTGTTCGCTCCTTCGACATCATATCCGTCAGAAACCTTCTTCAGTTGTTCAGGTGTAAGAAAATCGAGTCATAGTAAGCGCTCAGCGTGAAACCAGCGCTGCGATAGAAGGCATGCGACTGTTGATGCTCCTCGTTCACCAGGAGGCATATGGACTTCGCGCGTTGCAGCAAGTCGCGGCTCAACTGCGAAAGACAGCGCGCGCCGTAGCCCTTACCGCGCTCATCAGGATGAACGTAGATGCCTTCAAGATAAATGACATCAGGCGTTTCAGACATTACGTCGGCATTGAAGATCAGTCGACCGCTCTCGATCCACACCCATACCCGGCCCTGCTCGATGCGGCGCTGCCAGCGCAGTTCGAAGCCCGACGGATCTACCTCCAGCGGATTGATTCCGCTTTCCTGGCAGACCATTTCTGCGTTCAAGGGCAAAATAACCGGGAGGTCGTCGCTGGTAGCCTGGCGTAAACCGCTCACGTGCTCAAGCGGAGCCATAGGCGATTGCTGCTCAAAAAGCAGCTCGCGACAAACGCGACGCGGTGTGCGTCCCGATTGCGCGAAGTAGCTCCAAAGGGCGGCTGCGTTGTCTTTCTCGCCCAGGATCATATGCGTGGAGTGACAATCCTGCGCGAGGCCCGCGAAAGCTGCGAGGGCAGCTTCGCTCCGCGCTTCGACCAGTGTGAAGTGACCAATCAAGGCGACGCCTTCGAGCCTTCCTTGCCGGTCACGGTACGCGTGGAAGGTCCCGCGATTGAGTTCGCTCTCCAGCCCGTTATCGCGTATGAACCCGGCGAGGAATACCGTGTGAACCGGGCGCGCGGCGAGGAAATCAAGAACCTCGGCCTCGTGCTCGGCGCGCAGCGTTTGGACCGCCAACCAGTTGCCGGCGTCTGAAGGAGCCTTAAGCGACATCGCTGCCCTCGCTTGTCCAACAACTGGCAAGGACATATCGTTCCTCTCCAGAATCGCTGACGCTACTAGTTAGGCTAAACCAAGTCATAAGGTGCACACACGGGGTGTCCGTGGCCCTGCCGAATTTCAGAATAGTTTAAGGCTCCACTATTTCGATGGTGCCCCCAGGCTCGCCATCAACGGTCGCCTCGGTTGATTGCGAAATCGCATCTCCCAGCAACACTCCGTCACCGAGCAACATTCCATCCCCCAGCAACATTCCATCCCCCAGCAACATCCCGTCGCCCAACAGCATGCCATCGCCTAGCAACATTCCGCAGGTAAGGAATGGCCAGCCATCGCCTAGCAGCATCCCGCTGCTGATGAGAATGTAGTCACCCAGGAGCATCCCGCTCGACATCATGGTGTTGTCAGCACGCAGCACCAGGCCGTAGCGGATTACAATACCGTCCCCCAGCAACATTCCCAGGCCGTAGATTTTCTGGTACTGGCTGATGAGATTGCCGCCGGTGACGTAAGTGTATCCGGCTATGATCCCCTGTCCCCAACTGAATGTCTGTCCGGCGATGGTTGACCGAGTGGTTGGAGCGGTACTTGAAGTCAGTAGAGGGGAACCGAGTGGAGTGCTATTGGTCAGATTGGTGCGAACCAACTTAGCCAATCGAACTGCCCCCTCGATGTTCAGTTCGCCCGCGCCCTGCTCGAGCATATTGAATCCGGCCAACGGCTGCGCAGTATACATCAAAATCGCCTTGACCATATTGGGGCTCAGACTTGGATTGGCCTGCAGCAAAAGCGCTGCGGCACCCGCCACTATTGGCGTAGCCATCGAGGTGCCGCTCAGGAACATCATGTCTCTCTGTCCGTCAGTGGTCCTGGTGGCGTCCAATTGTGGATTCGTTGCTACCAGCAGGTTGTTCTCTGACTGGGCAGAGACAAGCTTGTTGCCGGGAGCAACGAGGTCAGGTTTGATCAGATTGTCGTAGTGCTTGATGCCTAGCGGGTCCGTCCGGTAGCTGCGCGTCGGACCGCGTGAGCTATATGTTGCGATTGTATCGTCGTCGCGGGCATCGGTCGCGTAAGTGTTGGTCGCGCCTACGGTGATCGCGGACGGCTCGTTGCCCGGTGAATGTATCATCCCGTAGAGTTTTTGCCCGAGATTGTTCTTGCCGTTATTACCTGCGGCGGCCACTACGACTATGCCTGCGTCAACCAGGCGGCGCACTGCCCGGCACGCGGGATCATTTCGGTAAGAGTCAATAGACAAAGCGCCGAGACTCATGTTGACCACACGGATGCTGTAGATCGCGCGATTGGTCATTACCCAATCAAGAGCGCTTAACAGCGCTGACGTAGTGCCCGTGCCCTGCGAGTTCAAAACACGAAGGTTGATCAGCCTGGCATTGGGCGCGATGCCCTCGTACTCGTTCGGGATACCGTAGCCACCGGTACCGCCCGCCAGTCCCGCTACGTGAGTGCCGTGACCGTATGGGTCACTTGTGGTTATCCCCTCGCCCGTGAAGTCGACGCTCTTTACTATACGACTGACGTCATTGCCCCTAAGCGAGCGGTGGTCGCTATCGAGACCGGAATCAAGTACGGCGATGCCGATGCCGGTTCCGTTGAGTCCGCCATTCCCGCTCAGTTGATGCATGGCGTCTGCGCCCGTTGTCTTCTCAACGTGGCCGAGCATTTGAACATCTCGGTCCAGGGAGATGTATGACACTTCCCTAAAGCCGGCCATTTGATTGACCAGGCATGCGGGAGCCTCGATTGTTCTGGCATTGAAGTTATCGAAGCGACCTTTATCCGACACTGCGGGGCTATTCAGCAACCCGTTAAGTCCGACGCCCGCCGGTTCATTGAGCTGAACGATTACCCTAACGAGGACGTCTCTCGCCGCCATCGTGCGGAGACCATTTCCCGCAATCGCATTATCCACCTTCTCGCGTAAGTCCGGAGACATCTTGTCCCCCTGCATCGAGTCTTCATCGGATGGATCAGTAAGGTCATTTCCGGCGTGAACTCTCTCGACCCTGCTATCAGATTGCGCATAGGCCTTCCCGGTCGCCATCATACCGGCGCACAAACCCACCAGAAGTGAGAATGAAACGAGCCAGCTTAGCACCGAGGAACGTTTTAGCCTGACCATCTCGACCTCCAACAACGGCCACGAGTTCGGATAACTACAGAGTCAACTTAAGTTCAGCGCCCGCGAGCAACACGGCAACGTACGTGCCGAGCGGTCGTCGACGGTAACTGGCGGTATTATTACTGACTGGATATTGGTGCCGGTGCGGGGCCGAACGCAGATTGACCTCTGAAAATATATCTGTTCCGTCAACTTGACGGAATCGCAAGCGGCGCTCGAGGTTCTGCCTTTCGGCTAAATTGGTTGAAGCCACGGATTTGGCTCCAAGAGCCAATCCCGTGGCTTCGTTAAGGCAGACGGTTTAACTTACCGGCCCAGGTACAACCGTGGACTGATCAGTTGCTCTTTGAACCAGCCCCGGTAGCTTTCGCTTCGGAGGTCTTGCGGCGATGCGCGTCGAACCAATCGAAGACATCCTTGAAGGTTGGCGCCACTACACTGCCGTGGTCGCCCCCCGGTATTTCCAGGTACTTGATCTCCGCCCCAAGCTTCTTGCCTGTTGCAACCATGACGCGAGATCGTTCGACTGGAACGGTTGGATCGTTGTCGCCGTGTACCACAAGCGCGGGGACGTGCGCGATCTTCGACATCGCTGCCGGATTGTTGGCGCCGCCGGAGATCGGCGCCAGAGCCGCGAAC